>SHYC01000060.1 GCA_009693005.1 Dehalococcoidia bacterium | reverse complement strand
GCGCTTCTACATCGCCGCCCTCCATAAGCTCGGTGACCATGTAGGGATGACCGTTCTCCTCACCCAGATCGTGGACCGAGACGATATTGGGATGAGAGCCGAGTCTACCCAGGGTCTGCCCCTCACGCTTGATGCGCTCGCGGCCGACCTCGTCCAGGCCATCGGTCTTTATTTCGGCATAGGCAACATCGCGGTCCAGAATGGTATCGTTAGTCTCGTAGACTATCTTCTTGCCGCCCTCTCCAAGAAAGCGCTTTACCAAGTAGCGGCCATTGACGAAGGAGGTGGGAAGAGGTCGTTTTGGGGATGCGTCCGCTGTTGCAGCGCCGTCGATCGCCGGCAGACTTGGCGCTCGCCCAGGCGGGTCGGTCGACAGAGTCGCTCGCCCAGGAGAGTCGCCTTCGGAGACCTCCTGGCGACCTTCGGAGGCTGCCGCCAATCCACGTTCCGCGGCGGCGAGGTAGAACTTCCCATCACCGTTATCGGGGTCCATCGTCAGGACCTGCTTCGCGCGGTCGCGTACCAGCGCCCAGTCAGAATTCTTGATGGCCTGTTCGGCATCATCCAAAAGAGCATCAATCTGCCGTTGGATACGCTCGCTGGTCATAATACCCGCTCCTCATGGTAGTCAGGGCAGGCACGAGGCCAGCCCCCACAGTGTTCGATCCGACTAACAGCAGGATAATTCGGTTTAGAGGGGATGTCAAATGTGTTGCCAGCCCCGGAGCGATGTTGAGCCGCGATTACCAGTTTGGCCTCTGGACAGCAGGCCCCGGGACTCGTTGAAAGTCTCGCAGGTTCTCAGTAAGGACTGAATAGCCGTGCGCTAAGGCTGTAGCGCTTATCAAGAGATCGTGGGCACCAACCGGCTGGCCGACTGTAGCGAGCTGTGCTGAGAGAAGAGCGTGTACTCTGGCGATCCGGAGATCGAAAGGGATTACTGGAACGGCTTCAAGGATAGCCTCGACGTAGTTTTCTCTTCGGAGGCGGCGTACGTCCGAGTCTGCTCGATGGACGCCGACCAGCAATTCAGACGCAGTGATGCTGGCCACCGCGATTGGTTCGCCGGACACAGCCTGAGCTAGGTCACTCAAATGCCTACCTCGCCAATCTAGCAGAATGAAGATTCCAGAGTCAACTAAGAGGGCTATTCTTTAAACTCAGCCTTTGGCTGCTCAGCCTGGATAGCCTCCAGGTCGTCGGCGAAGCCATCACCTGGGAGTTCTAAATCACCTACCCGTGCGATAAGCTCATCGATCGTGATAGCCGGCGGTCTGCTTACAGGGCCAAGGCTAGCGATCAGCTCACCGTTCCGTTCGATTGTGAAGCGCTCGCCTCGGTAACAGATGCGGTTAAGCACATCTGAAAGATTCTTGGCTAGCTCGGTAGCAGTAATCTTCGTCGTCATCATATCTTTCCTCTGCAAGAGTGTATATATGATAATCGGATTTTAATATAATATCAAGGTCTTCCAAGCGCTCACAACTACCCACCTTCACAGCTAGAAATGCTATGTAAATTAACAACAGCGAGCGTAAACTTGTAACTACAGAGCGCATATTGGAGGCGAAAGGCAAGGTCAAGAAGGCGTAATAAATTATCCCAAAAGGATACCTTAAGCGTCTATATGGACATGAGTACCTGATCGCATGAATCAACTCTTTAGTTTGTGTAGAAGTAGGGCCACAGGTCATCTCCTGGAACGAAGCGAGATGCCTGACGGAAGATTGCTTGCAGCGTACCAATATCTAACTCTCTGTGCCTTGGAACCGTTAGAGACTGTCTTTGCCCAGTGTGGGTAACCCGCCGGAGTTTGATATGACTCCCCCTTTGTGAATATATTGCAAAATCGAACCTTTCAAGAATTCCAATTACTTCCTCCCCAGATAGCCTTCGGACATTAGGCATACGATGGTTCTATCTCAAGAGTCACTAAAATGGAAGGGTTGTGAGCCAGCCCCAGCGCTTCTAGGTCTTCGTCCTCCAAATGTAGGGCCACCGCCTCCTGGAGATTTTTCAAGACTTCGTCCAAAGTCGTACCCTGGGTCACTACTGGGACCTCTAGGCACTCTGCTACGTAGAAAGTCTCTCCTTTGTGAACAAATGCTTTTATTGTGCGCTGCAGGGTCATACTCTTCCTCCATCCTTTAAGCAAGTTACTCTTACTACTGCCTATTTCTTTCCACGCGTCATCGCGGCTAGCTGCGCCTCCAGGCGTATGCCTTCGGGGAGGGGCAGGTCCTGGCCTCTTACTATGGCCTCTTTGGCCAGCCGGACGATCCGCTGGTCTTTTTCCAGTATCTTGTGCGCTACCTCTCTTGCCGCTCCCAGGTGCTCTCCGGCCGGCACTATGCGGTTAATCAGGCCGATTCTGAGGGCGTGCTCGGCATCTATGACGTCTCCGGTGAGGGCCAACTCCAGGGCGTGCCCGCGGTGCACCACCCTGGGCAGGGTCTGGCTGCCGCCGGCTGCCGGAATGATGCCCAGTCCTACCTCGGGAAGTCCGAAGCGCGCTCCCTCTGCAGCTATCCGGATATCGCACAGCATTGAGAGCTCGAGGCCGGAGCCGAGGCAGAAGCCGTGTATCGCGGCTATCATCGGCTTGTATGTCGTTGCTACGGTGCCCCAGAGGTCCCGCTCCCACCGTACTTTTCTGGCTATTACCGGAGAGGGAGCGGAGCCGAACTCGGTCAGGTCTGCGCCCGCGCAGAACGCCCGGTCTCCGGCGCCCTTAAAGATGACCACCAGAGCGTCGGGATCATCACGAATGGCGTTGATGGCCTGGAACAGATCATCACGCATCTGCACGTTGAGAGCGTTTAGGACCTGGGGACGGTTCAACGTCACGTAGACTATACCGGCCTCGTCCTTTTCATAGGTGATAGTGTCAAATTCAGTCATTGCCTCTCAGATTCCTGTGGTAATAATTGTATTGAAAAATGCGGTACTGGGTCGGGCTACACTTGTACGTTTTCATCCGCTCAGCGTCCTTCAAACTCCGGAGTGCGTCTCTCCAGGAATGCGCTAATGCCTTCCATGCGGTCACGGGTGGTCTGCAAAAGAAAATACAGGTCTCCCTCAAGACGCATTCCCTGTTCCAGGGTAACGTCCATCCCTTTTGTGACCACCTCCTTGGTGTATCTCAGGGCTATAGGCGCCTTGGCTGACAGCCTGGCAGCCAGTGCCTCCGCCTCCGAGCCAAGCCGGTCAGGCGGCAGCACGCGGGCTGCCAGACCAATTCTGAAGGCATCTCCGGCAGAGACAGGTTCCCCTAGCAGCACCATCTCCAGAGCCGCCGATTTGCCGACTATCCTGGACAAGCGCTGTGTGCCTCCGTGGTGTGGTATGTAGCCGTAGGACAGCTCCGGCGCCAGAAACGTGGCCGTCTGTGAAGCCAGACGGATGTCACAGACCAGGGCCAGCTCGAGGCCGGCGCCATGACACTCACCATTGATCGCGGCTATAACCGGCGCCGTCAACCTGGATATAGCGTTGATTGCGATAGCTCCCGGGCTCTGGAGCAGAGAGCCTGGCTCTTCGAACTGCAGGTCCTCAAGCTCTTCGCCAGTACAGAAAGCATCTCCAAATGCGTTGAGGACTACGACCTGCATGGTATCATCGTCCGTTATGGCCTGACACGCGGACTCGATCTGGTAAGCCATACCAAGGTCCAGCCTGTTACCCGCATCAGGGCGGTTTAGGGTTATGTACGCGATCTTCCGGTCTTTCGTGAAGATGATAGTATCTGTAGGCAATGGATGCTCCTGTATGCGGCGCTCTCTAAGCGAATATAGGTCAAGGATGGAGGGGTGTCAAGGGTGGTTTATGCCAAATCGTTAACTGTACCATCACTTTGGCGCTCTCTTGCTGTAGGACGCTAGAAAGCTGTCCTTGAAGCGCTTGTATTCTCCGCTCATGATTGCTTCTCTCGCGCGCCGCGTTAGGGATACAGTGAAGTAGAGATTATGAATGGAGCATAGTACTGGTCCCAGTTCGTCCTTTTCTTTGAAAAGATGGTTGAGATAGGCCCTGGAAAAGTGCGAGCAGCAGTAGCATCCACAGGCTTCTTGGATGGGAGCTGCATCCTCTCTGAAGCGCGCGTTGAGCACATTTATTCTTCCCAGAGGGGAGAGGACGGTCCCGTTACGCCCAATGCGAGTGGGAGATGCGCAGTCGAAGAGGTCTATCCCGCGGGCTATGCACTCCAGCAGGTCTTCCGGCTCGCCGATGCCCAGTAGATGCCGGGGCTTTTCATCCGGCAGCAGGAGTACGGTCCAGTCCAGCACTTTGTGCATATCCGCCTTGGACTTGCCGAGCGAGCCGCCGATAGCCAGTCCTTCGAAGGCCAGTCCGCCTATAAACCGGGCGCTCTCTTCCCGCAGGTCCCGATACTCCCCTCCCTGGGCTATGCCGAACAACGCCTGCTGCTTCCCGTCGAAAGCTTCAAGGCAGCGTAAAGCCCAGCGATGGGTGCGCTCCATGGATGCCTTGACGTACTCGTAGGGGGAAAGGGGAGAGGTACATTCGTCAAAGGCCAGCACTAAATCTGCCCCTAAAGCCTTTTGTATCGCCATGGAGCTCTCCGGAGTCAGGCGCTGCGGAGTGCCGTCCAGGTGCGAGATAAAGGACACTCCCTCCTCATCGACGCTCACCAGGCTCTTCAGCTCTCTCGTCAGGGATTCTCCTGAGTTTGCCGCTAGCCTTGAGACGTCACCTCTGCCGTCCGGGTCTCTATGATTGTCCTCCTCCGGGAACACACTGGCTATCTTACCCACTCCCTGCTCCCGGCCCGCTCCAAGGCTGAAGGCCTGAAAGCCGCCGCTGTCGGTCACGGTGGGCCCCGGCCAGCCCATGAACTTTGCAAGGCCGCCGCCGCGTGCGATTATGTCCTCCCCGGGACGTAGATGCAGGTGATAGGTATTCCCAAGGACTACTTGCGCGCCCATCGTCAGCAGCTCCGCCGGACTCACGCCTTTTACGGATGCCTGGGTAGCGACAGAGATAAAGGCTGGAGTTTCGATAACTCCATGAGGTGTGGTCAAGACTCCAGCTCTGGCGAGAGACTTTCGGTCCTTGCAGACTATAGTAAAGCGGATGGCCATGACCCTAATTCCACCAAAAAACGTCATTGATATGAAAGTCTGTCTTATCGTTCGTCAAGCTCAGGACGAACGGGGAAGGAGTTTATCTCTTGGTGTGGGGACAGATGCCTGTATGTACGATTCAGTAGAATATCGTCTTGGTACGGTGATGCGGATTAGCGAGCGGCATTTTCTGTCCCATATCCCATAAACACCAGTCGATTTGGAAGGATGGCAGGTCTATACCAAGCTCTTTTAGGGCCTGTTTCAGGAGTTCTACAGCCCATATAGTGCAGGCCCTTATCTCTACCTCTTCCGAGCTGCCCGACGGAAGCGGCTCAAGAGCGTCGATCTTTTTCGCCAACGGCTCAGCGTACTGCAGCACTCCCAGTTCTCGGAGTACCTGTGGCAACTTATAGTCGGCGAATGCCGTTAGCTGCTCCATTTCGGCGAATGCTCCTAACCCTTTGCCACCGAATGCGCCCCATAGGTCCGCTACCAGTATTTGCGCTCTCTTGTAAAAGAGCACCTTTTGGCCCTTATAATTTGCGGTATCGCTAAAGAATGGTACCTCGCGTGCAATTAGGTCCAGTAGCCTGGGAGCGCTGCCCTCTGCGGCGTTTATTACCTTGATGAACTGCCCGCCATACTTTTGCTCCATTGCTTTACCTACAACACGCAGAATCCCGCATCGTTCGCTACGCATGGGTATGTCTCCGTTCCCTCGGAAAATATAGCCTGCGTCAAGGTAACCTATGGAGGCCCAATACTTGGTGTCAAGGACAGGTATGCCCTCTTGAACGGCTCTGGTGAGAGAGGCGGCAAGAGCCCAGTAGCCGGAGAGGGTCTCGCCCTTGAACTCTATCTCCCACTTTGGCTCTTCCCAGAAACAGAAGTTTAGCGTGTCGAGGAGCAGGATGAAGTTGGCAGTCATCTCGGGTGGGCCGGAATAATGGTATTTCTGGTCCCAATCGGGGACTTTAAAGCCCTCTCGCGCCCACTTCTGGGCCAGTGCCGAAGTAGCTTCCTCGTCAATCGAAACTAGCTGGCAATGCTCGACTACCCATCTTGTGCTTTCTCGTACGTCCATGTATGGCAGCCTCACAATTATCGAGCGGTCCGGAGTACGCGTGACAACAAAACTCTTGCGATAAGCAAAGTTACGTTAATGCTGGTCCAATGACTATCTTATCCAGAGAGATAGAGAATATCAACGTTAGGTTGTGGCGGGACCAAGCCCATCCCTATTCCTATTAACGAGGCTTCGGCTGAGTGGAGCCTCTCAAGGGATCACGATGGGTTGTGCGAGAGTACAGGAGCACCCAGTGGAGACGAGGGGCGCTTTGATGGACGCCTGGAGATCAAGAATATAATCATGGCAGCCAGGCTGGCTATGGCGAAAATAAGGAAAGCTATTTGGTAGCTTCCAGTTAGATCGTATATTAGACCCGCTAAGAACGGCCCGGATACGGTCCCTACCATTTGGACCAGACCTGAGATGCCCAACACCTGGCCGAAGGACTTGGGTCCAAAGTAGTTCGCTTTCATTATCGGCATCAGTGATGTTAGACCACCATAGCCTGGAGCATAGACCGCTATGTATAAGACGAGATGCCAGTTGGTGGTAGAGTTCATGAGTATGAACATACCGGCGGCTAATAGGCCGCAGCAAAAGGCAGTCAGGTATCTGGCCTCCAGCTTGTCTGCGAGGAAGGCGAAACCGAAGCGTCCGGCTATGCTGACTACTCCTAAGGAGCCAAGGATGGCGCCTGCCACCTCCGGAGCTATTCCCATACCTATCAAAAACGGAATCTGATGTATAACTACAGCGCTGGTCACCATCAAGCGCAAAGAAAAGCCTACGGAAATGAGCCAGAAGGCTTTAGTTTTTATGGCCTCCATAATGGTGAAGGACTCTTCTTCCTCCACTGCAAAGTTAGTCGAATGAGCCACTACGTGGTGAGAACTTGCATCAACGGTTGGTCTGGCCTCTCTAGGGGCCTTATCGCCGTCAGGAAGATAGCCGTAAGCCTCTGGCCTGTGTCGCATGATTGTTGCTATTGGGAAGCCAAATGCCCAGATAATCAGGCCAACCACTATCGCCGCGTTGCGCCATCCATGATTGGCTATGGCCCATGCCAGGAAGGGCACAATTACACCGCCAAGGCCCACTCCGGAGCCGGCGATGCCCATTGCTATTCCTCTTTTTCTTCTGAACCAGTTGGCTACCGCTACCTGGGTTGGAAAGCCGACGCCAATGCTGCTACCTAAGGTTATACCCACAATATATACGATATAGAATTGGACCAAGGAATTGATCTGGGACATGATCATAAAACCCAGACCCATCATAAAGATCCCGACAAACATCAGCTTACGTGGGCCAAATCTGTCCACCAGGTAGCCTTCTACAGGACCTATAAGTCCTGCCTCTAATCTCGATAGAGAAATAGCCCCTGAGAGCGCCGCGCGCCCGGTTCCAAACTCCGCTGCCAGAGGTAAGAAGAAAGCGCTGATGCCGTATGCGTTCAGGCCACCGCTCAGAGACCTCGCCAGCACAGACCCAGCTACTATCCACCAACCAAAGAATATATTCATTGACTATCTCCCGTAGATTGTATTGACCGTTGTATAAGAGAGTGTTAAGGCAACTGGTCACTCGGCATTATAATAGCGTGGAGTGTCTGAATGCAAAATTACTCGCGCAGAAATGAGCACAGCTGTACTGTGATTATCTAACTGATCGCTCAAGGTAGCTTGAGCCTGCACTCCAAGGATGAAAAGTAGCTGCAATAGCCCGTTCCTTGAGGCTCTCGAAAGGAGCGGGCTATGCCTTCGAAAACCTGTCCGCGCGCGGAGTCCTCAAGGTGAACAAGACGGACCGGCAGCGCCGACCTTGGCGTCCATTTTTAAACCAATTAGCTGGCGCTACCCTCCTAATGTCAATACTATACTGAAGTCTGGGCTGGTGCGCCATCTTTCTATTGCTTTACTTCCTAACTGTAAATATACTTTATACCAGTGAGGAGTAATCCAATGGAAACCAGGCTGGAGAGTAGAGAATCGTTAAATGCCAGAGTCCGTGAGGAAAGCTGGTTTATACCAAGAATTGCTGATGAAATCAGCAAGGTAATAGTCGGGCAAAAATATCTGGTAGACCGGCTTCTTATAGCTCTGCTGTGCAACGGCCACGTGCTTATAGAAGGGGTGCCCGGTCTTGCAAAGACGCTCTCAGTTAAGAGCCTGGCCTGCACAATCTCCGCCAAATTTCAGCGAGTACAGTTCACGCCGGACCTGCTTCCGGCGGACTTGGTTGGGACCCTCGTGTATAATCCGCAGCGAGGTGAATTCACAACGAGAAAAGGCCCAATATTCGCAAACATAGTTCTCGCGGATGAGATCAATCGTGCGCCGGCCAAGCTGCAGAGCGCCCTGCTAGAGGCGATGGAAGAGCGGCAGGTAACTATCGGCGAAACTACTTTTCCTCTGGACAATCCCTTTATGGTGCTGGCTACACAGAACCCTATAGAGCAGGAGGGGACATATCACCTGCCGGAGGCACAGGTTGACCGCTTCATGCTAAAGGTGGTGGTAAAATACCCCAGCCGAAAAGAAGAACGCACTATCATGGACCGTGCTCTGGAAGGTTCTGTCGATACCATAAATGAGGTCATAGGCACGGATGCTATACTCGGCGCACGCGCGCTGGTAGGAAGCGTCTTTGTGGAAGACGCGATAAGAGAATATATCTTGAGGATCGTGTTTGCTACCAGGGAGCCTCAAAACTTCGGCATGGGAAATCTCACAAGTCTTATTTCATACGGAGCGTCTCCACGGGCCTCTATATATCTGGCGCAAGCCGCTAGAGCATACGCGCTTTTGAGCCAGCGAGGCTATGTTACCCCCGAAGATGTAAAATCTGTTGCGATGGATGTGCTGCGCCATAGGGTCATCATAACTTATGAGGCGGAGGCTGAAGAGATGACCTCCGAGGACGTGGTGGCGCAGGTGCTCAATACAGTAGATGTACCCTGACTATGGTCTCTTCTGCCCCTCGCTCAAATAAGTCCGCGATAGACCCGAACATCCTCAAAAAGGTCCGGCGTCTTGAGGTCCGTGTGCGACGGCTGGTGAACACCCTGTTCGTTGGAGAGTACCACGCCCTTTTTAAGGGACAGGGCATAGAGTTCTCCGATGTCAGGGAGTACCAGCCCGGGGATGACATTAGAATAATAGATTGGAATGTTACGGCTCGCTTAGGATTCCCGTATGTTAAGAGGTTTGTCGAGGAGCGCGATCTAACTGTTATCCTGATGGTGGACATCAGTTCTTCCAGTCTTTTCAGCACGAAAGAGCGGACAAAGCGGGACCTTGCTGCGGAGATATGCGCTTTACTCGCCTTCGCGGCCATCAGAAATAATGATAAGGTCGGCCTGGTGACCTTTACCGACCATGTGGAGCGCTTTATACCTCCTCGTAAAGGTAGTGAACACGCGCTGAGAGTAGTGAGGGAGCTTTTGTTCGGCACCGCCACCAGCAAGACTACCAACATCGCAAATGCGCTTCGCTTCATTAGCCGGCTGATCAAACGCAAGAGCGTCATCTTCCTCGTATCCGACTTTATAGACCAGGGGTACGAAGCGGTCCTTAGAGTTGCCGGCAAGAGGCATGAAGTGATCGCGATCGCGATAGAGGACCCCAGAGAGGTTGAGCTTCCCCCCGTCGGTATCCTGGCCCTCAAGGATGCGGAGACGGGAGAGATAGCCCTTGTTGACACCTCGGACAAATCGGTAAGAGAGCAATTCGGCAGGGACTCTAGGGCTGCGAGAGAAGAACGGGACCGCTTGCTGCACTCCATTGATGTCCCTGTAATTAAGGTATCTACCGATAAGTCCTATGTGGAGCCGCTGATGAGGCATTTTGCCACCCGCGGGAGGGGTCGCAGATGACGAAGCCTTCATTCAGGCTTGCTAGCATGTGCCTGTTATTAGTGGCGTTAGGCGCTTGGGGTCGCCTGTCCATCGGAGTTAGCGTGGCCGCGCCCACTTATGATTCCAACGTTACCGTTTCGGCGCGTATCGACCGGTCAACCATCACCGTGGGCGATCAAGTACTCTTGGTGCTAACAGTGACGTACCCTGATGGAGCTACTGTAGCCCTTCCAAAGATTATTGACGACATCCCTCCTTTTGAGATCTTAAGTGTTGGGCAGGTGCAGACATTAAGAAAAGACAGCACGGTGGTGGTGGAAGCAGAATATCAGGTTACGAGCTTCATTGTTGGTGAGCTGGGCCTTCCTCCTATCAAAATAAGCTACGTCGAGCCGTCCGGCGCACGGGGCGAGGCTATATCCTCTGGGCTTCCGGTAAAGGTGGTGAGCGTTCTCGGTTCCGGCGACGAAGCCGGCATTAAAGATGTCAAGCCTCCTATAAGCATTTCGGGAGACCCTATACCTTACCGGCAGTTGGCGACGGACATTGTCGGCGTACTCGTGCTGGCCTTTGCTGTCGCCATGATTGCCAAGCGTTTGTCCAAGAGAGTAACGCCGGTTGCTTCAGGGGTCATGGAGACCTCTCCGGAGGAGCGGGCCCGCCAAGAGCTGGGCCGAATCGAGGTCCTGCATTTGAACAATGGCGCGGCAAGCTACACCGCCTTTTATTCATCAATTGCCGAGTGTGTACGGCGGTATCTGGCCGAGAAATATGGTCCGTGGACGCTTGGATGTACGACTAAAGAGCTGCGAGATAAGATGGAGAACAGCGGATTAGAGCGCTGGCAGGCCAGGGTGGTTTACGGTCTGCTGGACGAGTGTGATTCCGTTCGCTGGGCCAGGTACAACCCGGCGAAGGCCAGAGCAGAGCGAGCTATAGAGCTTGCATACGAAATAGTAGGCGCTGAGTAGCAGCATGAGAGTACAATTTGCGTCTCCTCTCTTCCTTCTCCTTATCATGCTTGCGGCCTATATTCTGTATAGGCATCTCAAAGGCGGACTGGGGATCAGAGGGGCAATGCTTTTTTCCAGCTCCCGAGTCTCTGCCGCTTTGAAACAGACCCCAAGGCTAAGGCTAATGTCTTTGATGACAGCTCTAAGGGTAGTGGCCATAGCCGTGCTAGCCATAGCTCTTGCCCGACCACAGCTCGGCAGGGCTGAAAGCATTCGTCCCCAGGAGGGGATAGATATAGCTCTGGCGCTGGACCTCTCGTTCAGCATGTCCGAACGGGATATGGGAGGCAAGAGCCGCCTCGAGGCCGCCAGGGACGTAATTAAACAATTTGTGGGCGCCAGGGACGGCGATCGCGTCGGTCTCGTAGTTTTTTCGGGAGAAGGTGCTACCCAAAGCCCGTTGACCTCGGAC
>SHYC01000059.1 GCA_009693005.1 Dehalococcoidia bacterium | reverse complement strand
GTAGCCGATAGGGGAGATGCGGGTATCACGATCTAAGGTTAGGTCTGCAATGACATGGCCTCTCTCCCATCTTAGGAGCCCTTCAAAATCAGGAGAAATGACGGCTATGTCAAAATCACTCCACTCGTCGGGTCTGCCATTAACATACGAGCCAAAAAGAATTAAGGCTTCTAGCCTAATCCCTTTTTGGAGAAGTGTGGCGAACTCTTCCATGGACTTTGTTAATTCAACATCTGTAGCAACTGTGCGCATAATTCCTTTGATCCTTGAATATATTCTACCACGGTCTGTTGGGAGTATGTATCTGGCTTTGCGTAGCGGCTGGCAACAGCCTCCGGCGAGAGTTTTGTCAAAAAGGACCGCCATTGAGGCAAGTCAAAGTTCATTAGTCCAAGTAGTTCCATTAGATCGTGAGTGCGAGGTGGATAACCCTCTTCATTCTGCTCAATCCAGTGGGCCTTTAGCATTTTCTCTACAGCTAGATGGCTATGAAAGACTGTCGGGGGCCGCAGATCATTTTCTAAAAGCACCTTTGCGGCTTCCAGATCAGTCTGTGCCATGTCTACCCATTCTTTCGTCTCTACCTTCATACCGTAATCTTATCATAAAGGGTGCTTATGCCTAAACCATCGAAAGTCCTAATAATTGGCTCAGGCCCGATAGTGATCGGCCAGGCGGCGGAGTTTGACTACGCCGGCACTCAGGCTTGCAAGGCCATGCGTGAGGAGGGGGTAATCTCGGTTCTGGTCAATTCCAACCCTGCTACCATTATGACCGACGAGGGGATCGCGGACATCGTCTATATAGAGCCGCTTACGTTGGATGTGCTTGAGAGGGTTATCGAGCGCGAGAGGCCGGACGGTCTTTTGCCTACTCTCGGCGGCCAGACCGGTCTCAACCTGGCGGTAGCTTTGGCTGATGCAGGTATTCTGGATAAATACAACGTCAGGTTATTGGGCACGCCGTTGGACACGATTCGCAAGGCGGAAGACCGGCTGCTCTTCAAGCGGATGTTGGAGGAGATCGGAGAGCCGGTGCCGGAGAGCGCTATCGTCACGTCGTTAGACGAGGCCTTCGAGGTCGCCAAAGACATCGGGCTGCCTCTGGTGGTGCGTCCAGCGTACACTCTTGGCGGCACCGGGGGAGGAATAGCCAACACAATCGAGGAGTTTGAGGCGACGGTGCTCGGCGGTTTGGCGGCCAGTCCAATAAAACAGGTGCTGGTCGAAACCTGTTTGACCGGATGGAAAGAGATAGAGTACGAGGTGATGCGGGATTCCGCAGACAACTGTATTACCGTCTGTAACATGGAGAACCTGGACCCAATGGGCGTCCATACCGGTGACAGCATTGTTGTGGCTCCGAGCCAGACGTTAACCGATAAAGAATACCAAATGCTCAGATCGGCAAGTCTTAAAATAATCCGTGCACTTGGAATAGAAGGTGGCTGTAATGTACAGTACGCGCTCGCGCCCAGACCTTATGCGGGCGTCGCAAGCCCTGTGCGCTCTGAAGATGCCACGCCTTACTATGTGATAGAGGTCAACCCACGAGTAAGCCGCAGCTCTGCCCTGGCTAGCAAGGCAACCGGCTACCCGATAGCCAGAGTGGCAGCTAAGATCGCGGTTGGGAGGAGACTAGACGAGATCTCTAACCAGGTTACAGAGATGACGACTGCCGCCTTTGAACCTGCCCTTGATTACTGTGTTGTGAAGATCCCGCGCTGGCCCTTTGACAAGTTTGCTTATGGAGATAGGCAAATCGGGACGCAAATGAAAGCCACTGGCGAGGTGATGGCCATAGGTAGGTCTTTTGAAGCGGCCATCCAGAAGGCGGTCCGGTCTCTTGAGATCGGCAACAAGTCTATAATGTGGGAGGACCCAGCCTGGGGTCTTGATACAGTATCGGGAGAAGCTGAAGTCCTGGCCGCTCTACCGCTATACCCCAACGATTTAAGGCTTTGGGCAGTCATGGCTGCGCTGAGAAGAAGCGTCTCTCACGAGGAGCTTTACCGTGTTACTGGCATAGACCCGTGGTTTTTGAGTAAGCTTAAGCGTCTCGTGGACATGGAGAAGACCTTGTTGGGCAATAAGACGACCTCGCTGCTGCTGCGGGAGGCGAAGCGCTTAGGTTTCTCGGACGAGTCCATTGCCTCCTTGGTTGACCTGCTGCCGGAACAGGTTAGAGGGTTGCGCAAACAATGGGGTATTATTCCGGTGTATAAAATGGTGGATACCTGTGCCGCTGAATTCGCCGCCAATACCCCGTACTTTTACAGCACTTATGAACAGGAGAACGAAGCCGCTACGGTGTCTGGCAGCAAGGCAGTGGTCATCGGCAGCGGCCCCATAAGGATTGGCCAGGGGATTGAGTTCGATTACTGCAGCGTTCACTCCGCATGGGCTTTGCAAGAGTCCGGGGTCAAGAGCATTATGGTCAATTCAAACCCGGAGACCGTGTCCACTGATTTTGATACCAGCGACCGTCTTTACTTTGAGCCTCTGGATGAAGAAAGTATAAGGGATATCATAGAAAATGAAGGTATAACATCGTTCCGGAACGGGTCCGATTCTGAGAAAACGCTTCCGCCGGCGATAGTACAATTCGGAGGCCAGACTGCGATCAACCTTGCCTGGCCCTTGGCCAGGGCATCCATAGGCATTATCGGCTCCAGCGCGGAGGCAATCGATATCGCGGAAGACAGGGGCCGCTTTGAGGAGAGCATGGGCAAGCTGGGTGTTCCCATGCCGCCAGGAGCAGCCGTCTCGTCGGTGGAAGAGGCTATCCAGGTGGCGCAGCACATCGGTTATCCCGTTCTGGTCAGGCCGAGCTACGTGCTGGGTGGACGGGCGATGGAGATCGTGCGCGACCCGAGAGAGCTTATTCAGTATGTGATTCAGGCTGCAGAGGTTGGCCCGGGGAAACCTGTATTGATAGATAAGTATATGGAAGGAAAAGAAGTAGAGGTAGATGCAATTTGCGATGGTGAAGATGTGCTTATTCCTGGCATCATGGAGCACATCGAACGGGCCGGAGTCCATAGCGGGGATTCGATAGCAGTCTATCCCGGAGTTAACTTAACCCAACAAGAGGTCGACACCATAGTGTCTTATACCTGTATCATTGGCAGAGCGCTCCAAGTTAAGGGTCTGATGAATGTTCAGTACGTCATAACTTCGCAGGGCGAGCTTACCTCCAGGGACACCCTGGATAGCGGAGGCGCCGGGAGAGCGAACATGACGGCTTCATCATCGGTATATGTTATAGAAGTCAACCCGAGGGCCAGCAGGACTGTGCCTTTCCTTTCCAAAGTAACCGGTGTGCCAATGGTAAAAGTGGCTACCAAGATTATGATGGGGAATACGCTTAAGGAGCAGGGCTACTCCACGGGTCTCTGGAAGAGGCAGAGACTTGTTGCCGTAAAGGCTCCAGTATTTTCCATGAGCAAGCTGATTGGAGTGGATACCTACCTAGGGCCGGAAATGAAGTCCACCGGAGAGGTGATGGGCATAGATTTCACCTTTGAAGCGGCATTGACCAAGGCAATAATTGCTGCCGGACAGATGCTGCCTGGGAATGGTGCAATACTCCTAAGTATAGCCGATAGGGACAAAGCAGAGGCTCTCCCCATAATTCGACAGTTCCATACCGCGGGTTACAGCCTTTATGCCACTGAGGGTACGGCGGCCATGCTTCAAGCCTTGGATATGCCAGTCACCTTGATCACCAAGAAGTTAAGCGAAGGACACCCGAACGTGGTGGACGTGATAAGAGACGGCACGGTAAATGCGGTCCTGAACACCGTTACTGGGGACAGGACTCCCCTTAGGGACGGGTTTGAGATACGAAGAGCCGCGACAGAAATGCGCATTCCCTGTTTCACCTCCTTAGACACCGCTCGGGCCGCGGTCAGGTCTCTAGAGAACGGCAGTAAGAGCTATAACGTCAAGCCGATGGCGGACTATTTGGCCAACAGTATCAAAACGTAGGCCCTTTGTATTGCTAAGCAATTCCCTCACTGAGATGACCAGGCTGCGATGAAGGTATTTGGCGCTGAGATAGTATCAAACGAAGAGGTAGCCCCAGGGCTGCGCGTCATGTGGCTTAGGACTCCACAACTCGGCCAGGTGACGCCAGGGCAGTTTTTTATGGCCCGATGCGGGCCAGGCATAGAGCCTTTATTGCGGCGGCCACTAAGCATCCATCGCATCGGCAACATGCCGGCGGCTGGTTCAAACACAGGTGATCTCGGCCTATTGTACGATGTCTATGGCTCAGAGACTTCGGCTCTTCTTGACAAAGAAGAGGGAGACGAGTTGGACGTCATCGGACCTCTGGGAAGGGGATTCTCGGTACACAAGGACTCCAAGAGCCTGCTGCTCATCGCCAGCGGCTTGGGCATTTCTCCGATGGTGGCCCTTGCTGATGTAGAGGTTAAGAGAGGACGCTCCGTCGTGCTGCTGGCAGGCGCTCCAACTTCTTCAAGCGTCTATCCACCCGACTTATTGCCTGCGGAAATAGAGGTGCAGATCGCGACTGAAGACGGCAGCCAAGGCAGGCATGGCAGTGTAATTGACCTCGTGCCGGAGTTTTGGGAATGGGCGGACGAGGTGTTTTGCTCTGGGCCTATGGATGTGTATAGGGGTGTGGAACAGATAGCACGGGGTTACGGCTACCGTAAGAGGGTGCAGGCGCTGGCTGATGTTGGAATGGCCTGCGGTATAGGCGCATGCTACGGGTGTACCGTTTGGACCAGGCAAGGTGCCAAGCTGGCCTGCAAGGATGGCCGCTGTTTCAACTTAAGAGACTTGTTACTGTCCTGAAAAAATGATTGGCGTTGTTCCGCTCATAGTGAGCTTAGTTTACCCTGATTCCATGGAAGGGAACCTTGGCTGTCCTTCCCTTCGACAAGGCTGATGGTAGACTCTAGGCTCTCGCCAAAGGTGCGTTGTATAGATCTTAATGTTGTATATTGTATAATAACGTAGTATAGTGTTGTATATGCGGCTACTGCTCGACGCGGACGGGATCATCAAGCTCTACCGTGCAGGCGTACTAACCCTAGTAGTAAGCGAGTTCTCCTGTGTTATTCCGCAGTCGGTTTATGACGAGGTGGTCACTAAGGGGAAAGCGCACCTTCATCAAGATGCGGAGGCAATCGAGACTATCATAACAGGTAATGTAATGGTCACACCTGCCCAACAGCATGAGCAGCAGGATTCTGGGCTGGGGGCAGGAGAACTCGGAATACTCGGTCTCCTTCTCCACGAGCGAAACGCTATCGTGGTCAGCGATGACCGGCGGTTTTTGGCCGTGCTTGCGACGCAGGGAACCCCGTTTCTTACACCAGCCGATCTACTGGTAGTGCTAGCTCGGCGGGGGACTCTGACTAAAGATGAAGCCATGGAAGCTTTGGATGGCCTGCGGCCAACGATACGCCTGGCGGCATACTGGGACGCGATGCAAGACTTGGAGTCTGGAGACGAACACCGTGAAAAAGAGTAAAGTCGTACCTCTGCGCATTCCCGAGAATCTGGATGAATTAGCTGCCGTAAGAGCACGGGAGCAGCACACCGACAAGGCTACCGCACTGCGCCAGTGGATCCACCAGGGAGCAGCCCATTATGTCCTCGGATTAGTCGCCGAGGGCAGGGTGAGTATTGGTCGAGCCGCTGAGCTGCTGGACCTAACAGTGTACGATCTATACCATCTGGCCAAGACCTATGGGATTGAGCTGGGAGCCAGCGATGAGCAACGCCAGCAGTCCCGGACACTAGCGGCTAGGCTTGCCGAGGAAGGCAACTGACATGCAGGAGCAGAAAAGTCAGTTTCATTAGAACATTCAACTATTAGAATAGGTGAGCAGTTTAATGCTCACCTATTCTAATAACGTAAATCGGCCATGGCGCTTGCCGGCGCCACAACGAGGGATGAAAATAGAGCTTATTCTGTCATTCTGAGGGAAGCGAAGAATCTCTACCGGCCACAACCGGGATTCTTCGGTCGTGCCTCCCTCAGAATGACAGTTTTGGAAGAAGCTTTTTAGCCTCTTACACCATAGAGATCCACTGGACTCCGGCCTCTTCCAGGTTCTGTACGCTGATCTTGCCGGCGATAACTTTGGTTATGTCCATAAACCGCTGTGCGGCTGGAGATTCCGGATAGGCCGCCACTATCGGAGCGCCCTCATCACCGCCGACCCTGACTCTGGGATCGATGGGGACTTCTCCCAAGAACTCTACTTCGTACTGCTGGCAGGCGTCTCTTCCGCCACCCTTGCCGAAGATATCTATGGACTCGGCGCAGTGAGGGCAGATGAAGGAGCTCATGTTCTCTATCAGTCCAAGAATGGGTACGCTGAGCTTGCGGAACATCGCTATGGCCTTCGCACCATCCTCAATAGCCACGTCCTGCGGGGTTACCACGATGACTGCTCCGGTCAGCGGCACTAGCTGGGCAAGGCTGAGCGAAGCATCGCCGGTCCCAGGCGGCAGGTCAACAACAAGGTAGTCCAGCTCGCCCCAGTCGACATCTTTTAGCAGTTGCTGGATCGCGCCGTGGATCATAGGACCTCGCCACACAACCGGTTCGCCCTTAGGGATGAAAAAGCCCATGGATATCGCGCTGACGCCATAGTTCAAGGCGGGTTTCATGACGCCGCCTATCTGCACAGGAGCGTGTACGCCCAACATCGTAGGTATGTTCGGGCCGTATATGTCTGCATCCAGGAGCCCCACCCTTGCGCCACTTTTAGCCAGCGAGACAGCCAGGTTCACGGCCACGGTGCTTTTGCCCACGCCGCCCTTACCGCTGCCGACCGCTATGATGTTGCGTATGCCCTGGATGAGATTGGTGCTCTGGATTTTGGCCGAGCCTTTCACGTTAGCGTCCAGCGTGACCTCTGCGCTCTGTATGCCAGGGATGGCGACAAGAGCCTGTCGTACCGTTTCCTGGAATTCATCCCTTACCGGGCAGGCTGGCGTAGTTAGTACCAGGGTCAGGACCACCTTGGATCCATCGACTTTTAGATTGTTGACCATTCCCAGGCTGACGATATCGCGCCCCAACTCCGGATCTTGAACAGTCTTGAGCACCTCTAATACTTGCGCCTCGGTAGGCCCTTTTGACGAAGAAAACAGCGGTGGCAAATCTAACTCCTTTGTATTAATCTTTCGTTATTTTCGTGTATTTTGTACTGGCACCTGTGACTTCCGTCTGCGATGCACTGTTCCATGGTTATCTCAGCTTTAAGCATCTTGGAAAGCAGGGTTGTGTGCCATTTGCAAAGATGATCGTCTTCTATTGCTATTTTGTAATAAGGGCAATTGTAATCTCGGATTTCAAATCCGTCTTCCAGTTCGGACCACTCCGAGAGGGTTCCCTCGTCATCTCTGAAGATTTTGGTGACATTCTCAACTCTCTCTTTCAGAGTCAGCCCGTTGACTCTATTTTCGTATTCACTTGCTATTCTGTCAGCCATGTTGTTAAATAGGAAGCCGAGCCGATCGTTTTCTGACGGAGGATCGTTGAACCTGCGTGTATGTGGTTCACTTATTTCGGTAAGCAGTCGTTTCGCCAGCCGATCATAGCCTTTGGGAAACAACTCATCTGCGCGTGCCGTTAACCTATATAAGAAGTGAGGTCTGCCGCTGGCTTTCTTCACCTCTTGATATTCGATGAACGTGTCTTTTTCTAAGACAGAAAGGTGTTGCCGTACCGTCATTGGCGCTAACGACAGCGAGGATGCGAGTTCGTCTACTGTGCTGCCCCCGCTCTTCTTGAGGATAGTGACTATGCGCCAGCGGGTACCTTGGGGTGTTAAGCTTGCCATATATTTATCCACAATTTCCTAGCTGTCTTGAACAATAACAAGTATAAGAAACTCACATCAATTTTGTCAAATACACGATAAATAAAGTAGAAACCTTGCGAAGTGGATCATGGAGTGCTAGTATAACTCTATGGAACGAAACTGAAGAATCAAATTATTGGAGTAAAAAATGCATTTCAGCCCTAATAAATCCACTAAAGAAAGGAGGTTAATCGTGGATGCTGAGCAGAAAACCGTTGGAGAGCAGATCGAGGTCGATGCGTTCGAGTGCCAGCACCATTGGGTTCTGGAAGCGCCTGCCGGCCCGCTTAGCAGTGGTTTCTGCAAGAAATGTGGCAAAGTAAGAAAGTTTCCAAATTCAGCCGAGTCCGTGTCCTGGGAAGAGAGCAAGCACATTGCCGATAAGATTGAGCCCAACGAGTTGCCTGTAAACATAGGCTCAGAGGCGCCGCTGGATAGATAAAACTCCATAGCTCTGCCTGCTTCTCGATGTTAAAATGGCCGTATCAAATATGGCCATTTTGTATTTTGATGAACCAGGACACTGAACGAGGAGAGAGTCATGCGCTGTCAGAGGGTCGATAAAATGGTAGATGCCGATGACAACCTTTTCCGCCATTGTGGATCGGCTTTCACCTCATCGCTGCTCCCCATACCTGCAAAGCGTACACAAATGGTCAGATACGGTCCCGCCCTCAATTCGGTGCTGCGGAAAGGCGCCGCTTTGGAATTAGCCGGTAAAGCTCTGGAGGTTGTTGGTAGGAGGGTGCTTCAGCAGATAGTCAGCAGTGCACCTCCCCGTATGAGAACAGGTAGAGCTATAGACGGGCGAGATTCAAAGAATGCAGCTGTTAATCCAATAATGACTGCGGAAACAAGGTCCCGGAAGATAGTGAGGCCTTTGTGTTCCGGCGGCAAATAATAGAGCGGTAAAGGGCCCTCCAGGGATGGTCGGGGGGCTAGTCTCGTGCTTGCGGTAAAAACGCTCAAAGGGTGTTAGAGGAAGGAAATCCTGCATGCTACGATGAGGGAGCCAGCAGGAAATTTCAAGAGTCCCAGCTTTACTGGCTCTTAAAAGTTCTGAGAGCAGTAGTAATCTCTTTATTCAAAACAATTAATTGCGTAGCTTACGTAATAACGCAACCCATGTCCAGATTAGCGGACAGATATCGCTGGTGGTGTATCGGATGCTTAACTAAGAGCCTCAAGACTCCAGCCAGACCACGTCACCGCAAAGCCCGGGATCGTGGGATTTGCCGGCAAACACGGCGTACTCTTGTTTTGATTGGCGCAGGATGCCCTCGGCGCCATGTCCCGGCCAGACCTGAATATCGTCCGGCAGCACAAGGAGCTTTCTGGTTATTGAATCGATGGTCTGCTGTAGCGCTTGGGGCGTTCGGGTGTGCCCCGGCCCTCCGGGGAAAAGGGTGTCGCCGGTTATCAAATTCCTTCCGAACAAGAGGCATATACTACCGGGAGTGTGGCCGGGCGTTTGGATGACTTTAATTTGCGCAGGGCCGAGTGATATGGTCTCTCCGGACACGTTGTCATCGCCCAGAGGCAGGTCGGGCCTTATCCCGATGGCCGCCTCTTCCGAGACGTGGAACGATACGGGTGCGCCAGTTCTCTCTTTCACCGCTTGGAGCGCGCCCCAGTGGTCCTGATGGCTGTGAGTAATAACAATGCGCTTCACCCTCGTGTCCATTACGGCATTCATTATGGTGTCCGGCTCGGAGGGAGCGTCAACGATGATGCTCTCCATAGTCTCGGGAAATATCAGGATGTAGCAGTTGTTATCATAAGGGCCCATTAGATATTTGATCAGCCTGATTTCTTCTTCCCTAGCCATGGCAACTCCTGTTTTGATACTACGCTCGCGGGCGGGGACAAGCCACAACCCCTACGAGTATTGCAACTCCTGTCTTGATACTGGGTCTATGTCCGAGATTCTTCGCTTCATTCAGAATGACCAGAAATTGGCGACTCTAGCGCATAGGCCATCAGCTTGTAGGTAAGCTTGGCCGCGGTAAAGGCGCACGATGTAGGCCCCTCCCTGGGACTTAGCTCCATTATGTCGAAGCCGACGATCCTATGCCGGTCCGCCACTCCCTTCAGAATAGCCAGCAGCTCTTTCCATAAGAGACCACCCGGTTCCGGGGTCCCTACCGCCGACATTATTGATGGGTCCAGCACGTCTAAGTCGACACTGATATATACGTTATCTGATAAGGACGAAGTTATTTCTTCGATCAGTGCCGGGGTTACTGGCCATTCGTCCAAAAGGTAGCTCTTTATGCCGGCCTCTTTAATGAAGTTGTATTCATCGAGACTCAGGCTGCGCACTCCCGCCTGGACCAGCGGACAGTAGTCTAAGATGCGTCTGGCGGAACAGGCGTGGCTGTACCTGGAGCCGAGATACTCTGCTCGCATGTCGGCATGGGCGTCCAGGTGCAGCACCGATAAGTTCGGGAATTTCTCGCTGTAGGCCCGCACTGCCCCCGGTGACAGGCTGTGCTCGCCGCCAAGCATGACGACCATCTTGTCCTGATTGAGCAGGCTCAGGACCGCCGCGTATACCCGGTAGACCATGTCGGTCGGGTCGTTTACCGCCGGCTGCAGGTCCGACATGGTGTGGATGCCAATTGTGTGGAGCTCTCTCCCAAATTCTATGTCAAAGAGCTCCATGTTGCCGGAGGCGTCTATTATGGCCTGAGGGCCTTCCCGCGTGCCGGTCTTGTAACTGGTAGTGCTGTCATAGGGCACCGGCAGCACTACGACCTTTGACCGCTCAAACCCGGAGTCGGGCGCGTAAAGGCCGCCGAAGACTCGAGGAGGATAGTAAATGGGCTCGCTCACCTTTCGCTCCCTCCAGGGCTGTGCAGTACGAATATGTCTGAAGAGCTGAGACCTCTGATAGCTTAGGCTCTCGCGCTTTGGAGTTCAGGCTCATCCAGGGTTATGAACCCGAGCCGTTCATCCCTCACTATCGAAGCTGCTTTATGAAGATCAGTAGGATATTCCAGCCCGCGCGCCAGTAGCTTGATAGTTACTTTGGCTAGCTGAAAATGCTGCTGAAGGTGAGCTACCGCCTGTTCGGCATCGAAGGACTTGCAGGAGAAGATATCTATATTGATGTATTCTCTATCAGGGAAAGTGTGGATGCTGATATGGCTCTCTGCGATTAGAACAAATCCAGAGATCCCCCAGTCTTCTTCCTTGACCCCTCTATATTTGAACACGTACGGAGGCATTATTTTGTGCATTCCGATTTGTGAGGGGTAACGATCCAACAACTCATAAATAGAGTCAAAGTCTTGGAGTGTTTGAGGGTCACCTCCGTACCCGTCGAGAACAAGGTGCATGACTTTTCCCCTTTCTGTTTCTTATCCTGGCTCATCGCCTAGCTAGCTAGGTCAGTGAACCCTTCTGGATATAAGACCACCTCCTGTGAATTCCCAGGGCAGGACGCACAATCATCAAATTTTGTGTTCCTATCAAAATGGCTAGAGAATAATATCACAACGTTCATGGTACTGCAATATCTCGTATTCACTCATCTAAAATGTTACTGAGGGGAACATGCCGATTGACGAAAAGATGACCGTGAATGAACGACGGAAATACCTTAATCTTATGAGCCCGCGTTATCATAAGTCGCGGCGGACGGGGCGAAGCGCGCTGCTGACG
>SHYC01000058.1 GCA_009693005.1 Dehalococcoidia bacterium | reverse complement strand
GAGCGAACAGTTACAATATCAGGTGGGACGTGTCTATGCCCTGTCTCCATCTTCCCAGCGATGGGAAGGGTATTCTGTAAAGCGCGAGAAGGGCCAAACACGTCTGGCCCTCCAGGGTCAACGTGACGCTGATTTTTGCAAGCTGGTCCGGGGTCCGCCCAAGCTGAAGCAGGCGTCTCTAATACTGAACAGATTGACTAAGGTCTACTCGTCTGCATCGGGGGCTGGTCCAATCCCGTAGAAGTCGTCCGCTGCGATTAACCGCTTCAGGACATCTTCGTTTATTACCCGGCCGTCCCAGCCGCCGACCCACTCTCTTATTCGCGCCTCTATCTCTCCCAAGGTAAGCGGCTGGTTTCCTGAGGTCAGCAGCGTGCGGAAAAGTATCTCCATCACGGTGAGATTGGGGATTATGAATCCAGGCTTCTTAGAGCAGCAGCGTTCGATCTCATCAATCGCGGCAGCGCTGCGGGGTGTAGTGGAACTTGTGCCACTTGACGCTCCGATGTTCCATCCATTGAAAGAGTCAGGGCACATTCGGTTCTGCACCAATACTTCAAAAGACCTGTTGTTGTTCTTGTACCACTCAAGGTCGACAAAATACCGTTGTCCCGTTTGCCCATCCTGGTACTGAGAGACCATCTCGCCTATTTGTTCCATATCGCCATCCATTTTTATAAGATTATTCAGAAATACCTATTGCCCTACCGACTCAATCTCTACCTTAGCCATGGAGATCAAACGTAAGTATTCGGCCTGTGTGCCGGTAGCTTTCACGGCCTCGCGGTCTACCTGGAACGGTTCACCTACCATGATGTACCCGTACTCTTCTATTTCTCCTTTTGTAGGATCGGCTCCCGTATAGAATTTCATTCGAGCGTCAACTATTCCTAGATCAAACGGCAGGGTGAAATACAGGTCGGCTATCACATTATTGAGACCCAAACGCTCAAGCTGGTCTTTTCCCTTACCGGACGACTCTCCATACTTGCTGGCAGGTAGAAGTCCCAATAGGTTAGCTATCGTTAGCGCTCCCTCGCCTTCCGCAACCTTGAATGGCGCCACGGTTATTAGATAGTCGCATGATAACACAATATTCGGCACCCAGAAATTCGCCAGAGCAAAAGGCTTCGCGAGAGGGTTCTCTACCTCCACCAAAATGCAGTCATTTACATCAAGACTAATTACCCGTGGAAAGTCGTAGCCGAGCCCACGGTATATGGAGCGGACAGAAGCGGCGTGCCAGGACCCCTCCAGGATAAGAATGTCAGCCTCGCTAACTCTTCGGATACCGCGGATTACCGCGGCCATGGTCTCCCTGCTTGTAGTGACAGGATAAGGCAACGGATAGGCCGCACTCGGCTTGATCAGCACTCTTCTTGCCCTTGCCACCTGTCGTGCAGGCTCAAATACAAATTCAGAAGCCTTATAGATCATGTCAGCAGGTCCTCGCTTCCTGCCAAGACCTGCACCTGCACTCGTTCTCCAGGATTCACCGCCTGTACATCCTCCGGTATGACGATAAGGCCATTGGCCCGTGACATAGATGTAAGTATATTGGACCCCTGCGGCCCAGTAAGTCTGGCGTAGTACTCCCCATCCCGCTTTGATACTATAGCCCTGGCGAAAAAGCGCCTCCCGTCGTCGTTTACCACTCGCTGTTCCAATACTGCAGATATGACGAGCCTGGTGGTGTCCTTATATCCTAGCATCTTCATTATGGCCGGCCTGGCAAACTGTTCGAAAGCGATCATCGAACTTACAGGATTTCCTGGGAGTCCCATGTGAGGGATTTCTCTGCCGTCCCCCGCCTTCAATGAGCCGAAGGCGATGGGTTTCCCAGGCCGCATCCTGACCCTCCAAAAGTCCATCCAGCCGTGTTTGGTCAGAATATCTTTGACCAGGTCATACTCTCCGGTGGATACACCTGCAGATGTTATAAGAAAGTCCGTACTAAGGCCAGTGCTTATTTTTAACAGCAGCTCATCTATGTTGTCTTTCGCGATCCCCAGAAGGACGGGCTCTCCGCCACACTGACGCACCTGAGAAGCTATAGAGTACGAGTTGGCGTCATATATCTGGCCTGGACCCAACGGCTGTCCAGGCTCGACCAGTTCATCCCCTGTCGCCAGGATACCAACCCTGGGCCTTCTATAGACTCTTGCCGCGGCCAGCCCCAGAGTTGCCATAACACCTATCTCCGACGGCCGAATGAGCGTGCCAGCCTTCAGCACCAACGCTCCTTGCCTGACATCGTCTCCGGACCTTCGGACGTTGGCCGCCGCGGTGGGCTCTTTAAAAACCCTGATCTTTGACAGTCTTTCCGACGTAAGCATCGACTCACGCTGCTGAGATTCATCTGTATCTTCGAACGGCACAACGGTGTCAGCGCCCCCTGGCATTGGCGCCCCGGTCATTATCCGTACTGCCGTCCCCGGCTCAACGCCGACCTCCGGCAGATGTCCGGCCGCGACTTGTCCGATTATGTCCAGGCTTACGGGGAACTCTGCAGCAGCGCCTGACGTATCGGACGCCCTTACGGCATAACCATCCATCGCGGAGTTGTCCATCGGTGGTACATCAAAGGCGGCGTATATGTCCTCGGCCAATACCTGCCCTAAAGTCTCCAGGATAGGTGTATCTTTAGCTTCCAAGGCACGGAAATGGCCGAGCATACGCTCCAGGGCCTCTTCCATGCTCATTAGGGCTTCCAATCGACTCACCTCCGTCTTGTATAAAGTCTTTCTTGAGCTTCATCGAATCGCCGATAGCTCCGGGCCCAACCCCTATCCTTTGACAGCCGTAGGCTCGCGACAGCAGACAGGGGACGTAACCCTTAATACTCGCGCAGGCGACCTCGCCCTGCCCCGCGACCATCGCCCCCTTTCCCCTTCTTCCTGGCCTGGGAAGGGGGAGGAGGTTAGTTTTCCGAGGGGACCCCCCTCGGACTCCCTGGCAAACGGGCTGCCGCCCTTCTGCACTTCCCGCGGCCACGACGGCCTTGCGCGGATTTGCCCTCAAGAGTGAACCGTTACCAGGGGACGTGTGCCGAAGGCCGCAGCAGACCATGCGTGACTCCGGACCCGCGCCGGTCTAAGAGAACTTGTGGATCACCATCTGTCTCTTACAACCCTCATAGAGCCTGCTCAACTGCTTACAGCTTGCCAAATATCCACAGCGCGATCTGTGGTGTCAGCCTGGCCTCGATTATTGCGGCAGCCAGGAAGATTGGCACGAACAGAGCCGCCCCCTTTACCCAATTCACGAGCGAGAAAAGTAGGTTCTCTACATATCCTACACCAGACGGTGGCGACATAATAGACATGCCGACGCGCAAGCTCAAAGCGCTGGCAAGTATCATAGCCGGCACTTCCAGCACCCCGTGGGGCAACAGGAAACCTACGATGAAAGGCATTGGGGCGATTCCGGCAACCATAGCCTCGCCGAGTACAAATCCGACGAGACCAAACGTTAACACGATTACCATTAGCCCTGCAAGCCCAAAAGTAAATATGGACAGGATAGCGGCGATGGTTATGGTCCGGATGTTATGAACGAATATGCTTTTGGGTTCAATTAGGACTCCAAGAGCTAACGAAGTCCTTTCGTTAACAATCTCGGAGACCCGTAACTCACCCATAGGGATCGGGTGTTCCATAGCAAAGAGAAATCCCATAATGGCACTGGAGACCAGCACTCCCACTGCCACAAGTATGGGGATTTTCGCCAGGCCTATTATTTGTGGGATGTCCGCTCGGAACAGTCTTACAAGATGAATCCCGGTTGAGGGAACTTCATCGCCGGCGAAGGCATTATTCGGCAGTCGTCTCCATAGCCGGGCCAGTTTCTCGGCTATGGATGTAATATGCAGATCATCGTTCTCTCTGGTCAGCACAGCTTCTCTATCAAATACAGTGACACCCATTCGTACCAGGATGGCTGCGATCCCCAGAAATCCGGCTACCATGAACCATAGTATGTACCCATAACCGGTAAGGATGAGCAGGACCTGCCCCTGCACGGATAGAGCCATAGGTATAATGATAAAGCTCGCCAGGAGGTTTGCCGCCTTGATGGTGGCCGTTTGGCTGGAGACTATTACTGCTCCGGCTACCATTATGAGGACCTCGGAAAAGGTCAACATCATTGTTAAGATTATGAAGCTAAGGGGTACCGTAATATTGAGCAGCCACCAGATGCCAAGCAGGTAGATAAAAAGGGCTACACTGCTCAACAACACCGGCAGCGTCATCACGGCCAAGAACTTCCCTATGAACAGTTGACCGTTGGATAGCGGGGTCGTGAGCAGAGTCTCTATTGTATTACGCTCTTTTTCCCCGACGAAGCTCTCAAGAGCAATCACCAGGCTGAAGGATGTGGGGAAGAAGGCCGACATCATAGCCCCGAATAGGGCAGCCTTAACGACCGCCGCGTCAGGATCTACCTGGACCATGAAGGGCGTTCCCCATTTTATTCCCAGAACCATAATCGCCGGGAACAGAATTGCCAGGACAAATGTGGGTACGACAACTCTCCAGTCAGAGATAGTATCCGTGACTTCTCTTTTGGTTATTATTAACGGCAGGCTGATATTATCGATCATTCAAACCAGTCACTTTGAGATAAACGTCCTCCAGTCGGCGCGGGGCCTCCGCCACTCTAATTAGTTCCGCGCCCGAGGCTACCAGGTGACTAATGTAAGCTGGATTTGCTACTTCCGGATGAAGAGTGCTGTACCTTACCTGATGCGGCGACCACTCCTCTATCTTTATTATGCCATTGTAAAATACAACGCTTTCGTTTACCGGCTTTGCGAAATGGGCCTCGTAAGATGGTGGGCCAAGGAACTGACATTTAAGCTGTTCGGCAGTTCCGATAGCTATGGTCCGGCCATGCTGTATTATTGCTATCTGGTCGGCTAGCTCCTCAGCCTCGGCCAGGTTGTGAGTGCAGAGGATTATCGCTCTTCCATCCTTTTTCAAGTCCCTTATATAGTCTCTAACCGTCTTCGCGCTGTAAGGGTCCATAGCAGAAGTTGGCTCATCCAGTAGCAAGACCTTTGGGCTGTGAATGAGCGCCCTCGCCAGCGATAACTTCTGCTTCATACCTTTACTAAAGGTAGCGATAGGACGCCCGCGCTGCTCCCAAAGGTCGAAATATTCAAGAAGCCGGCGGCTGATGGCGACGAAGGTATTCTCCGGAACAGACTGTAGTTTGCCAAAGAACTCCAGATATTCAATCGCGTTTAGGCGTCCGTACAGCCCCGGCATTTCAGTTAAAAGTCCCACCAGACCTCTAACCGTCTTCGCCTCCGTCACGGTATCATACCCACATATAAAAGCATTGCCATTTGTCGGCTTCAATAGTGAGCACAGCATCCTAACAGTCGTGGTCTTACCGGCCCCGTTGGGACCTAGAAGGGCCAGTATCTTCCCTTCGGCAACCTCCAGGCTGACATCAGAAACGGCCGTAATGGGGCCGAAACGTTTCTCTAATTGCTGGGCTCTTATCATGCTATAACCAAAACCTCATCACAATATTCTATCATGGCAGTCAACATAGCGTTCGTTTTCTTTGGGCTCCTTGCTCAATTGGCATGCCGTGTGTAGTATTTAATGCGAGTGCCCGAGGCGGAGGTTGCAGAGACGCACGACCGACAGCTATTTTCAAGGTAATGACCTTCAAAACGAATGGAGATGATTGTATGATATACGAGCATAGGACTTATTACCTGCTGCCGGGCAAGCTGCCTGAGTTCCTGCAGGCCTTCGAAGAGACTCCTGCGAAGGTGTTTGAGCGGCATGGCGCGAAACTGATAGGCTTCTGGGTTACGGAAATAGGACAAAGCAACGAAGTCATATACATACTTGCCTATGACAGCCTTGCTGAACGGGAACGGGCATGGCAAAGGATCAACCAGGATGAAGAGATGCTCAAGTATCGTCAGGCGCCTCCGAGGGTGGAAAAAATAAAGGTAAGAATCCTGCGTCCTTCTACGTTCTCTCCGTTGAAGTAGTAATCGAACTATGAACGCTTCTCCGGATATCTCTATCGTTATTGTAAGCTGGAATGTAGCCGGCCACCTGAGGGACTGTCTGCTGTCGGTCCAGGCTGAGGAAAGACTTCAGCCGGGACTAAGTGTAGAGGTTATAATAGTAGATAACGCCTCGGCGGATGGCACCGTAGATATGCTGGCAAGTGAGTTCTCCGGCGTTACGACAATATCCAACGATAGGAACCTTGGCTTTGCCGCGGCGTGTAATCAGGGTATGGCCTCCAGCAGCGCAGAGTACGTATTGCTTCTTAATCCCGACACGCTGCTCCTCCCCGGCTTTATACGCCGCATGCTGGAATATATCCAGGTTCATCCGGAGGCTGCCGCAGTTGGTCCCAAATTGCTTAATACGGATCACACAGTCCAGCCTTCGAGACGGCGCTTTCCAACCCTCGCCACAGCCCTTATAGAAAGCACTATTGTTCAAAGCTGGTTTCCGGACTTGCCGCGCTTGCGCCGTTTCTATGTGAAGGATATCCCTGATACCGTCGCGCAGGAGGTGGACTGGCTTGTTGGGGCCTGTATACTGCTGCGAAGAGAGGCGCTTCGGGTGGTGGGGCCGCTGGACGAGCGGTTTTTCATGTATTTTGAGGAGCTGGACTGGTTCTACAGGGCTAACGCGTTTGGTTGGAAGGGCATATATCTGCCGGAGGCTGAGGTTATACATCATTACGGGCAGAGCAGCGCCCAGGACCTGGCTCGCCGCCATTCCAACTTCAACAGCAGCAAGTGCAAGTTTTACGCCAAGCACTGGGGCGCAGCGATAGGCGTTCTGCTGCGTTTTTATCTTATCGCAACTTTCGGCCTCCAGCTTGTTGAGGAGGCTGCGAAGCTGGCCCTTGGACACAAACGCGAGCTAAGGATTCAGCGGCTCAGACTGCTGCTCGGGGTGCTGCGCACAGGTCTCCGGTAGTGAAGGTAGCGTTTATAACCGGCGAGTATCCCCCGATGCGCGGCGGCATCGCCGACCACGTGGCTGGCCTGCGTAAAGCCCTGGGTGTCCTCGGCATCTCGTCCGCCGTGCTTACTTCTACGTCGGCTTCCGGCCTGCTGCAAGAGGACGATGTCTTTCCGGTTATAAGAAGCTGGGGTGTCCTCTCCTGGCCTTTGATCTCCAGGACGATAAAGCGAGCAAGGGCAGACTTGGTGCATCTACATTACCAGACTGGGGCTTTTGGACTGAGCCCGGCGGTCAATTTGCTGCCGCTTTGGCTAAAGCTAACCGTAAGGATCCCGGTTATCACGACCATCCACGATCTTCGAGAGCCCTATATGTTCCCCAAGGCCGGTCCGCTTAGGAGACTCGCCAACCTGATCCTGGTTCGAGCCAGCGACGCAGTGGCGGCAACAAATTCGGATGACTACAGCAGGTTGACGGAAATGTGCGCCGCCAACTTTTGGCCCTTTGCCACCGCTCCGAGGGTATATCCAATACCATTGGGAGTAGAGCCTGGCCCTGCTCCTACCGGCGAGGCTGACAGGACCAGATTTCGGAAGAAGCTGGGCCTTGATGCGGACGATATCGTGCTTTGCTATTTCGGCATGATCAATTGGAGTAAGGGTGTAGATACCCTGTTCAAGTCCCTCAAGAGCTTACTGGACAGCGGCATCGGGTGCCGGCTGTTGATGCTGGGCGAAAGTATAGGAAGCTCAGATACGACTAACGCGTCTTATAAGGATATGATAACGTCTCTAGGGTTCCATCTGGGGATTGCAGATAAGATTACCTGGACCGGCTACTTATCGGCGGAAGAGCTGTCTCAGGCTTTTTGCGCCTCCGATATCTGTGTGCTGCCCTTTGAGGATGGCTCCTCCCTTCGCCGCACCAGCCTCCTGGCCGCGCTCTCTCACCGCGTCCCGGTGGTAACCACAGCTTCCATTGCGTCTCAAGATAGCGATATGGACGGAGAATTCCCCTCGCTTTTGGATGGCGTAAACTGTCTGATGGTCGCCCTAGGCGACTTGCCGGAAGCTTTAGCAGCAGCGGTACGCCGCTTGAAGGACGATCCGCAGCTCAGACACAGGCTCGTCGCTGGCGGATTGGAGGTAGCGGAAGAGCTGTCATGGGGGAATGCAGCCAGGAAGACCGCCAATATGTACTCCGAGCTGCTCGCCGTCCGGGAGAAGGCCCTTGCCCATGGATAGGTCGCCGGCAGGCCGTATCGCTATGCGCTATGCTGCTGCCGGATAGAAGGGCCTGGCATGTAGCCGCTCTGGCGGCTGGCTGCATTGTGGCCGGCGTCATGTTCGGAATGCTGGAGGCTGTCCGCCCCCTGGCCGGCATATTCGTTCTCGGGATGGCGCTGCTGGCCCTGGCCGCGCTGGCGCGCCACCACATCGCCATACTTGCCGCAGTCGCAGCGGCCTATCTGCTGCCCTTCGGGGTCATGACTCTGCCGCTAACCGGTCTGCACCTTTCGTTTCTCGACGCAGCCATTACCGGCGCGCTGTTTTTGTGGCTCTCCCGCATCTTACTGAGGCGAGATACTCCGTTTAGAGTGACGCCTGTTGGTGTGCCAGTCTTGGTGTATATCGGCGTCATTGTTGCAGCTTTGGCGTTCAGCTTCGACATCGAAGATGCTCGATCTATCGGCACAGCAACCGGCGGGCATCTGCGGCAGTTTATAAAGATGTTGAACAGCATACTGTTCTACTTTACCATCGTCAATACCATCAAGGGTGAGAGACTGGTAAAGTATCTTACGCTGACGGTCCTTGTGGCCGCTACCGCGCAGGCTGCATTGGCGCTCTTGCTTTACGTCATTCCCAGAGACACGGCTATCAGCGGGCTCAGCGCTCTCTCAGTTTTCGGCTATCCAAGCGGCGCAGAGGTTCTGCGCAACATAGCAGGCACGGACACGCTGAGGGCTACCGGCACAAGCATTGACCCAAATATCCTGGGTGGCGTACTCATGCTGACGCTGCCCCTTTTTGTCTCCCTCTTTTTCTCCAAGCGCAGGCTCATTTCAAGACCTCTGCTTATACCCATGTGCGGGCTTGTTTTAGCCGCGCTGCTATTAAGTTACAGCCGCAGTGCATGGATAGGAGGGACGGCCGGGGTGTTGTTTGTCGCAACGCTCAAATACAGAAGGGCCTGGCTGCTTGTTGCTTTTGTAGGCGCGGTCTTATTCATATTACCGATAGGTCACGATTTTATAGAACGATTCGTGTCCGGCGTGTTCTTCCAGGACAAGGCCGCTCAGATGAGGTTAGGAGAGTACAAAGACGCCCTGCGGCTCATCTCCGAGTATCCCTGGCTGGGTGTCGGGTTCGGGGCCTCCCCACGGGAAGACCTGTACGTCGCGGTCAGCAGCATGTACTTGCTCATCGCCGAGCAGGCCGGGCTTGTTGGCCTATCCGCCTTCCTGGCGATAGTGATGGTGTTCCTGGCCTGGAATATTTACAAGCTGAAGAGGGTAAGCCAGACCTCTTTAGAGCCAATCCACATAGGCGCGATGGGCGGTGTGGTGGGCGCATTAGTGGCGGGAATATTCGATCATTACTTCTTCAACATGCAGTTCCCACATACCATCGTCCTGTTTTGGCTGTTCGTAGGGCTGACCACGACCGCAGGATACGCGGCGGAGGAGCCAGTAGAGAGGGAGAATGCTGTCAGAGCTCTGGAATCATAGCTGGAATTTACTGTTGATATTGCAAGGTGCCTCCCTATCGGCTATGATGCGTGCGATTGGTTTGAGCAGATAGTTTTGTCACGAGATACGAAGGAGAATGGTAACAGCTTCATTAGTATCAGGTAAGTGGAGGCATTGAATTGGGCTACGAAAATAAATCAATAGCGGATGTTGTCAATCGAATCAATCAACGCTACTTTCTTCCTGCTATTCAACGCGAGTTTGTCTGGTCTCCTGAGCAGATCACTACGCTTTTTGACTCAATCATGCGCGACTACCCAATTAGTTCCTTTCTTTTTTGGGGAGTCCGCCCCGAGAACAGGGACCGGTGGGACATTTACGAATTCGTCTCCCATGGTAGACAAGGTGGAACTCACAACCAGTTAGCAAATGTGGCTGGCGTTGATGAACTCACCTTAGTTCTCGATGGGCAACAACGTCTTCCCAGCCTCTTAATAGGGCTTCGCGGTTTTTACTCCAGTAAGAAAAAGTACGCCAGATGGAACGACGAAGACGCTTATGTCGTGCGAAAACTCTACTTGAATCTACTCCAGGATCCTTCTCGAGAACGTCTTGAAGAAGATGATCTGTATTATGGGTTTGCCTTTCACTCGGATATACCCTCTTCTTCACTTGACACATTTTGGATTCCGGTAGGCCGTATTTTAGAGTGGGATTCGGATCAGAAGTTCTATGACCTCAGGTCAAGACTTCGTGGAGAACTACGAGAACTCCACCCAAATGCCACGCTGGCGCAGGCAGATGTCTTCGATAATAATCTGGATCGCCTCTACCGGGCCGTATGTAAGGATCAATTCATTTCATATTATCTGGAGCAGGGGCAGGATTATGATAGAGTTCTAGATATTTTTGTACGGGCCAACCTAGGTGGAACTAAGCTAAGCAAATCTGATCTTCTCCTTTCTATGGTAACTCTCCGATGGAAAATAAACGCGAAGGACGCGATACATAGCTTCGTAAATCACCTAAATGGACAGCTTTCTAGGTTCAACAACTTCGATACAGACTTCATCATGAAGGCTTGTCTTGTTCTAACAGATCTGCCCGTGAGGTACAGAGTCGATAACTTTACGAATACCAATTTGGCAAAGATCGAGCAAAAATGGCCTGAGTTAAAGAAATACATCGAGGCCGCTGTTAATATGGCTAACCGTTCTGGCATTGATCGAGATACGCTGACTAGCGTAAATGCTCTTATCCCGATTGCCTATTTTTGTCTGAAAGCCCAAGATTCTCTTGTAACTGAATCAGTGTATGATGCGCGGAATCGGGAAGCTATTAGAAAATGGCTACTGTCGGTTCTGTTTAATAATGTGTTCGGTGGCTCTACCGATACCATACTGGCATACATTCGAACCGAGCTTGAATCGATAACTCATAGGAGCGAATTCCCGTTGGATCGATTAGCAAGGCTATTAGCTGAACGAGGTCGGCCCATTACCTTCGACGAGGCAACGATAAATGGCATATTAGATACAGACTACGGAGAGCGTCTCTACTTCGCTGCGCTTTCAATGCTATATGAGGACCGTCCCTGGGGCAACCTACATATAGATCATATCCTTCCTCAAGATTTATTCAGTTCAGAAAGTTTGTCCAATCTCGGCATACCTACGGAGAAGCGTAAAACATTTGCCCAGATATCTGACAGAATTGGCAACCTCGAACTGCTGACCGATACAGAAAATCAGGAGAAATCCAATCAAGATTTTGCCACTTGGGTTTCAACGCGCGATACTAATTTCAAGTCCCGCCACTTTATTCCAGACAACCCCAGTCTGTTCAATATGTTGAAATTCGAAGACTTTATAAGCGCCCGCGA
>SHYC01000057.1 GCA_009693005.1 Dehalococcoidia bacterium | reverse complement strand
CGTTGTAACCATGCATTACAAGGAGGACAAACCGTAATGACTACAGATCACGACCGAGTACTGGCCGAGTTGGCGGAGCATTTCTGACCGATACTCGAAGCAAGCCCTGATGGAATTTACTTGTGGTTAGATGAACATCACATGATCTGCAACGAACAGCTCGCCAAGATGTTTGGCTACAGCGTCAAAGAGATGAACGACGCACCGCCTTGGCTCGAAACCTTCGTGGCAGAGGAAGACCGTCATAATTTTGCCTGGAACTATCAGAATCGGGTTGCGCCTTTGGCCTGTCCTGTCACCTTCCGGTTTACAGCTTTACGGAAGGATGGCTCCACTTTTCATGCAGAAACAGATATGATCCCGATTGCCTTCGCTGGGCACGCGATTGCGTATCACTTTGTTAGACAGCTGGGGGGTCTAGGACGCTAATACTGCGGCACCGCGCCGATGCAATGGCGAAAAGAAGCCGCGATCGCGGCATTCCAGGAGATCAGCTTATTCTCGTGCCCCTTTGACCAGCTAGGTGCAGGTTGTGGAGCGGGCCAATTGTGGCACAAGGAGCTGTGGAAGCCGCTGCAGGGACCGGTTGTGAATGATTGTATAAGCTCATGGGAAAGTTTACTGTGAATCAGTAGGAGACTAGAAGGAGGAATGAACATAATGGCAAGTTACGAACGAAAGGACCTAAAGACGCCCGACGAGGTGCGAACCTTCGAGAAAGGCAAGTTGGAATTGGTGAATATCGGCGGGGGCGTGGTCGGTAGATTGGTACTGGAGCCGGGCTGGCGCTGGTCTGAACACGTGAAGCCGATTGCCAAAACGGATTGGTGCGAGGCGCCCCACTTCCAGTATCAGGTCTCCGGCCGGATGCACGTCATCATGACGGATGGAAGTGAGTTTGACACCGGACCCGGCGAAATCACTAACCTGCCCTCCGGACACGATGCCTACGTAGTAGGTAACGAGACTGTTGTCCTCGTCGACTGGTAAGGGGCCACTGGGTATGCGAAACCGTAGGTAGCCATAACTAATGACCCGATTTCCAGAACGTGCCCCGGGCATAGGGAGATTTGGTTGCGCCATGATCGCGCTACCTCAGTGCTGGCAGATACGCGAGCACTGAGGTAGCGCGATCATGTCCTCGATAGTGGGCACCTCCAAGCCAGTATGTACAGGCTCACTGCGTCCTCGCGCGGCTTGAGCGAGCTCGCTCCCACCGACATTATTCTCAGTTGTGGTTATTCTCAGATTATGGCTAACGAATACAAAACTATCATATACCAAAAAGAGGATGGCATAGCCACCGTAACCTTTAACAGGCCGGCTGCTCTTAACGCCTTTGATTCTCAAATGCGCAGAGAGATGAGCCAGGTCTGGCTGGACCTTGAGAAGGATGATGAGGTGCTGGTTGGTATAGTTACGGGGGCGGGCCGCGCCTTCTGCTCCGGGTTAGACCTCAAGGAGGCCGCCTCGAGAGAACGAAGCGGCCAGGAACCACAGGAACGGGATGTGCCATTTGGAGAGCTGATCCCGACAATGGTTACCAAGCCCCTGATTGCCGCGGTGAACGGTGCTGCTGCCGGCGGCGGACTCGGTCTCATGCTCGCTTGCGACGTAGCAATCTGTTCTGAAGAAGCTGTTTTCGTAGCCCCTTTTGCGGCTCGCGGTCTCATGGACGCTCAGACGTTAACTCTATTGACGCGGAAGGTGCCGCCGGTTTGGGCCATGTGGATGGCCCTATCCGCCGAGCGCTTCGATGCTCAAACCGCCGTGCGCATAGGCTTGGTAAAAGAGGTGTTGTCAAAGGATGATTTGATCCCGAGAGCAACCGAGATGGCCGAGCGACTTACCTCTCATTCCCAGGAGGCTTTGAAGGCGATAAAAGAAAAGATGCTAGCAGCCCTTAACGGGACCGTTGCTGATGCCGTCAAGCAGGTTGGCCCTATGGAGGAAGCCCTCAGAAACAGCTCTGCCCGGCAAGAAGGAATGTCCGCCTTTGCGGAGAAGAGGCGACCGAGGTTCTGATCTAATGTTGAGTGAGCCGCTGGACCAGGAAGAACTTCCTGAGGACGAAGCCAGTGAAGAGCCCCATCCTGATAATGCAACGCCACGGATGAGTCTCTTTGATCACCTGGAGGAGTTTCGCAGCCGCCTAATAAAGGTGTTTATAGGTCTGGTCATCACGACAGCTTGCTCATTTTTCATGGCCCCCTGGATTTTTGATTTGATGAAATCAAGGGCAGAGGGTACCCAGCTTATCCGCACCGGCGTGGCGGAGATGGTGGGTACTTATATGAAGGTGTCTTTGATGAGTGGCGTTGCTTTGGCGATGCCTCTGGCGGTGTACCAGTTGGTTATGTTCATATCTCCCGGCTTGAGGGCACAGGAAAAGCGTTTTCTGTACTTCATGATGCCTGTGGTGTTCCTCTCGTTCCTTCTGGGGGCTGCCTTCGCTTTTTTTATACTCTTGCCCCCGGGCCTGAACTTTCTTATCCATTTTGGTGAGGAGATAGCCACTCCTTTGATCCGAATAGGAGACTATGTATCTGTTGTATCCACTCTCACGTTTTGGCTAGGGCTGTCCTTCGAGACCCCAATAGTAATTTTTGTTTTGACCAGAATCGGGCTGATAACTCCAGCGCAGTTGACTCGACACCGCCGCCTTGCTTTTGTTGGGGCCTTTGTTCTGGGCGCGGTAATAACGCCTACTCTAGACCCTTTCAATCAGACTTTGGTGGCGGTACCGCTTATGCTTTTGTACGAAATAGGGATACTTCTCTCCAAAATCGCCTTTAGGCAGCGAAATCAAGGGAATAATAGTATTGCGATTAGCCCGGTGAAGAGATGAAGACCAACGCGTGGACAATAGCATTTTCCGTTGTGGTTGGGAGGTCGTTGATGACTCGTAAGCGAAAGTTCCAGACGAAGATGTTTGCCATGGTCAGTTTGGCGTTGGCTCTCCTTGTGATGATGGGCTGTTCAAAAACTGAGCCGAAGCCTGGCCCGACGGTGACCGGCGTAACCGGCACAGCGCAGAAGAGCCACAAGGATGCCTCGTATGAAATTGAAGGTCGTGTTGTCGCATTGACCAACGGTGTATCAGAGGTCGAAGCGGCCCTTGGCAGCGCCTCCAAAATAACCACGCGTTATTTCGGAAACGAGGCAACGGGCGATGTGAATGGCGATGGAACGCCCGACTTGGCTTTTCTCCTTACGCAAAGTTCAGGCGGCAGCGGAACATTCTACTACGCGGTGGCGGCAGTTGGGTCCAACGGTGGGTACCGGGGAACAAACGCCGTGTTGTTGGGCGACAGGATTGCGCCCCAAACAACGGAGTTTCGAGGTGGCACATTCATCGTAAATTATGCCGAACGCAAGCCGGGCGAGCCGATGACCGCCAGCCCCTCGGTGGGGGTTTCCAAATATCTCAAGATTGTTAATGAAAAATTGGTTGTGGTCAACCCCTGACACAACCAGTCAACAAATAGGGCCAGCACCTCGCCTCCGCTAGCGAAAGGGCAACTGCACCAGCGTAAGGTTCTCCCCGTCCGGTCCGAGGAAATGGGCCATTAGTCCTCCCCAGGGTTCTATTTCCGGCGGCTGAGTAAAGACGACGCCCTTGTCCAATAGCTCCTCGTAGTCCTTGTCGATGTCGTCAGTTTCAAGGATAATGCTTAAAGAGCCAGGCCCTGTGTTAGGCGGGCCTCCATCTGCGCTTGGGACTTCTGAGGGAGCTATTCCGGTGGAAGTGGACGAAAATCCCAGCTCTATCCAATTGGACTCAGGCAGCTCACCTCTTACAGGTATGCCCAGGACCTTTTCGTAAAATTCCACACTTTTCTTCTGGTCAGTGCATCTTACGGCAATCACGGTGATGTTTTTTAGCAACGCATACCTCCAAATCTATCTGCCCGCGAGTCCTCTATGCGGGTTGGGATCTGCAGCCACGAAGGATTAGGATAAGAGATCGTATACCGTTCATTGTCCGCCTTGCGGACCTCGTCCGCGCTGAGGTTCTCGAAGCTTGTCCTGAGTCAGGTCGAAGGGGCACCTGCCGCTCCTAGCTAGAGAGCCTCGCTCAAGGTTTCGGGGGCCTCAACGCACGGTCTACGCTCGCTTATTACAGACTCCTCTCTGCTTCCTTTCTCGGAATCACATCTTCGAGAAATAAGATCAGACTTCTTCGCTCTCATACCCCGCTACGACCTCGAACGATTCTATGATTTCAGGGCTTGTGACCAGGTCTTCGAAAGGTTGGCGGGCAGAACGTCCTGGGTCTTTCGCGAAGGCCTCGTTGTCCTCCTGGCTGCGCCACATACCTATGTATAGATATTCCGAGTCGTTTCCGAGGTAGCGCATCAGCCGTGACGAGGCTAGGCCGCGCTCCCTGAATTTCTCGGCTTCCTTGATAGTGTTTTCTGTCAGCCTGCGTTCGAACTCTCTTCGCAGTCTAAGGTTGACGTCAAACCGCCCGTACCGAACGAACTTAGGTACGCTTGATCCCACTACCTCGGCCATTACCTCGTAGAACCTTCGTTTGGTCTGCTCGGTAACGTAAATATTATAGCTGGGCAGCGTTATCAGTGCCACGCTGTTTGTATAGCCTTCTCTATCTGCTCTGGACTCCCAGAACTGAAGGCCGATATATCTTGTAGAGCTGCCCGGGGACTTTCACAGATAGCCGCCCAGATGACCCAAAGCCCGCTTCTGAGACTCAGTGTGCCGTTGGTGCAGCTCCAGGAACTCATCCTGCTTCCCCGGAATTAAGTTGAAATCTATGTGCACTACTAACATCTTATTCCCCTTTTCGCCTTGATGATTATTTGTAGGTCAGCCTGAAGATCGCGACCACGTCGGCGTTGCCTGTCTCCAAAGGTGGCTCACCCCGGCAAGAGTTGCTGAAAGCTTGTCCTGAGCAACGTCGATGGGGCGCCGTCCGATCCTAGTTCGAGAACCTCACTACAGGATTCGAGTGCCTAAAAGAACGGGCTACGCTTTTTATTTCCGTTCTTCGGTGTATGGACGAAGTCTATGAATTAAATCTTCTTATAGCCTCCAGTACCTGGCCATAGTCCAGCACTCCTCGTGCAATCAGGCCCTCAAGGAAGCGTTTTCTGCTTTCCATCTCTTTTTTTAGATTCGCAACGTCGCATCGCAGGTGGTCTGCCATCTGCAGCCACGCCTCGGGAGAGTGGAATAGTGTGAAGGCGTCCCGGTCTGCCTGCCATGACACGAGACTCCTGACGCCGACCTCTTGAGGGGCCTTTGGCTCCCGCCAGACATAGTATACCGATCTAACCCTGCGCTTAATTCCCGATGCGGTCTCCTCAGCGTAAAGTGTCACTATCAAGTCGATGCCCTTAGCTATAACGGGCCCGGGCACATCAACAGAATACTGTTTTATGGTTTGCACAACCTCTTCCGGGCTGTCGGCATGTACGGTAGCGCCCATTCTATACCCGGACTCCAGCAGATGGAACAACCGGTCTACGCCGGGTCCGGCAACATAATGTGGGGTGTGGTCGCTGATCTCGCTGACGAGGATATAGCTCTTCGAAGCGTCTGCGGTCTTGGCGAAATCAAAGGTCTCATGTTGGCCTATGGCAGTCACGAACTGCGAGTCCTTTGGCAGGAAGCTGGTCAGCGCGTGCAGCATGGTGCTCTTGCCAATCAGGCGCGGCCCAGCTGCTACTATCACGGAGGCGCGCCTCGCCATCATGGCCCATAGAAATGCTCCAACCGAGGAATCTAAAGTACCGGCCTGGATAAGTTGAGTCACGGAGAACTCTTCTTTGAGTAAGAGCATTTGCAGTTGTTCTGCCCTTGGATGTAGGCCCGGCATTATACTCCTCTTATCGGGTTGTGGGAAACGCGCTTTATTATACTACCATTACCTTGACGGAAACGAGATAGTCATATTGTTGGAGCAAATATGGAGAGAATATTTAGAGGAAGTTTCGATTAGCATCTGTGAATGGACTGTCTATTGCCAATTCTGGGACCGTTGTTTCAGGATGACAACCAGTGTTCAAAGTTCAACTCTTCCTGGTTCTTCGAGAGTAGCTTGTCTAGAGCCGTAACCAGTCGGCCAGGAGTACGAGGATCGTGGCGAGGAAACTGGCGGTTGTTGGTGAAGATTAGGCCATGATGTGACCGGCCTTGTTGGGCCTCTGCAATCCCAAGTGGACGAAATCCGCCACGTTCTCGGTTACTATGGTATACTCCTCCCTCTGCGCCTCTGCAAAGACTAAATTATCTGATTGTCTACGAAGGTCGGCCCTTTCCGCTACTGCTATCACGCCTCGCCTTCTGCTTCTCAATTGCTCAGCGATGCTTGGTGCCCACATCTAATCCAATAGAAGTCTCACCGCTTCAAGATATCCTGCTCTCGCTTCCAGCCGGCCTCCAGGCGATCAGCTTCCTCATCCAATCGGTCAATCCAATTTTCTATTTCCTGTCTAAAGTCCAGGTAGTAGCGTATGGCGGTCCTGGCTTGCTCCGGGGTAAGCCCCGTAAGTTTCGCGGTCTGTCTAACAGCCTCCTCACCTGCGCTATCTAAGCCCCGAAACACTCGAACCACCTCCCAGACATCTGGACCGTCCGCAAGCCCCGGACGTCGTCCTGCTGGTCCCAAGCGGAACACAACCCCAGGATGACCGTCCATTCTAAGACCCTCCTGCAGGAGCATTTTAGCCAATCCGGAACGCGACTGACCGGCTCGGAGGCTTTGTTGATCTAGCCGCTCGAAGGTTTCGCTTTCTAGTCGCATGGATAACTGCTTTGTAGGCATTTGCTTTTGGTTCACCGCTCTAATACTATCATAACTTTCTTAGTCCGTAACATGACCTAGTGAAGGGTTTCTGAATTAGTTGAGTTTTGCAGACTCCTCTTTTGATAGACGCATTCTAGGCTCACCATACATCCTGTATAGAAAGAGGAGACGCCTCAAGCGCGCCTCCCTTTACAATACTGGTTTTGCTATTCAGTGAGATAAATCTTGGACTTTGCCAAGTTGCTTAGTGGATCCGCTGTTTCTTGTTGGATAAGTAGTCCACCAGTATGTACTCACCCAACTGATCGGGGGACGTATAGAACACCCTGCCCTTGTTTATCTTCGCCATTTGGTTGACAAACTGGACCAGGGAGTAATTATGCTCCAGCATAAAGGTGTTTATGGTGATCCCCTGTCTCGTGCAACGCTGGACCTCTTTCAAAGTCTCTTGAATTGTTCTATAGGTAGGAGGATAGCCAAAGTAAGCGTGGCCTTTCTCCATGTGAGCGGTAGGCTCACCATCCGAGATAAGAATTATCTGCTTCGTCCCTCCCTTGTGTTTTGACAAGAGCTGCCGGGACAGCATGAAGGCGTGGTGCATATTTGTGCCGGATACATAGTAGCTCCACGTTGTTTCAGGCAGCCACTCCGGCTTTAGCTCTCTGGCGTAATCAGCAAAGCCGATGAGATACAAGTTGTCTCTGGGGAACTGTGTTTTGATGAGGTTGTGAAGGGCCATAGCCACTTTTTTCGCGGCAAGGAACCGGCCTGTGTGCCCCATTGAGCGGCTCTGGTCAAGCAGAACGACGGTGGCGGCCTCTGTCATGGTCTCTGTTTGATAGACGTCGAAGTCATCCGCCGATATCCTGACAGGCACACCGGGGCCGCTGCGCTCTATGGCGTTCATCACCGTGCTCTCCAGGTCAAGAAGGAAGGGATCGCCAAACTGGTATGGCTTGGACTGCTCGGTCTTTTCCCCAAGGTTCCCCCTGCGTTCGAGGTCGTGATTGCCGAAGCGGTCTCTCTTGAGCCGCGCAAAGATGTCTCGTAGAGCTTTATGTCCTATCTTGCGGAGGGCGCGCGGCGTTAGCTCCATCTTGTTGCCGGTACGCTTCATGTAGCCGGCATCCTCCAGCTTCTTTGCCAGGTCTTTGAGGGCCTCCAGATTCTCGGCCTCCTCGTTTCCCAGCAGTTCCCGTACCTTGTCGGGATCGATTCCCTCCAGGTCGTCTTTATACATGGAGCCTTTAATCTCTTTTTCCAACTCCTCCATTTTGCCCATCTCTTCCATCAGGCGGAGGGCCTCTTTCAAGGTTACCGGCTCATCCCCGGCAAAGGGATAATTGTGCGGCCTCTCTCTGGGGAAGATTTCGTTTAGATAGGTCGCAAGCTCCATGAGGTCGTTCTCAATGCCCATATCCTGCAACACGTTGTCCATCAACTCTTGCAACTGCTGGCGCTGCTCAGGGCTCATGCTCTGCATGAGATTGTTCATGTTCTCCATCTGGCTATGCATCTGATCCATAAGATCTTCGAGCGTTTCGGGAGGATTCGGCCCAAACATATCGCCGAACTGGTTCATGAACTCCTGGAAGTTTGTTGGCTTGCCGTCCAGCCCGTCTTTCAGCATCTGATTCAGCGACTGTATCATCTCCCTCATACGCTGCATCTGCTCCGGAGTCATCTCCGACAGGCCCTGCTGCATGTTCTGGAAGAGGCTCTCAGCTATCTGCTGCTTGAGCATGTCCATCAGCTCGTCGTATTTGCGTTTTGCATCCGGACTGGCGAATTCATATTCAGATAGATCTTTAAGGGCCTTGCCGGTCTCTTTGGGGAGGTTGGCTAAGAACTCTTGCTTCTGCTGGGCCCGCTTCTCCAGATAGTCCAGGAGGCTCTGGAGGGACTCGGGCGTAAGTCCGTCAGACGACGAGGAGCTTTTCCCTTCCCGGCCCGGCTGGCTGCCGCTCCGCTGCTGACCCATCTGCCGGCCGGTTTGGTCGCCATCGCCCTGGTCCCCTTGCTCACCCTGCATGGAGTCTTTGGCCTGCTGCCGTCCCTCATCCAGCTTGTTCTGGATGCCCTCCTGCTCCGTTCTCAGGATCTCTTCGAGGGCCTTCTGTATGTCATCCATGGTTGAGCCGACATTGTACTGGTGCAGCCTTTCCTGGCGGCGCTGCTGCAGTCTCTTCATGAGGTCTTGCAGCCCCATCAGAGGGCCGTCTTTCATCCCTCGCTGCATCATCTTCTGGAGGGCCCTGCGGAGGTCTCCGGAGTCCATTAGATCGTCTGATATCTCAGCTAATATGTCGTCTGCATCTATATCAAGAAATTGGCTGCCATCCCACCGGGAGTATTCATAAGATAACATTCAGGGCCTCCCCAGTTCGTCCTAAAATAGATAGGTCAATTATACACTACTATGGTCGTCTGATTTGCGAGTACTAAAATTGGATTGTCCAATCGTACGTTAGATTGGAGGCCAGGGAGTGTTCCTTCCGGCTCCCATGACCGGAAATGTCCCGGACGAGATCGCTGCTTCTATGCGCCTGAGAAAGGCCTCTACTTCCACCCCGGTTATAAGCTGCTGCAGCTCAGAAATGAAAGAATTCTCTGGCGTATCCAACGCTCTCTTAAAATCCTCAAGCTCCCTAATTATCTTCTGTGGTATGGGCTGGCCCTGGAAGTCCCACATAACGGTACGGAGCTTATGCTGGTAATGGAAAGTTAGGCCATGGTCGATCCCCCAGATTCTCCCGTCCATGCCCTTTAGGAAATGCCCGGCCTTCCTGTCACCGTTGTTGCTTATAACGTCAAAAATCGCTATTCGCTGGAGATCGAGCTCGCACTGGCCCGTAAACGTAAAATAGTGCTGGTCTTCCTCGGCCTCAATGAACAGCTGCACTGCACCGACCCCGTGTGGCCCGTCCCTGATAACGGTGGTAGGAATGAACCGCCAGCCGATCGACTGGCTTAATAGGAAGGATGCGTATTCTCTGAGGTATAAAGTTCCGGAAGGATAGTCCCGTAGTGGCATCTCGCCGGCCTGCGGCTTGTAAACTGCCTTGGTCTCTTGCTCTTCGTAGGAAAGGGTTGCCAGGTAGGTGTAATTGGAGCCTCTGGGCGTGAGCTTACACTCCGTGAACTCTCCAGCCTCCAGTATCGCCGTTTCATCCTTCACAGGACCGCCTCCTTTATACCAGAGTGGCATGATGGCCATTGGACCGAGGACAAACATGGCCGGTTGGTTCCACGGGCTGTGCGCATAGTGGACAAGTTGGGCGTCCAGAGGCGCACACCTCGTCGATCTTCCTCGTAAAAATCTTCATCATGTTGGGGTTCGCCCAGCAGCGGTAAGAGGGAGGACTGGACTCCTGTGCCCCCCTATCGTAGACGAATATCCCGATTTGTCGCCGTTCCTGGTCTATCGCGAGGGCCAGGCTACCAACATTTATCTCGTTGTCCACTTTGCTGTCGTCTATTCCGGAGTAGTTTGGAATTACCGGTGCGTCCGCGGTATCAGGGAACTCTGCCAGTGCCTGTTGGATCGCTTCACTCAGCATGACCAAATGCTCCTTCCGCACCCAAAGCCGTACCAGGATGCTGCGGTCGCCGATTAGCATGTAGAAAGTGCGGCTGCCTGGTGTTCCTTTTGCACCGGCTTCCAGCAAGTCGATGTCTCTAAACTCGTATCCCCCGGAGGCCAACAGATAAACCTCGCAAAAACAATATCGCGTGCCTATTACCACTACTAGCAGGTAGGCAATAAATTCAGTGAGTGGCTACATTCTAGGAAGGATATGATCTTGTGTCAACAGGAAGTTCCCTACCAACGCGCACGAGAAGCTGTTGTTGGTAGAACATCGGGGAGAGCACTGTGGGCATTCACTACCACGCGTTGGCCCTCTGATCCAAAATGTCGATATGCCTCCGGATCCCCCATGTGCCGGAAGCATACGCAGGGCGGCTCTTCCCCGCTTACTGCCTCAGGTATGCGGCAGTAAGTAATGGTATAATACTACCGTGGTATATGATGGTATACCGTAGAATAAGCCGCTTGATGAGGGCGACGCAAACGTGAGGCTACTTTATCAAGCGCCTCATGAAAAGGATTAATAAAGTCATGGCAGGACAAGAGGTCTCCCTGATACTGGCCTTTGGAGCCGGGCTGCTCTCATTTGCTTCTCCGTGTGTGCTGCCGCTGGTGCCCATCTACATCGCTCACCTGATGGGAACCGGCGGAGAGGAAGTCAACAGCATGGCCCTTACGCGAGGCCTCGCGTTTGTGACGGGTTTCTCGCTCATATTCGTCATGCTTGGGGCTTCAGTCGGCTTTGTCGGCTTCGTCATCAGAGACCAGCTACCCATTCTACAAAAGGTGGCCGGAGTGTTACTCATCGTTTTTGGCCTTCACCTGCTGGGCGTCTTTCGCATTCCGGTTTTGGACCGAACGTGGAAGCCGCAGCTAAAGAACAGTACGAAGGCTAGCGTCGGGCGATCTTTATTGATGGGCGCTGCTTTTGCCACCGGCTGGACACCCTGCATAGGCCCAATACTGGGAAGCATTCTAGCACTGGCAGCCACCAGTGAGACCGCATTAAGAGGCGCAACCCTCATGACTGCGTACAGTGCCGGTCTGGCGGTGCCGTTTCTAGCAACCGGCTTTGCGCTGGGGTGGTGGACCAAGGTCATACGATCTTTCAGCCGCCACCTACCCAAAGTCGAAGCAGCCAGCGGGGCTCTTATTATAGTCCTCGGCGTGCTGGTGTTTTCCAACCGCCTAACCATGCTAAATCAATACTTCGATTTC
>SHYC01000056.1 GCA_009693005.1 Dehalococcoidia bacterium | reverse complement strand
GGGTCTTCAATCCCCTCCTGCTCTTCCAATTCCAGGCCAGTGCCAAGCTCCAGGTCCGGCTCTTCCTCCACCTTTGGGATGGCCCAGCTTTCGGTATCCTCTTCTTCTATCCAGGCGGCTCCAGCTTCATCGGCTGGCTCAGCGGCTATGATCTCCGCGTCCTGGAGAACTTCCTCTATTACCTCCCCGGAAAAGTCTACCACCGTATTGTCACGCAGTAACTCGTCCTCCAACTCTTTGACCTGTCCCAAGTCCTGGTTTGTTGTCTGCCATCTATCCGCTGTCATATCTATCACTCTCCGATGTGCACGCTATCTATTTATTAATTAAGCAGATAAGCGCGGCCTAAGTCAGTATGCTGCTGACTGGTGTAGTAGTTCTTTAAACTAATCGCTTGGCTCTGCCATCTCCTATTGGGTCTTAAAAGCTCATCTCTCGTGAGGCGAGTCTTCGACCTATGGCTGCAATACCTCACCTTTGCTGAGTAGATACATGAGTCTGTTATTCACCTCGATCTCTTTATCCTGCAACGCGGTTAATCTCTCCAGCGTCTCACTCACTTCTCCGGACGCACCAAACGCCGCGGACATCTTCCAGATGTAATTCGCACCTTCGCTGTTCTCTATATCCTGAATTAACAGCCGCAGGTCAGCCTTTGTTTCTCTCAGCTTTCGCTCCTCCATTCTTTTGATAGAATCATTAATGGCTTTGGACAGATCCGTGGGACCTATCACGGGAATGTGCCTGTTTGCAAGACGGTCAACATTTTCATGGAGAGATGGCTCAAGGTTAATAAAGAATTCGTCCAGCGTCTCCGCCATCTGCCATGCCCTGAACGTTTCTCTATTCTCTGTTACGGTAAAATACTCATACTTGAGCTGCAAATCAAAGCTCTTCAGTTTCGGGTTTTGTATTAATAATGCCAGGATATACTCCTCCATCGGAGCGATGCCGCGGGCCTTTTCAAGATGCACTTCAGGTTCACCGCGCGTGCGACCTGCGCCGCCTCGCCCTCTGCTCAGGCTCCTAAGCTCATCTCTAAGTTCTCGCTCGTCCACATGCACCAACTCAGCCAGTCTTTGCAGGTAGTGTGCCTGGCTTATTGGACTTGGGATCTCAGCAATAAAAGGAATAGCCTCGGCTACCGCTTCATGCTTACTGCGCCGGTCCGTAAGGTCTACTCTATTCGCTATATTCGCCAGAAGGAAGTCTACCACCGGAAGGCCGGACTCTATCAACTTTTCCCACTTAGTAACGTCTTCCCTTATAAGATCATCAGGGTCTTTGCCATCCGGCAGGGCGACTACGGTTATTTCTCCCTCGGTAACCCTTTTGTATGTTATAACGCCTTTGCTGCCTGGCACGGGTAATGTTTTTTTGTCCATGCTCTCCGCAGCGACGCCTATTGCCCGTAAAGACGCCATCTGCCCGGCGGCGTCAGGGTCCAACGCCAGGGCCACTCGTTTTGTCAGTCCCTTCATCTGGGAAAGCTGCTTTTCGGTAACGGCGGTGCCCATGGAGGCAATCACGTTGTGCTGCCCGTACTGGTGTGCAGTCACGACATCCATGTAGCCCTCCACTACGACCGCAACGCCGCGGGATCTTATCGCGTCTCTTGCCAAATCAAGGCCATATAGGATGCTACTCTTATCGAAGAGCGGTGTTTGGGGCGAATTAAGGTATTTTGGCTGGGAGCCATCAAGGCTTCTGGCGCCAAATCCTACCACTGCCCCGTTCCTATCCCTTATGGGAAACATCAGCCTGTCGCGGAACCTATCATATACCCCTTTTTCACCCTGCACCAGAAGGCCCGCGAGCAGAAGTTGGTCCTCGTTAAACCCTTTGGCAATCAAATGTCTCTTGGCGCCATCCCATTCAGGGGGACTGTACCCTATCCTGAAAGCCTCCATGGCCCAGGAATTGATACCCCTGCCCTCCACGTACTCCATCGCTTTGCGTCCGCTGCTGCCATTAAGCAGAGCCAGATAATACGAGGCTGCAGCATCTAACAAGTCGAACAGCCCTTTATCCGGTGACTGCGCTTTGTCATCCGCCTTTCGTTTTTCCGCAAGCCTGAAACCTGATCTCGTCGCAAGCAGCTCCAGGGCGCCACCGAACTCCAGCCCCTCCTTTTTCATGATAAAGGAAAGAACATCTCCACCTGTACCGCACGTTCCAAAGCAATGCCAGCTCTGACGGTCGGTGAATACGTAGAAGGAAGGGGTCTTTTCCTGGTGGAATGGGCATATAGCCTTAAAGTTACGCCCGGACTTCAGCAGAGGAACGTAATCTGATATCACATCAGCGATGTCGATGGTCTGCTTCAATTCTTGGGCTACGCTCATGATGCACCGGCCTTTAAGTATTCTATAACGCTAGCTTAATAGAGCATCCGGGGTTGCGGTGGACAGGTTAGGAAAAAGATATCAATCTTTCTAACACTTGCCAGACTGTTTTTTTCAGCGCCTATGGTGCTAAAGCGTGCCCGTGTGTAAATTTCTATTGTAGCATGTATGTAGTGTGATGTCCAATTTCGTGTGTGTGTCACTGTTCACTCTTGAGGGCAAACCTTCACAAAGGTTCGTAGTCGCAGGAAGTGCAGAAGAGCGGCAGCCCTTTTGCCAGGGAGTCCGAGGGGTGTCCCCTCGGAAAACTAATCTCCTCCCCGTCTTTCCGCCATGTATAGACTAGGAAAAGGGGGTAATGGGGTAAGGGGGTAAGGGGGTAATGGTCGCGAGGGCAGGCGGAGTTCGCCTCCTCCACTTTGAACAGTTAGGTGTGTGTGAGGGGCCCAATGTTCCGGTCTGGCCAACAAGATAGGTTGTAATCACCAATCCAAACGATTGAAGGATAGCGTTGGACGGTACGATAGAATCTTTGATCGGCGGTAAGAAGAGCGACAGATATACGTTGAGACAATGCAAGATAGAGAGGGTAATAAAATGAGCACCCATATTGATGTAACAGAGAGTAGGCGCTGATAATAAGGTCATCGGAATTTATGGTGCTAATGCCACGAGAGAGGAATGCCTCGATCCCTTGTCTGCCAATCTCTAGCTCAACTCGCGGGCTGCTCCCCATAGAGGCCCTAGCTATTGCTGCCGGTACCTCGTAACGGATCTGGTCCGGCGCCCGAATTTCAGTGTGACCTTGCATGAAGCGACGCACTAGAAGGAGAGCCTTATCCGCCGCCTCCTCATCATTCAAGTACCACTTAGCAGCCACTGACGCATCAACAACTACCGCCTCAACCGGCTGGGTAGCCATAGTAATGCATCTCCTCCTTGCCTGCCTGATGGAACGCAAGATGATATTTATGTGGTACCTTTTATAGCCGGCTAAAGTCCCCATTTCCCGGGGTTCATGATATTATACGGATCTACCGCGGATTTTATGCTCCTCAGCAACTCCATGCCAGCGACGCCCATCTCGTGCTCCATGTGGCGGGAGATGCGCAGGCCCACGCCGTGACAGTATTCGATAGAGCCTTCCATATCTCGCGCCATAGTCAGCAGCGCGTCGATGCATTGTGAAAGCTTTGCCTTCTCGCTGGACGATGCCTGCACCACTACTGAAAAGAGACTGGGCTGGTTCCATAGCCCAAACTCTCGGAGGTGCACGCCCTTCTCCCGTATTATCCTAACGGCGCTATCCCGGTAGGACGGTACTTTCGATGGCGGGAGCGCCACGTGAACGTAGTCGGTAAGGATAGACGGCGTTTGAGACCATCCGGACCTGTCGCCATGCCAGTGTCGGTTGTCCCAAAACGCGTCTACTTCGCCCTTAGATACCTCAATCGAACCCCAGTCTCTGCAAACCCGATCGGCCTTCTCGCAAGTGACGTTCACATGTTCCTCAAGGCCCTCAAAACCAAGGTAAACTATGACCTCTAGTAGAGACGCAACGTGTTGCGTCTCTACGCCTTGCCCCTCTACAGAGGACAGATGTGGGTACTCCTCTCCGAAATCAAGCAGAGAAGGCTCTAGTCCCGCGAAAAAAAGCTGCTGAACGGCGCCAAATCCTAACTCGAAAGAGTCGAACCTGTAACCCAGCAGCCTCCGGCATTGGGGCGCGGGGAAGGCCCTTATCGTGGCTCTGGTAATAATTCCGAAGACGCCCTCGGTCCCAATGAATAGCCTTTTGAGAGGTAGACCTGAAGATGCCTGTGGGACGGAAGAGGTGGTCAGAATCTGCCCGTTGGGTAGCACAGCCTCAAGGCCGAGGACCTGCTGGCCCATGGAGCCGTATTTGTAGCCCAGATAGCCGAGTCCATTGGTGGAGATAGCGCCGCCGAGCGTGGCTGCGGGTTGGGTCCAAGGGTCATGGCCTAGAATCAGGCCGACTGCGCCGAGCGCGGTGTTCAGATTCCCTAACACTATTCCAGCCTCAGCCTTCGCCCACATATCCTCTTTGCTGATCTCCAGCACCCGGTCCATTCGCTTCATGTCTATTACGATGCCGCCGCGGATTGGCGCCGCACCTCCCATCAGGCCGGTGCCGCTGCCATAAGGCACGACGGGAATCCTGTGCTCAAAGGCCATCCTTACGACTTCGGCAACCTCTTCCGTGGTCTGAGGCAGGACAACGAAGAGGTTTTGGGCAGCGACGTCTGGTTCGTCGATTCCTTCATAGCTCCAAGACGGTCTTAGCGTGTCAGCCAGGTATGGAGCAGCAGCTGTTCCGGTTAGAACGCTGGATGTGGGTAGTATATTTTTTAGGTTAGATAAGACGGTGTTTACTGGGTCCATACACTTGACTCCCGAGAGGTAGGATGTAAATACCATCTCGTTCTTGCACTCGGTGCAACTGTTCGTGGCAAAGGCTGAAGTCCATAGAGACGCAATATTGGATATCGGAGTCTCTAAGTAGAGGAATTACCACCACAGGGTCGTTTATGTATTCTATGGCCACATACGCTATAAGCCCAGCGCGTTCCTAACGGCCTCTAACTCCGCCGGCGTTTCGATAATGTCTGCGCGTGTTTTCAACGCAGTATCTGGGTCTTTAAGGCCCATGCCGGTAACAACGCACACAACGCTTTTGGAGCTAAGATCCATGGTACCGCCTCTGGCCAACTTGAACAGTCCGGCAAGAGACGCTGCTGAAGCCGGCTCACCAAACACGCCAACATCGCTGGCAAGCGTATGGTAGGATTCCAGGATCTCCTCGTCAGTTACCGAGTCTATAATTCCACCAGACTCATCCCGCGCCTGAACCGCGCCTTGCCAGCTAGCAGGATTGCCGATGCGAATGGCAGACGCCACCGTCTGCGGGCTTTCGATTACTCGGCCTTCTACTATCGGCGCAGCTCCGGCAGCCTCGAAGCCGAGCATCATGGGAGTGGACCCAGACTTACCCAACTTGCAGTACTGTACGAAACCGCGCCAGTAAGCGGTAATGTTGCCGGCGTTGCCCACCGGTATGCAAAGCATGTCCGGGGCTTTCCCCAGTTCGTCTACAATTTCAAACGCCGCAGTCTTTTGTCCCTCGATTCTGTAGGGGTTTACAGAGTTCACCAGGGTTATGGGACTGCTCTTGACCAAAGCCCGTACTATGGAAAGCGCCTCATCGAAGTTGCCCTCGATCGCTATGACCCTAGTGCCGTACATAAGGGCCTGTGCAAGCTTACCCATCGCGATATTGCCCTTGGGGACGACCACCCAACTCTCAAGCCCGCAATACGCTCCGTAGGCCGCCGCGGAAGCGCTGGTGTTTCCGGTTGAAGCACAGATAATGCGTTTGCTGCCCTCCTCCATGGCTTTGGCAACCGCTACAACCATGCCCCTGTCCTTGAACGATCCCGTGGGATTACATCCCTCAAATTTAAAGTACAACTCTTTGCAGCCTATCTTTTCTGCCAGACGCGGAGCGGTTATAAGTGGTGTCTCTCCTTCGCCTAGGCTAAAAATAGGGGTAGATGGAGTAATTGGCAGGAGATCCTTGTATCGTTTAAGTACTCCAGTTCCCATGTTAATCTCTTGCACCTTCGTTGAGATGGGCCCTTAATTCCAAGATATTTTGCTCCATATTTGCTATTTCTCTTCTTCGCTGCCCCTCAATTATTTGTCCCAGTCTAGCAAGATTGGTTAACACAGCTTCGCGCATTCCCCACATCTGTTCCCTAAGAGATGTTAGCTGATGCGCCAATGTTTGGTCTCTTTCGTCAGCCTGGCCGAGCCTTTTCTCTAACGCTTCGAGAGTAAGGCTGTGCTGGGACTGTATAGCGCCGGCCTCAACAACCTGTCTCTCAAGACGCTGTCGTTCGGTTGTTTGAAGATTGGACTTCTCTGTCATGTCTCCTCGAAGTCGCTCTTCGAGACTCAGGAACCTCTCCTCGTCTTCAATAGCTCTAACTCGTTCACCAAGACTCATCAGTCTGCCCAGTGTCACCTCGTCTGCTGTCCGTAATGACTCTTGCTCCTGGTCCAAGCGCTTGACATCCTGGTCTCTGTGCCGTTGTGAGTCCTGAATTAAAGACACCGTGCTATCCAAACTCTCATGGTGGCGAGATAACGCTTCCACCTGCGAACTAATTTGAGTCAGGTTCGTCTGGATGTGGCGAGCCGTCTCCTCCGCTAGCTGGGCTTTACTCACCAGGTCCCGAACTTCGCTTGTCAGCTCTCCAACCTGCTTTACCAGCTGCGAACGCTCCTCGCGCTCACGAGCGAACTCACCGGTCCAGTAACGCTCTATCTCGTCGATGTGCAGCTTTAACTCGTCTTTCGCCTCTTGCGTTCTTCCCAGGGCTTCCGCCAACTGCTGGACGTTTGCTTCTAATTTTGGTAAACGGCTTGTAATGCTCTTCGTAGAGGACAAGCCGTCTTCCAGCAGGTGGAGCTGCTCTGTTTGCGCCCAGATTGCGGCTTGCACCTGGTCAAGCTGCTGCTGGACCTTCAAGGTAATAGCCCTGCTCTGCCGTTGTTCGTCCTCAAGCCACTTGACGGTATTACCTATAGGAGTTGATTCATAGCTAGTCATGCTGGTCCTCAACCCTGATGAGATTACCGATTTCCACCACGGCAGCCAGATTGTTCAGCACCCTGAGGGCGTTCCGCATCGCCTTCTCCTGAGCTGTATGGGTCATAATAACGATTTCTGCGCTTTGTGCTGTCTCATCGGCCTCCTTTTGAATAACGGAGGCGATGCTGATCTGCGAGTCTCCTAATATTTGAGCTATTTGCCCCAGGACACCTGGCCGGTCTGCAACACTCATTCTTAGATAGTAGCGCGTCCTTATTTCATCCACACTTGTTATGGGCTTGGTAAATCCCATGGGTGCAGTAGGCTGGTGGTCTATCCCCCGGTAGATGTTTTGCGCCAGGTCGATGACGTCTGCCAGCACCGCGCTGGTGGTTGGCAGCGAGCCGGCGCCCCTTCCGTAGAACAGTACCTTGCCGACCAGGTCTCCCTCTACCTGTACCGCGTTAAACACGCCATCCACTTTTGCCAAAATAGAGTCCGTTGGAACAAAAGTAGGATGCACCCTTACCTGGATGCTGCCACTGTCCGCCTTTGCTATGGCCAGGAGCTTTATCGAGTATCCCAACTCATTTGCATAGCGAAAGTCCTTTGCCGTCAGCTTGGTAATACCCTCGCGGTAGATATCCTGGGGACCAACGGTAGTATGGAATGCCAGTGAGGAGAGGATAGCCAGCTTGTAAGCTGCGTCAATGCCTTCAACGTCATTGGTAGGGTCTGCTTCTGCATAACCCAGTGACTGGGCTTCCTTCAGCACCACTGGAAGGTCTGCGCCCTCGCTGGCCATTTTCGTGAGGATGTAGTTGGTAGTGCCGTTGATAATAGCATGAATGGCGCTGATATTGTTGGCCAGCAGGCCTTGTTTGAAGGGGCCAATAAGGGGGATGCCTCCACCAACACTGGCCTCGTAAAGTATCTCAACGTTGTTCTCTTTAGCTTTGGCCAGCAGCTCCGGGCCATGCTTTGCCATGACCTCTTTGTTTGCCGTTACCACATGCTTTCCGGACCTGATAGCGCGCCTAATATACTCTTCAGCCGGGGTCTCACCACCCATGACTTCTATTACGATAGAAATATCGTCGTCTAAGAGAATATCGTTCGCGTCTTGAGTCAGAAGATCGCTAGAAACCGCATACTCTCTAGCCTTGTCTAGGGACCTGACCAGTACCAGCTTAATGTTTACAGGGCAGCCAACCTGATGAGCTATGGCCGCCCTGCTATCAGCTAATACCCTGGCTACACCACCACCCACCACACCCAGGCCCATGAGTCCTACGCTTATGCCTTCCACGTTACTCCGCCCTGCTAGCCCTGCCCGCCTTGCTGTGGCGCCGCAGTGGGTCTCTCGTATTCCTTGAGCTTCTTAACCGCAGTTTCATATTTGGTGGAGTCAAAATACCGCTCAACCACGTTGGCTTTAGATTCCTCCTGAAACCAGTCGTCAACCGCCTTGTCCCGGAGAAGCTGGAGCGCCTTTCCCTCAACCTTTCTGGCATCGGCCTTCTCGACCACCCTTATGAGCCAAGCGCCTCCCGGCAGGGAGATCGGATCACTCAACTGTCCAATAGGTATGTTAAAGGCGGTCTCATCAAACTGCGGCCCCATGACCTTCTTAGGAAGCCATCCCATGTCGCCATCAGCCTTGCTGGACTCGGAATCCTTAGACTTCGTGCGCGCGAGAACCCCGAAGTTAACCCCCCCGTCCAACTGGGTCTTAACCTCCGCGGCCGCGTTATAGTCATCTACATGGATGCCGAATACGTGAGCCTGTTCCGTAACAGCGGGTACCCTATCGCTTAGTTTATCCTTCAACTTCTCTCGAAGTATCCCAGCGCTAACCGTCTGTCTATAGTCCTTATCAGGCAATTTCAACTCATTTAGAAACTGCCGGTATCTGCCTTGAAACGTGGACTCAAGCTCCTCGGGAGATGAGCCGCCTCTCTCCTCGGGAGGCGGCAGGAAGCGTTCTCTCATGCTGCCGTCTACTTCTTCATTGGAAGCGGAGATATTGTATCTCCCGGCGCTTTGCCTTATCAATTCCTCCTGCTGTATGGTATCCAGCAGCTTGAACGGCTCCAGGGCCAGATCAAACCCCTCACCCGAGAGCTGATGCGAGCGGCCATTGATGCGCAGTCTTTCCATATAGTCTCCCATGGTGAAGACCCTGTCGTTAACACGGACCACGGGTTGCCTGGAAGGCGCAACAAAGACATCGTAGTACCCATATACTGGGACAGCAAGCAATACGATGCCTAAAACAAAACTAAGAAACCAGGCGGCCTTGGTTTTCCGCTTTTCCTTTTCTACTCTGCGGTACCGACGGACGTGCCGTTCCTGTTCTGCTGTTCCGGGCGCTTCTATCATCTTCTACCGGAGTTCCTTAGGGGAAGGATGAAACATTATGTCAAGTACCAATAGTGGTAAGGGCCCGTGAGGATTACACTCATGCTCGCGAAACCAGAACGGCTGCCGTCCTGGTATGCCCTGCGGTAAATGGCAGCAGCGCGATATGGCGAGCCCGCTTTATCGCCCGGGCCAACGCACGCTGATGTCTTGCGCAGCTGCCCGTTCGCCTTCGCGGCTCTATCTTGCCGCGGTCAGAAACAAACCGCCGCAGCTGCGCCGGGTTCTTATAGTCTATCTGGCTGGATTTTTCGGCGCAGAACGCGCATACCTTGCGTCTGGGTACATATCTGGACCTCTGCGGCCTGGGCGCGCCGGTAGGTCTTGGTCCACGAGAAGGTTGTGTCACTAACTGGCCTCCAAATCTATGCTAGTTGGTTATTTGCCGTTGAAACTGTCGGTCTGAGGTATGGAGCGGACTGTTCGATTTACCCTTGGCCCAAGCTCAGCACGATCTCGGAATTCCGGGCTAACTTAGCAAGGTTAATTTTCAGCGTGTCGGCGTGGGTAGGCCCCAATAGTTATTTTCTAGAATGGTAGGTCGTCCGGCTCTATATCCTCAGAGACCTCTTCACCGGCCGCCCCAGATGGGTCTCGGCGGTCCAGGAAGATGACGTTGCTGGCTACCAGTTCGGTGGTATACCGTTTCTGTCCGTCGTTGCCTTCCCACGAACGGGTCTGAAGACGCCCTTCAACATAGAGACGCTTACCTTTGGAAACATACTGGTTGCAATTCTCGGCCAGCTTTTCCCAGGTCACGATCCTGAACCACTCGGTCTCCTCCCGCCTCTCGTTATCCTGGCCACCGCCTACCCGGTTGACCGCCACGGTGAATGTGGTTACGGCAGTCCCATTTGCTGTGAAGCGCATCTCGGGTTCTCGACCCACGTTTCCGATTATCATTACCTTATTTAGGTCCATCGACCGGGGCTCCTTTCAGAGCGCATGCCCGTTAATCTCCAACCTTTATTAACAGATGCCTTATAAATTCATCTGCAAGAAACAGGTCTGCCTCAAGCTGTTTGGTGACCGATGGGTCCAGCTTTAGTTGATTAAGCACATACGTGCCTTCTGTAAATCTGTCTATAGGATATGCCAGTTGACGCCGTCCCCACTGCTCTACCGAGGTTATGCTGCCACCCTTGGCATTAATAAATCCCTCAAGTTTTTGCAATGTAGCAGGCAGGGTTTCGTCGGAAACCTCGGGGCTGACGATCACCACAAGCTCATAGTCTCGCAAGAGTACCCCCAAATGTAAGTTACGTGACTTAATTATAGCATGAGCCCCAAAACCCTACAAGATAAACATAAGGGCGGCAAGTATGGTCTTTCGGGCTTAAAAGACGGTCTTCAGCCACTGAGGTTCGGTGCAAAAGTTGGTGGATAGGCGCTTTCCAGCATATGCCAAGATAGGGCAGTTACCCGTCCAACACGGATCTGATGATAGAGTCTAGACTGCTTTCCAGAGGAAAGACGCTGGAAAGAATAGCTCGAACGAGGGGCATACTCATACCGCCAACGGATGCTGCCATGTTCTCTACCGAATGCTGAGCTTTTACATGGCCTGCCGGTGACCACTCATACGCGGCGTTTATCCCGCTCGCCGCTGTCAGATTCACCTGGTTGGTGCCGTCCGGACTTACCATGTAGATATTACTTTTGATATTGCTGTAGTTAGAGCTGCTTATATTTTCCACCGACGTAAAGGCGACTTTGGAGCCATCGGGAGACCAGAAGGGCAAAATGTTTAAACTCGCATTGCCGGTAGTCTTGGCCTTGCTGCTGCCATCGGAGTTCATAGTTGCGATGGCGCTCTTTAAGTTACCGCTGGTAATGTCTTGCAGCAGCATATAGGCGATTTTGGCGCCGTCCGGAGACCAGGCTGGTAGTAGGCTCAAGTCTGGCCCACTGGTCAGACGCTGGAGGGAAGAGCCGTCCACGTTGACGGTATAGATGTCGGATACGGGCGTGGCAGTCGCAAGGGACGTGCTGCTGTATGTTATTGACGTGAACGCGACCTTCTTGCTGTCCGGCGACCATGCGGGCAATAATTGGAGGCCGGCTTCGGAGGTAATCTTGCGTTTTGATGTCCCTTGTGGGTTGGAGACATAGATATGAACGTTGGGATGGTTGGATGTGACATCTTCAACGGACATGTAGGCAATGTTTGTACTGTCGGGGGACCAAGCCGGCCATACAAACAGTCCGGGATCGGACGTGAGCATGTGTTGGGCTTGCCCCGATCTCACGGACATCTATAATAGTGGGTGAAGACCCAGAAAGGATGTCGAGATGGAATCTAGAGAGAGTAGGCATCGGCGCACGTTTACGCGGGAGTACAAGACGGAGGTGGTTGATCTGTGTCGCAGCAGCGGCAA
>SHYC01000055.1 GCA_009693005.1 Dehalococcoidia bacterium | reverse complement strand
AACGACGTCGGGGTCGTGATGGCTGACCAGGCCCATACCGTACACTACGCCACCAACATACCGGCCATTTCGCTTCCTGCCTCAGACCCGCCCGAGGTCGTCGCAGCGGCGGCAAAGCGCTACGGTGCAGAGTACCTGATCATCACCGAGTCCTTTGGACGTTATCCGGAGGCGCTCAGAGAGGCGGGGAGCGAGATATTTACTTTAGTCCACAGCTCGCAGGGGCTTGAGGTATATAAGTTGAAAGACTCAGAGTAGTGTCGGCAAAAGAAAGGGTCGCGGTCCTGGGCGTTACCTTATTGGCTTTCGCGCTAAGGCTTTACCACCTCGGCGATCAGAGCCTTTGGTATGATGACGCCCATAGCCTTCTGATAGGGGAAAAAGACCCTGCCTCCATCATCGTGGCTATAGCCCGCGACACGATGCCGCCGCTGCACTATCTGCTTCTGCATGTATGGGGCGTACGAGGGGATGATTTCTACCTGCGTTTCCCCTCGGCCTTCTTCAGCGCCTTATGTGTGCCCCTTGTGTACAGCCTAAGCCGTACGCTGTTTAAGGATAGCCAATCCTCTAGCTATGGCAGGGCGATCCCGCTTCTGGCCGCTCTCATCACAGCGCTCTCGCCCTTCCAGGTGTACTTCGCGCAGGAGACCAGGATGTATTCCCTGCTGGCCTGCTTGACCTTGCTGGCTGCTGTCTCATTGGTAAGAGCGGGATGGGATGGCAGGCTGAGGTGGTGGGCGGTCTACTCTCTGTCAACCGTATTGGCCCTTTACACCCACAGTCTCGCTGGTCTGGTACTCTTTTCTGTGGCCCTGGCGGCGGCTCTTTACTTCCGGGATACAAAGTCCTTCGCAAGAAGGCTTGTCCTATGGACGGTGATCTCCTTGCTTGCTCTTGCTCCCTGGGGTCTGGTACTGGGCCAGCAGAGCGCAAGAGTCCTTGGCTCCTTCTGGGCGGGGCAGCCACCGGTTGTCGCTCCTATTGCGACGCTGTACGTCTTCTTATATGGAGCGTCGCTGCCGGGCTATCTAGTCCCATTGGGCCTTTTCTTGTCCGTGTCGGCCGCGGTCCTGCCTTTATATATATGGCTGAGGCGTAGCGGCCTCCAGGTACTGATACGGCCTAAACAGCCTGAGACTTTCCTGCTGCTTTGGGCAGGACTGTCGATCATGGGACTGTACCTCATATCCCTGCTCCGGCCCCTGTATTTGGAGCGGGTCATAATCGGCGCATCGTTTCCCTGGTATATCGGTCTCGCGCTGCTGATAAGTAAGGGACTCCCAAGCCCCAGTCCTATGCCCTGGGCAGCAGTAGATACACATCGCTGGCCTGCGGCGTTGCTAGGCATAGCATCAGGTATCTTAGCATTGGTGGGCCTCTGGGACTGGTATTTCATTCCCGCTTATGCCAAGCCGCCTCTTAAAGAGGCAGCCGCCTACATAACGGGAAACTGGCAGAACGGTGACACGGTACTCCACAGCAGTGACGGCAGCTACCTCCCCTTCCAAGTCTACCTTTCTACCAGAAATAACCTCTTGCTCTACGGCGATCCGGAGTACTTTGAGGGGACCACCCGCGCCCGGTCTACATATGGCGCCCTTGGGATTGAGCCTGTCAAGATGGAAGATGTGATGGGCAACGTGCGCGCCCGTGGCCAAAGGCTCTGGTTAGTATTCGCCCTGGACCACAGCCACGACTTCCAGCGAGAGGCTGCGCAGCAGGTGGACAGGATGCTCAATTTGGTGGAGGAGCGGAATATTGGCGGGATACTGGTGCGGCTGTACGAGGCGGGGGGATAGGAGAAAGAATAGTGGGGATAAATGCGCTGCCAGGGTTTGTATAATGTGCATTTGGCTCTACAGACCAAAATATATTTAATGAATGTATAATGTATTCATTATACATTTTAGGTGGAACATGAAAGAGATTTTAAGAAGCCGATTCGTTGGCATGCATGAGCTACGGAAAAACCTCTCCAAGCTTCTTCAAGACTTAGCTGAGGAAGGTCAAGAGATAGTGATAACGCGTCAGGGCAAACCTGCCGCAGTGATCATGGATGTAGAGAAGTACTTAGAGGCCCAGGAAGCCCTCAAGGAGTTTTCAGATCCCGGGTACCTGACGGCGCTGCTTGAGGCCAAGATGGAGATACGCAGAGGCGAAGGAGTGCCGGCGGAGGAGGTATTCCGAGAGAAAGGGCTGTAAATGTACCGAGTAGTCTTCTCTCGTCGGGCTCACCTTGCGGGAATAGCGTCCTTGTCGACCGGCCATGGGGCTTCTTCGGGAGGCATTTCTCCGGCGGTTGGGAGTAAGCCGTTCTGTTACCGCATAAGCCGCGTGGTATAATGGCCTTAGCAGAAGGGGGAGATTACTTTGAGCAAGTACTACCAGGCTGATGTCCTCATCACAAAACAGGAAGACGGCCTCTGGCGTCTCTTTGTCCCTGACCTAAAGGGCTGCTGGGTAGACTGTGGGACCCTGGAAGAGGGCTTCAGTGATATCCAGGAAGCGATCGCTCTGGTGATCAGTTACTATGATGAGCACGGGTTGACCTTACCGCCAAGCATCACACAGCGGGATGGGCAACCAGTGCAGGCATCCCTGCCCGTGCTCGTGGAGGAATACAAGTTTGATGCCCGGCCAGTCGCCTCTGTGAAAAGGAAGAGTCGTTGACCTATGGAGAGCTCAAGCGGAAGCTGCGGCGCCTGGGAGCCCGGTTTTGGAGACAGGCTAAGCGACACGAATATTGGGAGCGGCCGGGTACGGTGCATAAAACCTTGATTCCTCGCCACCGTGGGGAAGGGCCCACCGGCACACTTCACGCCATTCTTCGAGGTCTAGGGTTCAGCCAAGAGGACCTGGATAATAGCTAAGCGGTCTCAGCTTATGAATAATGGAAGCCCCCTGTTGGAACTCTCGGTCAAAGCAGGCGCTAGTGAGTGTGTGCCATGCAGCGCCTCATAATGCGAAAGACAGACCTGTCCGATAATCTGTGTAATCTGACCGATAGCAGCTTCAACTTAAGACAATTAGTTCAATAACAGGCTAGGAAATTGTTTAGAAACATTGTAATGGGTGTTGTTTCTCTGGCTGTGGTAGGCCTTTTGGTCCTGCTGGGCTACGGCATCACGAAGCAGGGCGGCAGCGCGCGCGCCGCGGGCGTGGCGGTTAACTCCGTGGGCCAGGCTATGGTCGTTGACCCGCGTCCTATCGCCGACGCAAGCCTTCCATTGATGGATGGCTCTACACTGAGTATCTCGCAGCTAAAGGGTAAGGTAGTGGTGGTGAATTTCTGGGCTAGCTGGTGTCCGCCCTGTCGCACTGAGGCTCCCGATCTAGAAGCGGTCCATAAGAAGTATCAGGACAAGGGCGTGGTGTTTTTGGGCATCAACGTCTGGGAGAACCAAAAAGAGGCCCAGGCCTTTATCAACGAGTTTGGGATAACCTATCGCAACGCGGTGGACAAGCCCGGCAGGGTGACGGTGGACTTTGGGGTGTCCGGAATACCTGAGACCTATATTATTAATAGGGACAATTATATAGTGCGCCGCTGGATTGGGCCGGTCACCAAGGATGGACTTAGCGCGTTGATCGATGAGGTGCTTGCTCAACCTGCTAGGTCTTCTGGGTCATAGATAAATGGATTCGCTGGGTATAATGAAATGTTCTATCTCCTAAGCGCTCTCACCCCCAACCCCCCTAGAAGGGGGTTCCCTTCGGCCAAGCTCAGGACAGGCAAGGTATCCCTTCGGGGTATTATAGCCAGGGGGTCACCCCCTGAAACCCCCGCCAAAGGGGATTCTCCCCTCTGGACTCCCCATTTCCAGCGCAATGACATGCCCGGGGTCATCCATGCTAAGAGCAATAACCGGCTAGGCCTATTCACAACATGCCAGCTACGCCCATACAGACGTGTGCGAAACTGTAATTGATCGAAGCTATTGATATCTTCAGGATAGGTCTGCGGTGGGTTCATGCTTTGGCGGGCGTTGCATGGGTCGGCGGGTCTATCTTCTATTTTCTGGTGCTTAGCCCTGCTGTTGAAAGCCTTACTATGGTCAGGGCACCCCAGGAGTTGATGGCGGCTATTGGGGCGGAGTTCCGCAGTCTGGTTAAAACAGCCATCCCTATTTTCATATTCAGCGGCGTCATCCTGGCGCTTGATAGGTTCTCTCAGGGTAGCATAACCACAGAATACGTAATCGTCCTGGCCCTTAAGGTGTCTTTGGCGGCAGGCATGTTCTGGATTGCCGTCAGACTGGGCGAGAGACGGCCGGCTCCAGCCGCCGGGAGCGGTGACTCGCTTGGCGGCTGGTTCAGGGCTAGAGTTTCTTATCCTGTGCTCGTGCTCATCCTGGGGATTATGGTGTACCTGCTGGCTATAGTCCTGAAAGTAATGTACGAGGCCGCTTTACGTGTTAGAATTGGTTTGTGATATAATTAGCAGGACATTTTTCCAGGCTCCACTAATCGCTCAAGGGTCAGCATGAAAAGCCAGGATACAGAATTTCTAGACGCCGAAGCCGGGTCCTCTGACGCCACCCCTATAAAGAGAAAGTCTAGAACGTCTCCAACCATAATAAAACTGGGTGCCGCCGGGGTCCTGTTGGCCTTTGCTATCGGATACCTGGTGTTTAACGCTACCCGCAGCTCGGCGGTGTACTATCTTACCGTGCAGGAGCTTAGGGATATGGGGGATAAGGCGCATACTCAGCAGGTGCGGGTCAGCGGCCCGGTGGCGGCCGGCTCTATTGCCAAGAATGGCGCGGACGTAAGCTTTAGCATAGACGATACTACAGGAGTCATGCCTGTGACATACAGGGGCATTGTTCCCGATATCTTCCAGGAAAGTATAAACGTAGTGGTGGAAGGCTCGTATACTACAGACGGCGTGTTCAAGGCGAACACACTGCTGGCTATGTGTCCTTCCCGCTTCGAGTCCTTGCCGCCCGGCACAGATCCTCAGCAGTATGAGAAGTTGACGTCAAATGGCGCTTCCTGACCTGGGTAACGCAGCACTGCTACTGGCCCTTGTTCTGGCAGCCTACTCGCTTATAGGCAGCGCGTTCGGGGCCGCAAAAGGAAAAAGGGGCCTGGTAATCAGCGCCAGAAACGCCGCATTTGGCGCGGCAGCCCTGATTACCGTTGCCAGCGGCTCTCTATTGATCTCGTTCTTGACTCGAGACTTCTCCCTTAAGTATGTTGCAGAGGTCTCAAGCCGTAACATGACTTGGGACACCACGGTGACTAGCTTCTGGGGCGGCCAGGTAGGATCTCTGTTGTTCTGGACATTGAGCCTTTCCCTCTTTAGCAGCGCGGTGCTTTGGAGCAACAGGAGCCGGTACCAGGGACTAATGCCCCTGGTAAATACAGTCCTCATGGTAATACACTGTTTCTTTCTATTCCTCCTCGTGTTTGTATCCAGTCCCTTTGAGCGCCTTGCCATAGCTCCACCGGATGGACGCGGCCTCAATCCGCTCCTTTGGGATGCAGGAATGTTTATACATCCTCCCCTGCTGCTGATTGGCTACATGAGCTTTTCCATACCTTTTGCCTTTGCCATGAGCGCGCTAATCAGCGGAAGACTTGGCAATGAATGGCTTTATGCGGTCCGCCGCTGGGCTATATTATCATGGGCAATTCAGGGCGCGGGACTCCTGGCCGGCGCCTGGTGGGCCTATCATGTGCTGGGCTGGGGCGGTTACTGGGGATGGGACCCGGTGGAGAACGCGGCCCTCATGCCCTGGCTGGTGGCCACGGCTTTCATCCATTCGATTATGGTGCAGGAACGGCGCAAGATGCTAAAGGTCTGGAACCTGGTGCTGGTCATCACGGCCTTTGCCCTGTCGATTTTCGGCACCTTTGTGGTGCGCAGTGGCCTCCTCTCTTCGGTACATTCCTTTGCTGAGAGCACCATTGGCCCCTACTTCTTTGGTTTTCTTGGCCTGATACTTATCGGCTCGCTGGGAGTCTTTTTCTACCGTATGCCTCAGCTCAAGGGTGAATCGGCGTATGAGTCCGTAGCCTCAAGAGAAGTGGGATTTCTGTTTAACAACCTGCTCTTTATAGGAATAGCGGTGTGTACTTTTTGGGGGACTGTGTTTCCTCTTATCTCAGAAATGGTACGGGGAGTAAAAATATCCGTTGGGCCGCCATTTTACCAACAGGCAAACGGCCCCCTCATCCTGGCGATGACAGCGCTTATGGGGGTCGGCCCATTGCTCGCCTGGCGTCGGACTTCGCTTAAAAGCCTGAAGATGAACTTTCTGAGACCTCTGGTCGTCTCTATAGTATCGATCGCTGCACTTGCGCTGCTGTTCAAGGGGCAGATCGCGGCCTCGGTAGCTTATGGGACGTGCGTATTCGTAACCGCCGTCATACTGATGGAGTTCTACCGCGGGGCAAGAGCAAGGCGGCGTGTGGGTGATAGCCTCCTTAGCGCTCTTCCCAATCTTGTCTTTAAGAACCAGCGTCGCTACGGGGGGTATATCGTCCACCTGGCGATCGTGTTTATGGGGCTGGCTATTATTGGCTCCTCTTTCTTCCAAAAAGAGACTATAGCTACCCTGTCGCCGGGGCAGAGCCTAACTATTGGGCGGTATAGCTTGATTTATCAGGGGATGTCCCAGAGCGTATCGCCTGGCGTCGAGACTATATTCGCGGTCGCTAACCTTACGGAGGGCAACAATATCCTGGCCCGCGTAACCCCTGAGCGCCGTTTCCATCAGAACTGGGAGCAGCAGCCCACAACCGGCGTGGTAATAGTTACCACAGTGCCCTGGCTTGATGACGTATACCTGCTTCTGACCGGATGGGATGATGCCGAAAACGCTACTTTTAGGGCCATAGTTAATCCTATGGTGTCCCTACTATGGGCCGGGGGCGCTCTCTTCCTCTTTGGGACCGCTATAGTCCTGTGGCCGGAAATGGCGCCGCGAAGAGCTGTAGTGCCGGCGCTTTCGAGAGAGGCGGTGGCAAGTGAAGTATAGAGCGGCCTTCTTCCTGGCTGCCTTTCTCTTTTTGGTTGCTGGTGTAACAGCTCTTGCTAAGGGGCCTATCGATCAGGAGGCTACCAAGATCGGTCAGGAGCTAAAGTGTCCCGTCTGCCAGAATATATCCGTGGCCGACTCACAATCGGAACTGGCCACGCAGATGAGGGCTACTATAAGAGAAAAGCTGGCGGCGGGGGAGTCCAAAGAGAGCATAATACGGTACTTTGTGGACAGGTATGGAGAAGAGGTCCTGCTAAACCCTCCCAAGGACGGTTTCACGACTCTGGTATGGCTTGTCCCGCCCGCACTGATACTCCTTTTGGGCGCTGTACTTGTGCGCGGCATCAGAAATAATAAGTACTTGTCTCCCATCGAAGACCCCTATGAAGAGGAAGCTGACGATCTATCAGAGGACGACATCCGTAAATACGATGAAGTGCTGAATAGAGAGCTATCGGCGAACTAAGGGCTGTGCTAGAAGTTATTCTCTTTCTTGGTTTCATAGCTTTGGTATCCGTTCTCGTGCTGTACCCGCTTTTCCGGCCATCCGCAAAGACTTATCCCCAGTTTCATGTAAACAGCAATGGGCATTTAGAAGAGGTAGAAGAAGAGCGTGATCTGGCAATATCCAGCCTTAGAGAGCTGGAGCTTGAGTACCAGATGGGCAAGCTCTCCGATGAAGACTACACTGAGCTTAGAGAGGAGTACCGAAGGCGAGCAATCGCTCTTTTGAAGGCCACCGATGTCGGAGAAGAGAGCATCGATTCTGCCATAGAGGCAGAGATACGAAGGCTTAGGCACGGTGTAGCCGGTAATGGTATCGCCCCGGCCAGGTCTGCTACAGTCTGCAGCTTTTGCGGGCAGGCTGCTCAGGATACAGACAAGTTCTGCTCCAACTGCGGCAGGACGCGAGGAGTCATAGCAACCGAGTCAACCGGACCGCCCACGAAACTGCGGGCTGCGGAGCCAGTTGATAGAAGCCCGCGACCTGCGCTATCTATCAGAGCCAGGACCTGGCTGGCCGGCGGCGCTCTGTTTGCCGTGTTGTTCCTGGCGGGTGTTGGAGCGCTATACTTTACGAGTAGGGGATCGCAAAGAGACCAGCAGCCTATAGGGCAGGTCATCGCCGCGAGCTATAATGTTATATCGGTGTCCACAGCTAACCCCAGGACATTGTTCATGGGAAGTCACGATGGCATGCGACTCAGCATCGACGGCGGGCGCTCCTGGTCTCCCGTCCCGGACGTGCAGAGTGAAATAAGGGCGGTGCTTCCCGATACGCCCAGGGATGGAGCCATTTTAGCCGCAGGGAATGGAGTGTTCATCAAGAGAGATGCTCCAAACTCGCCGTGGGCTTCGGTGTCCAACAACTTGCCCGGTAACAACATACGCGCTATGGGGCGACATCCCGGCAATCATTCGATCTTATATGCTTTTGTCGCTGGCAGAGGGATTTTTGGCAGCGAAGATGGCGGCAGCAACTGGAAGCCGCTTTCGGACCAGCCGTTGAATGCGGATGTTACCGGAATAACGGTAGTGCCCGGCGCGGCGGACCTGATCTTCATCAGCACGGCTGGAGCCGGTGTGATGGGGAGTGCAAACGGCGGGCGTACCTGGGAAGGAGCCAACGGTTTCGTTAACGGCGCTCTTCCTACCACCGTCCTGATGTCTATCACTGCGGACCCTTCAAGCGGTGACGTGTTTTCAGGTGGGGGTGGAGGGAGCTTCAGGGGAGCTTTGTATGTGGGTGGCCCCAGCGGCATATTCAAGAGTACCGATGGAGGCGGCAGCTGGCTGAAGCTCCCCTTGAACTCCGATGCTGCAGCCATCACCGTTGGCCCTCCAGGCTCCCAACAGCTTTATGTTGTGAACACGCAGGGACAGATATTCTACAGCCGCAATGGCGGCGTCACCTGGAGCGGAAAGGAATAACTTTTTAGTGAAGCTCTCGAACTATATGGCGTCCCTTACCGGATACAGATTTGGGGTGATCATACTTCTATTTTTATTTGTCGCGACCTTCTTATCGATCGCGGACGCAACTATTGAGGCGGCCGCTAATGGGACAATAGAAGGTAAAATAGCGAACATGACCCAGGGTGGGGATAGCGTAGCCGGTCTGCCGGTTAGCCTGCATCTGCAAAAGGACAATTCTACGGCTAGTAACCTGACTTCTATCTCTGACATCCAGAATATTCTCCTAAAGGAAGCACGTGCCGATGACGGCGGTAAGTTTCAGTTCTCTGATGTGGACGCCAATTCAAGCAATAGGTATCTGGTGATCGCCCAGTATAAGGGCGTAGAGTATTCCCAGCCTCTCTCTTTTCAAGGGGGCCAGCCCAGCGTCTCTGTAAATGTATCTGTGTATGAGACGACCAATAGTGACGTTGGACTCAGGATGTCGAGCGGCTCCCTCATAATCGCCGGCGTCGATGAGGCTGCTCAAACTGTCATTGCGATGGAAGTAGCGACTCTGGTCAACCCCAGCGATAAGACCTATTTACCGGACCCCAGAGGCCCTCAGGGGCCTATGGGCCTGCCACGTTTCTCCCTGCCGCCCGGGGCTACAGACCTGACGATGCACCAGGGCATAGATGACCTGAATCAGGTAATGCAGGTAGACAAGGGTTTCGCCGTTATGGCGCCACTCCGTCCAGGCTCAAAGGAGTTTATCTTCGCTTACAGGCTTCCCTATCAGGGAAGCTCTGTCAGCCTGTCCAAGTCCCTTTCGATGGGAGCCGAGCAGTTCCTTGTCCTGGCTCAAAAGGGGAAATGGTCTGTATCCAGCGCCCAATTGACCAGCCAGGGGATAGCCAGCATTGGTGGCAAAGACTATTTTCAACTGACCGGTGCAGGTCTCGCCGGTGGGTCGACCGTGGTGATAGAAATAAACGGGCTGCCCGGCAATAATCCCTTTATGAGGTCTGTCTCATCTGTACCCACGGTTGCGTGGGGAGGCATCGGGACAATGATGGCGGTTGGCGTGGCGCTATACTTCATGTCAGCGCGCGGCCTTATTCCTATAAGAGCTTCCGTACCGATAGATCGAGCATCTTCGATTGCCTGGCCGGCTGCGGTGACGCCGGCTGGGGGATCGAGCACTCTCTCCCAAAGACTTCTACTGGATATAGCGGAGCTTGACGAGCGGCATATGAAGGGACTGGTCTCGGATGAAGAGCATCGTAAGCTAAGGGATATGCTCAAAGATTACGCGAAGGCAGTCATGAAGAGCGAAGTGGGAGAAACCCAACCGAGTGTTCCCAACGTGCAAGTCGATGGAGGCAGCAGAGACAGAAATGCCGGTTAAAGGCAAGGCAGTTGTGATCCAGGGTCTCTACGTCTCTTTTGGAAGCGTTCCGGCGCTGAAGGGCATAGACCTCGAGCTGGAGCGAGGGGAAAGGGTGATGGTGCTCGGACCCAACGGGGCCGGCAAGACCACACTCTTGAGGACCCTGGCCTGTTTGATACGCCCTCGTAGAGGAAAATGCAGCGTAGAGGGGTTCTCAATATCCCAGGATTCTAACCAGGTACGGGCCTGTGTAGGACTCGTCGGACACCAGCCTCTGCTTTACAGCCAACTGACCGTAGAAGAAAACCTGAGTTTTTACGGCCGTTTGTACCTCGTTGATGGGCTTGGGGAGCGCATAAGCGAGGTGTTAGACATGGTGGGCATGGACCGCAAGCGTAAGGAGATGGTGGGTACGCTCTCGTACGGGCAGCAAAGGAGGATAGCTATCGCAAGGGCGCTGTTACATAGACCTCCTCTCCTGCTCCTGGACGAGCCGGACTCCGGTCTCGACGCCGAAGGATTCAGTATCCTGAAAGAGATAGTTACTCAGGAGGGACACACTGTCTTGCTCACCACCCACAACGTAGAGCGCAACGCGCCCCTTGTGCATCGCAGCGTACTGCTGGTTAACGGCCGTTTGGTAGAAGGCGATAGGTCTTCCGGCGTAGAAACGTATGCCCATACGCCCCTACCGAGTATGCTTGACGCTGAGGTGAGCTGAAAATTCGTTCGAAAAATGGGAGTCAAGAGGGCACAGCCCTTTGGCAGGGATCTGGGGGTGTCCCCCAATATCATCCCCGAAGGGGTACCTTGAACCCCCTTGAGGGGGTTTGGGGGTGTTCCTCGGTTGGCCGCCAAAGGTTCTTTTCCTCCTTCGGGGGCGTGAAGGATTGAAGTATGTCGAACAGTTTCTCACAGATATGGGTGCTGGTCTGGAAGGACCTGCTCCTGGAGATGCGGACCAAAGACCTCTTTATAGGCATGTCCCTCTTCGCTCTGGTGACTCTGGTGGTCTTTAACTTTGCCTTTGACCTCAGGAGAGAGCAGGCCGTGGACGCGGCCCCCGGCGTCCTATGGGTTGCAGTTATCTTCGCAGGAGTCTTGGGCATAGGCAGGACCATATCGGCTGAGAGGGACATGGGAACGTTGGAGGGACTGCTCCTTGCTCCAGTGGATAGGGGCAATATTTATATAGGCAAGCTGGTCGCAAACTTAATCTTTATGGGCGTAGTGGAGACGCTGGTGTTCATCCTGTTTGGAGCGCTGTTCAATCTTCCTATACTCCAGCCCGGCATTCTGCCGGTTGCCTTTCTTGGCACCTTTGGCTTCGCCGCTGTAGGCACGCTCCTGGCCGGAGTATCTGCAAACAGCCGCGCCAGAGAACTGCTGCTGCCCATACTACTGCTGCCTATCGTAGTGCCGGTTATGATAGCCGCGGTAGAGGCTACCGCCAACGTGCTGTCGCCCCGGGAGCTTAGCAT
>SHYC01000054.1 GCA_009693005.1 Dehalococcoidia bacterium | reverse complement strand
CCCCAACGTTCACGACGGAGCGTGCATCCCCGAGCGCCAAATCAATCTGGGCGGCGATGCGTGGATCGGTTTGACGTGTCCGTGTGTAGCTGATCCCGATGCGGTCGTACTCGGTCATGATTCCTCGATATCTGCAGAGGCGTGAGTGCCTGGTTAAACTAGCGGGAAGCCCGTCCTACTGAAACACTCCGTCCAGTTCGTATTCGGCGTACTCATCCGCTGAAAGCTTCAGGATCTCCCGGAAGACGTGCTCGTTGTGCTCTCCCCACAGAGGAGCGTGCATCCTCGGCCTGCCGGGGGTCTCGGAGAGCGTGAAGGAGTCGGCCCCGACGTACATCTCGCCGCCCTCCGGATACCTCAAGCTGACGAAGTAGTCCCTGGCCTTGAGCTGCGGGTCGTTCTCCAGGAGGTCGCGGCCGTTCTGTACCGTTCCCGCTGGGACTCCATGCCCCTGCAACCTCTTCGTCACATCCTCGGCAGTTCTATCCGAGGTCCATTCCTCTATAAGCGAGTCCAGCTCGTCCACGTTCTCCATACGTCCCAGCACTGTAGTAAATACGCCGGTCCGGCTCCACTCCGGATCGCCCATGGCCCGGCACAGACCCTGCCACTGCTCGTCGCTGGATACGTCTATCGCGCACCAGCGGTCCTCCCCCTGGCACTGATAGACGCCGTGGGGCGCGCCGTAAGGCGAGCGGTTGCCGGTCCTGCTCTGGACGCGCCCGTTGACGGTGTAGTCCAGAATTGCGGTACCCAGGGAGTCTATTGCCGCCTCGTATTGCGAGAGGACGATGTGCTGGCCCTTGCCCGTCCTGTTCCTGTAGTGAAGGGCCGCCAGCATTGCTGTGGTTGCATGATATGGCACGCCGCTCCAGTCGGTCAGCACCGACCCCGGGCCCACGCCGAGCTTATCGGGGTAGCCTGTCATGTGCCACAGTCCGGCGGCCGCGGTGATCTGGTCGCCCTGGCCGGTCCAGTGGGAATGCGGGCCGCCGGGACCCATCACCGGCATGTTGATAACAATGATATCCGGCTTTATCTTCACCAGCTCGTCATAGCCCAGGCCCAGACGCTCCGTGGCGCCGCCGCTCATGTTGTCCGAGACTATGTCACTCACGGCAATGAGGCGCTTCACCAGCTCTATACCTTTGGGGTGCTTCAGGTTGAGGTTTATGGCAAGCTTGCTGGGGTTCAACACGTTGTAGCCAGAGCTTACCCCCGTACCAGGCTTGGCTGGAAGAGCGGGGTTTACGTTCCTTGCGGTGTCCATGTGAGCGCTGGATTCGATCTTAATCACCTCAGCACCGTAGTTTGCCAGGATCCTGGTGGCATTGGTGCCCGCCAGCCACCAGGTGAAGTCCGCTATTCTGATACCTTCCATGGGTAGCTTGCCCATTCTATCGCCTCCTAATATCCGTGTGATAGCTTATAAACAAATGCAGCATAGCCGTTAGTTGAGGCTCTCGAAACGACATAAGCGTTCGCCTTCGGAAACCTCGGGCAACGCCCATACGCAGAAAAAGCCCTAGATGGCCCCCGCAGCCTTGAGCAAGGCTAACTGCTCATTGGAGTAGCCCATCTCACCAATATATATCTCCTGGTTGTGCTCACCTACCAGAGGCGGCCTGCGGCCTATACGCCAGGGAGTCTTCGAGAAGTTGAACGGTGCGCCCGCGTCTCTGGGAGTATCCTCCATCAGCGGATGCTCAATATCTATGAAAAAGTTCCTCGCCTCAAGTTGGGGGTCCTCCACGATCTCTTTGGGGTCGTTGTAGGGTATGAAGCTCAGGTGGTGGTCCTGGCCCTTCGATGCCAGCTCCTCCTTGGTGTGGGTCATGAACCAGGGCCTCAGTATACCATTCATGTGCTCAATGTTCTCCGGCTGGCTACGGAAGGCCACGCCCTGGGCATCCACGGCGTTCGGGTCCTGCCATCTGGGGTCCCAGAAATCGTGCTCTACGCCATCCTCGTCCAGCCATTCGAAGAAGAACTTGATGGGCGGGCCGTCTCTGGTGACACTGTATATATAGCCATCCTTGCACTGAAAGATGCCCCAGCCACCCCTCATGGGCACAGCCTGCCTGCGGCTAGTGATCTCCTGTCTAACGTCCCAGGACTGGACGGTGCTGGAGGCAACCATAGAGGACGCCTCGTGCATGGAGACATCCACGTGCTGGCCCTCACCCGCCATATCTCTGTGGTACAGGGCGATGAGGGTGCCCGCGCTAGCGGAGATGCTCACGTGATGATAGCCCAGCTCATTCGCCGGCCATGTGGGGCGCTCCCCAACGTTGCCCACCGTGTTGGTCCACCCACCCAGGGCCTGGCCCACCAGGTCCGACGACTTGTAGTCCCGATAGGGCCCCGTATGTCCAAAAGGCGTGATAGAGGTCATTATCAGGCTGGGGTTGATCGCCTTTAGCTGGGTGTATCCCAGGCTCAGCCCCTCCATGTACCCTGGAGGAAAGGTCTCAAGGATAATATCGGCACTTTTCACCAGCTTCTTGAACAACTCGCGTCCGTCGGCGCTCTCTAGATTAAGAGTGACACTGCGCTTGCTGGTGTTGTAATGGAAGAAATAGAGGCTCTTCTCCGGGTGTATTTCATCATGATAGAACGGACCCAAGCGGCGCATGGGATCGCCACCCAGAGGCTCTACCTTAATCACGTCGGCGCCCATGTCAGCCCAGAGCTTGCCGCAATAGACCCCCATAGGCCCCGCCAGGTCCAGCACCCTAATACCATCCAAGACTCCCTTTGTTGAAGAATCTGCACCAGTCATCCATTTCCTCCACTTCTGAAAATTTTCCTATATGTGCTGCCCTTGTTGGCTATCAGCCCTTCGACCAAGCCCTTCGAGAACCTCAGGACGGCACTCAGGACAGGCATCAAGGCAGATGCTGGCGAAATCCTAACACAGGCTTCCTGACAGAGTCAATGGATGCTGTGAGGATTGTTTATATACGACTGTCGTTAAGGTCTTAGGAAAGGTAATATAACCCAACGGAGCGTACCTCATACGGCAGTTCTTGTATCAGCAAGCGTGTGGGTAGTAGTATATTATTATCAAGCCCGTTGGTACAGAAGACTACAACTACATCATCACGCCGATTTCAGTCCAGTGTTGAGTAAGAATTTGGCTGGGGGAGTATTTGCCTAGGATTTCTGAATTCTACGGAATCACCATAGCTATGTATTACAACGTCCATGAGCCGCCACATATTCATGTTACTTATGGTGAACACCAGGCTCTAATCGGTATTCAGCCTCTTAGTACCATTAGAGGCGGTCTACCACTACGGGCACTTGGACTGGTAACGGAATGCATGGCGTTACAGCAGATAGAATTGGTAGAAAATTGGAGGCTAGCAAGAGAACGCCGGCAATTGCGCAGAATTGCTCCATTGGAGTGAATATACATGGAAAGCGTAATAAAAGTTAAAGTGATCAAACCATATATTCTAGAAATTACCTTTTCAGATAATATATGCAAACAGATCGACCTGGCTGGGGAACTATACGGAGAGATATTTGAGCCTCTTCGTGACCCAGAGCTGTTTTCACAAGTATCTGTTGATAAGACACTAGGCACGATAGTTTGGCCTAATGGAGCAGACTTTAGCCCTGAGTTCTTATACGAGCAGGCGCATAGATGAGATATTAATATCATAAATTCTGGCGATGTCGAAGACTACACCCACGTGGTCATGCCTATGTTTGTCCAATGATAAGGGTGGATTTAAATACGTGCCGCGGCTTCGACACAATACACGTCGCCTCAAAGACAAGGCTTTGAACTCTCTTCTACTAGCTATTGAACTATTTAATCGCCCACAAGAGAGAGGAAGAGTCGAATCTGTTCTCTTACTCCTTCAGCACGCCTTCGAGATGCTTTTGAAGGCCAAGATTTTCGAAGTGCGAGGCACCATATCGGAGCCTGGTAGCCGAATCTCCCATCGTTTTGGCAAATGCCTCGGAATCGCGCGGAGCGACTTAAGCCTCTTGAATGAGAATGAGGCACGCACGTTATCTACGATTGATGGCTTTCGAGATTGCGCAGCTCATAATTTGCTAGAGTTATCGGAGGAGAACTTCTACCTCCACGTTCAGGCTGGTGTGACCCTTTTCGATGATCTTCTACAAAGGGCTTTTGGTGGGCACCTGGCAGACAATTTACCTAGCCGCGTGCTACCGATATCCACCAACATCCCTCAGGACATTAATGTCTTCCTAGACACCGAATTCCAACAAATTCGGGAGCTATTAAAGCCAGTCAAACGGCATAGGGCGGAAGCTCATGCGCGTTTGACGCCTCTCATTATTATGGAAGCTAATCTGCAAGATATTCCCGAGCAGCCCACGACGCCGGAACTAGACCTCGTGGCCCGCCGTCTAGCTACCGGTGAAGAGTGGCGAGCTGTATTTCCGGGAGTCGCTGCTCTCAGATTAGACATGGCAGGCCAAGGGCAGACATTCTCTGTTAGATTTACCCGCGATCCAAATGCTGGGCCGGTCCGCATTGTTCGCCTAGGCGAGGAAGGTGATGAGGTGACGCTTATACGCGAAGTCGATTCGCTTGACCGCTATTCGATGGGACTACGGGACCTCGCTGTCAAACTTGGACTGACTCCCCCCAAGACCACAGCTCTGATGCTTGAACTGAAGATACAATCGGACTCAGAATGCTATCGTGAAATACGAGTAGGCAAGACTATTCATAGGCGGTACAGTCCAAAAGCCCTTGAACATTCGAAAGAGGCACTAAGCAACATCAACATAGATGAAGTGTGGGCAAGATACCGGCAAAAGCAACGATCTGAGTCGGCGACAACCGCCTTAGGTTCCTAGATTCTGGAGGAACGCCGCCGCAACTTAAGAGAAGAGGCGTAGCTGACAATGGAACATATTTATGTGTACAGCTACTCCAGTACGCCCTCAATGATAAGCTCGTTCACCTCGTCTTCGGACATCCCCAGTAGCTCGCCGATGACAAAGTCGTTATGCTGGTTCTAGCCGAATTCCCGTTCGGGTGCCATACAGGCCACCAGCAGGGCCCTGGCAGAATGCCCTACGCCTGCTGCACTTCCAGGTCCAGAACGTTCGTCAGAGTTCCTTCCAGATACTCCTCCACCCGCTGCACTGTGGCGCGAGCCCATCCAGCGTAGAATGTGTCGACGGGATAGCCGATGTGGGCAGTCAGCACGACATTGTTCAAGCCGATCAGCGGGCTGTCCGCCGGCAATGGCTCCTCGCTGAACACATCTAACCCTGCGCCTGCAATGGCGCCCTCCTGGAGCATCCGCACCAGCGCAGCTTCGTCCACGATCGCTGCTCGCGCGGTGTTGACGAGGAACGCTCCCGGCCGCATCAACCGGAGTTTGCGCTCATCAATCATTCCGCGGGTCTCCGGCGTGAGAGCCAGATGAATGGACACGACATCCGCGGTTTGCAGCAATTCGTCCAGGCCGACCGCCGTGGCGCCGACCGCAGCGGCTCGCTCGGGAGTCATGTTTCGACTCCAGGTGAGGAGCCTCATGCCAAATGCGGAGGCAAACTGCGCGGTCGCGGTGCCCACGCGTCCCAGGCCCACGAGCCCGAGCGTCCTGCCGTGTAGCGTAAGGCCTGAAAGTTGGTCCCATCTGCCGGTCCGAAGGACGCGGTCGCTTTCCGGAATCCTCCTTAATACCGACAGAATCAGTCCTATGGCGAGCTCCGCAGCTGGATTACCGCCACCGCCGCCTCCGGCTTGGCCCAGGGCGATCCTTACACTTGCGGCCTTCGCCGCTGCTCTGTCGATATGTACGGTGATATTCCCGGATTGAGCGATAAGACGCAGGTCAGGCGCATCACGGAAGAAGGCCGCGTCGAACGCCGTCCGTTCTCTAAAGGGAAGAACGACCTCAACGCCCCGAAGCGCCTTAGATCGAGCTTTGCCCGGCGCCAGGGGTTCGTGGAAAACTGTGAGTTCCACGTCCGTGCGCGATCGGAGCCGCTGTACCGGTTCGGTCCCCTCGGTCATCTGCTGATAGTCGTCCAAGACCGCGATTTTCATTGCAGCGCTCCTTCATTTCCGCGACTTATATTACTAATTGGATTAGTCATGTCGGGGGGGACCCCTTCGCCGGCACTGTATCTAAAAGACGGTGCAAACCCAAACTCTACGTGGGCGTCTGACCCGCTACCCTTACTTTATGTCCTCGCCAATTGCTTGAAGCGCGGCCAGGCAGACTGCCATAGGCGCAGTCTCGCCAAACGCCGAATATGTTCTTTCGTTCCGAGTGTGGTTAACACGCCACCCCTTCTTAGGGTCCGGATTCCCAACATGCCTTGCGCCATCTTGGGAGATTACGCAGGAGTCCATCTGCTCCACTACTTGCCAGGCAGCGGTTATATCTGTTGAATAGTATGGAGTCTTAGTATACTGCGTTTCCGACTGCCCGCACTTGAAGCATTGCATAGGACTGAGATGCTGCAGCCACAAGTGCGCACAAAGGCGAAACACCTTCTCATGTATTAGGGCGTCTATCTCCCTATTGTCCATTGTTCTCTCCATTAGGAAGATACTCTTGTATTAGTGACACTTTGACCTTTGCTGGCGGTTTGCTATGGTCTAAGTTGATAGAACTGCAGGAAGGGGTGCTCCAGCGTAAGCCTTTCGATGCTCCTGAACCCGGCAGCCGTGCCGTATTTCTGCATCGTAGCGGGCCGCATGACGGTCCCAGTGGCCGCCGACGGCTGTTCGGCCATGCCTGCCGGTAAGCAAATCAGGATGCTCGCTCCGTAGAAGAGTCGCTCCGTGTCATCACCAGGTGCGGTAAAGCTTTCCGCCACGCGCTCGTCCGCGACGATAAGCGATCCCATTGGAGTCAGCAAGTTGCGTATGGCCTTGAGCGCCTCCACCGGTCGTGACATGTCGTGGATCGCTTCAATGATGATCGCCGCGTCGTACTTGCCGCCCTGTGCCAGGTCAGCCGCGTCACGAGCCTCAAACGTCACGCGGTCTGCGACGCCGGACGCCTTAGCGTTCTGGCGGGCGAGCTCGATCGACGACGGATCAGAGTCGATACCATGCACTCTCACCTTGGGGTAGGCTTCGCGATGGAGATGCCGGCCCAACCAACGCCGCAGGCAACGTCGGCAACCAGAGCTGGTGGATCCGCGCTCAACCGCGCGTGGACATCGGCGATGGCCGGCAGATATTCCGTGCCCAACTGAGCTACCAGCCAGGGCCTGTTGAAATCGCCCTGCGACTCAATGCCATCTTTCCCGAATGCAGCCCACGGAACGCCGCCACCGGTGCGATAGGCGTCCAGCAACTGAGGCAGTACCTGGGCGCAGGAGACAAGCGCTCGGGCCAGGGGAGTGATGGAGAACGGACTTTCGGGGTTCACCAGCGCATCCGCATCGCTGGGATCCAGTTCGTAACGCCTTTGGTCCTCCGGCATTGATGCGTCGTCCACGGTCAGCAGGACCGTGACGGCCTGCTGTTCCAGCCATTCCCGTGCGTACCGCCTGTGTATTCCCGCCCTGTCCGCCAGTTGGACGGGCGTGGCCGGTCCGTGCTGGACCAGCGCATGATACAGTCCCAGGCGTTCTCCGATATAAACGCTGAGAATGTCCATGGCGCCAAGCGAGGCGTTGAAGAGCCGGCCGGCTAACGCCTCCGTCCGTGCCGCATCGATTTGTGGTGTGGACATAGCATCTCTCCTAAAGTGGTATGCCTTTGCCAGGGCTTGCTGACCGGAGTTTCCCATATCAAGCCTGTTTCGGTCACAAACCTGCCCCGCCTGATGATTGAAGAGTAGAATAAAGAAGATGGCGTGTCAAGCTGGCGAACCCACATTTGTGATCCTTGATAAACGGCGAGTACTGGGCTTGACCCGTTTTACTGCACAGACTGGGAATCGAGTTGTTGAGTTCCCTGAGATGACTTCTTTCATCAGCGATGGGGGTGCTGTAGATGATAGCCGAATGACGAGAGTTGGAATTGTACTTCCGCTCTAGAAATCAAAAGGCCAAGCGAAAATCCTTGAGGTCGAGGTCTCCGTCTGGCAACAGCGCGAGTTCCGCGCGGGGCGGCCGACGAGTGTATAAAGCCTACTCCAGCACGCCCTCGATGATAAGCTCGTTCACCTCGTCTTCGGACATTCCCAACAGCTCGCCGGTGACAAAGTCGTTATGCTCTCCTATAAGAGGGGCGTGCCGGCTTAAGCGTCCCGGAGTTTTTGATAGCTTGAAGGGATAGTCGTCGAAGGCCATGCTCCCTATCTCCGGGTGCTCCATCCGGACGTAGTGGTCCCTGGCCTTCAGTTGAGGGTCGTTCTCCAGCAGATCTCGGCCATTCTGCACCACGCCCGCCGCAACTCCATGCGCCTGCAGCGTCTTCATTACCTCCTCCGCGCTCCGTGCCGACGTCCACTGCTCCAATAGCCGTTCCAGCTCGTCCACGTTCTCACTGCGGCCGAGCGCGGTGCCAAACTTATCGCCCTGGCTCCACTCCGGGTCGCCCATCGCACGGCACAGGCCCTCCCACTCCTCGTCGGCGTATACCGCGATGGCGCACCAGCGGTCCTCTCCCTGGCACCGGTAGACGCCGTGGGGCGCACCGTAGGGCGAGCGGTTGCCCATGCGGGTCTGGACGCGGCCGTTGACGGAGTAGTCCATGATTGGCAGGGCTGTGACATTCACCACCGACTCGTACTGTGAAAGGACAATGTGCTGCCCCTTCCCGGTCTTAAGCTTATGATAGAGGGCGGCCATCACCGCAGTAACCGCGTGATAAGGGTTGGACGCCCAGTCCGGGTATACCGGCCCTGGGGCCATACCAAGTTCCTCGGGATAGCCGGTCAGGTGGTGCATGGCGGCCGAAGCGGCGATCTGCTCGCCGTTGCCGGTAAAATTGGTGTCCGGCCCGCCAGGCCCCATTACGGGCATGGTCAGGACGATGATAGCGGGATTTATCTTAACCAGGTCGTCATAGCCAAGGCCCAAACGGGCCATGGCGCCCCAGGTCATGTTGTCCGCCACGATGTCGCTAACCGAGATAATACGTCTGGCGACCTCCAGACCCCTGGGATGCTTTGGATTGAGGGTCATGCTCATCTTGCCCGGGTTGATGCCGTTGAAGCCGGGGCTGGCGTTCAGGCTGGCAGTCCCGGTTTGGACCTGGGCGTTCTCCCTGATCTGGTCCCGCTGTATGGTGGACTCAATCTTTATCACATGAGCGCCGTAGGCCGCGAGTAGACGGGTGGCCATAGTGCCGGCGATCCACCAGGTGAAATCCGCGACCCTTATTCCTTCCAGAGGCAGTTTAGTCATCTTTCAGGTACTCCTTACCTTGCACGCACTCAGCTACTAGCTTCGAAGATAGGTATCGAACCATCGCACCATTTCGCCAAGATAATCCGGCGGGTTCTTTGCTCCGGGAAAATCAGGCCCATGCCCCGCTCCTTCTATCCGTAACAATTTCACCTTGACTCCTGCTTGATCCAACGCCTCTCGCATTCGTTCCGAATTCTGAAATGGGACCGTATTATCTGCATCCCCATGGATGAGGAGAAAAGGTGGGGCGTCCTTGGTCACGTGATAGAGGGGCGAGGCTTCGCGGTACCTCTTATATTCCATCGACGTAGGAGAAGAAGCATCTGTGACGGTCATCCCGAGGAAGTCTACAAACTCGTCTCGTCTGCCCGGCCCCCAGTCAAGGAAGTCCGTTGGAGCTGCGCGTGCCACCACACATTGCACCCTGGCGCTCTCGCGGTCGACCGGGTCGGGATCAGCAGGATCCCCTTGCCCGCCCAACACGCCCAACAGACTGACAAGATGGGCGCCTGAAGAGCCGCCGGAACCGCCGATACGGTCCGGACGAATCCCAAAGCGTTCCGCATGAAAACGCACGTACCTGACGGCTCGCTGCGCGTCTTCGAGAGCAGCAGGGTACTTGAATCGGGGCGCCGCTCGATGATTGATGGCGAACACCGTGTATCCTGCCTCAACCAGTGGGCCGGTATACTTCACTACTTGCGGGACATCCTTAAGGGCCGCGGCATCGTAGCTTAGAGGTCTGTGCCACCCGCTTCCGGCGATTTGAATGATTCCATACCCGTTGCTACGCTCTGGGTGGTACAAGTCCATCAGGAGCGCAAGGCCTGAGTACATGCCAAAAACCATATTCGATTCAACGCCAGTCATTGCTTGTCCTCCTATCCTTTTCTTTCAGGGTCCTATATGGCGCCATTCGCCCTCAGCACGGCGAGCTGCTCTACCGTGTAGCCCATCTCTCCCACGAATATCTCGTGGTTGTGCTCCCCTATAAGTGGAGGCCTTCTGTGGATACGCCAGGGAGTGTCCGAAAGGCCGTAGGGGGCGCCGGCGTAGGTCACCGAGCCGTCCAGCTCCGGGTGCTCTATGTCAATAAAAAATCCTCTGGCGTTAAGATGGGGGTCCTCCCTGACCTGCTTCGTGTCGTATACGGGGGTTATGCTCAGGTGAGCGCTCTGCGCCTTTTCTATGATCTCCCTCTGAGTGTAAGTAAGAAACCAGGGGGCAAGGACCTCGTTCAGGTGGGTGATATTCTCCGGCTGGCTCCGGAAGGTCATGTCGTGCCACTGCGGGTTCCGGAAATCGTGTTCTAACCCGTCCTCGTCCAGCCACTGGCAGAGGAAGTTCAGAGGCGGGCCCGCGCGGAGCACCATATTCACGTAGCCGTCCTTGCAGCGGAACATGCCGAAACCCGCTCTGACGGATGCTCCGCCGGTGCGGGTCGCCACTTCTTTCCTCATGTCCCAGGCTTGTACCGCGCTGGGGACCAGCATGGCCACGGCCTGTTGCATGGAGACGTCAATGTACTGGCCCTCACCGGTCAGGGTCTTGTGGTACAGGGCGATCAGGGTGGCCGAGCTGGCCTGGATGCCCACCTGGTGATATCCGGTTTCGGCCAGGGTCCAGGCGGGCCTTTCGCCGGGGTTGCCTATCAGGTTGGTCAGTCCTCCCATGGCGTCTACCACCAGATCAGATCCCTTGAAGTCTTTGTAAGGCCCGGTTTGACCGAAGGGGGTTATGGAGGTCATTATCAGGCCGGGATTTACTGCGCTAAGCTGGTCGTACCCCAGATCCAGACCTTCCAAATATCCTGGAGGGAAGGACTCCAACAGGATATCAGCACGCTGCACCAGACGCTGGAAAACCTCTCTTCCATCCGCGGTCTCCAGGCCCAGGGTCACGCTGCGCTTGCTGGTGTTGAAGGCAAAGAAGTAGAGGCTCTTCTCCGGATGGGCGTCATCTTTGTAGAAGGGACCCCGGGAGCGCATCGGGTCGCCCTCCGGCGGCTCCACCTTGATTACATCGGCTCCAAGGTCCGCCAGCAGCTTGCCGCAATATACGCCGATGGGCCCCGTTAGGTCCAGCACCCGAACTCCTTCGAGGGCGCCCATTGAAGACTTAGCATCTGCCATACAATTCGCTCAACTTTTGATAACTGATATATGTACGAGTCGTGCGGACTATCAGCGCTTCTGCCAAGCTCAGGACAAGCACCGCCGCGTGTTGGCGAAATTCTGCTACAGGCCGCTTACCCAGTCAACGTGAGTTCGTGGGGGACACTTAGCACGACTATTTTTGCAGCGGGGTCCGCTTACATGGTTCCGCGTGTCAACTCATATAGGAATGTTACCGAGGGGGAAGTAGTTCACTCATATAGGAATGTTACCGAGCGGCGCTGGCTACCTCCTTTCGTTTAGTCTCAGGGTCTAGCAACGGGGACTGCCACAGCCTTTCCACAGCCCGGTAGATCT
>SHYC01000053.1 GCA_009693005.1 Dehalococcoidia bacterium | reverse complement strand
CGGTCGTAGCCGTTGATGCCGGAGGGATCTATTCCGGCCTTCTTTAGCTCGTAGTCCAAAAGGATGCGCGTGCCGGAGCCGCGCTGGCGGTTTATATAGGAGATATCGTTCCTGGCAAGGTCGACTAGCCCCTGTATGCCCTTGGGATTGCCCTTGGCCACTATGAACCCCTGCTGCCGGTATACCAGGTTCATCAGGACAACCTTTTGATTAGTAAGAGTGCTGCGAACATACGGTACATTGTATTCTCCGGTCGCTTCATCCAGCAGGTGCGTCCCGGCGATGTGCGCTTCCCCGCGTCCAATCGCGATAAGGCCTCCCAGACTGCCCACGTTCGACGACGACAGGGAGAGCTGAGGATACTTCTTGTGGAGCAGGCTGGACAGCAGGTCAAGGGTCAGGTCGTGGCTGCCTATGGCCACTAAGGTGTTTTCCACCTCTTCCTGCGGCCTCAGCAGCTCCACGTCCACCTCTTCACCGGCTTGCGTACCCTCGGAGAAGCGCGGTATCCGCACGATGCCGTCGGCGCGGACCAGGGACATGATGACGCCGGCCCCGCGGGTCAGCGGCGTCGCCACCATCCTGCCGCCGACTACACCAAGTTTCACTCTCAGGAACTCGTCTTCACCCATTGGAGAGAGCACTTTTCTGGTCATGGTGGCCTTCACCTTCGGCCTGGATGGTGGAGCTATGCCCAGGAATCGAGCGATAAGCGGCTTGGCAAACAGCTCCATGGTAAGGACGCAGGAGACGGGATAGCCGGGAATCCCGATGAACGGCTTGTTCATAGCCATGCCGAGAACAATAGGGTGGCCCGGCCTGATGGCCGCGCCGTGCGCTAGAAGCTGTCCAAGCTCGGATATAACATCGGCGGTATAGTCCTCAGATCCCGCCGAAGAGCCGGCGTTGGTTATGACGACGTCGCATTCCTCGAGAGAAGAACGCACGGCGTCTTTAATCAACGAAAAATCGTCCGGGACGACGGGATGGCGCAGGGCTATCCCGCCCCACTCTTCCACAAGGCCTGCCATCATCAATGAGTTAAACTCTATGATCTTTCCGGACTCCAGCGGCTCTCCCGGAGATATCAGCTCGGTGCCTGTGGGAATAATCGCCACTTTTGGCTTTCTTCTTACCGCTACCTCTGTAATCCCGGCCGCAGCGAGCGCGCCCAGGTCTACCGGTCTAATGGTGTGATTTTCGGGCAGCACGAGCTCTGTGGCCACTATGTCTTCACCCAAGGGCCGGACGTGCTGCCAGGCCGCGGCTGCGGCCATGATCTCCAGCTCGTTCTCACCTATGGGCTGCACGTCCTCTGCCATGATGACGGCGTTATAGCCCAGCGGTATCGGGTCGCCGGTGTCTATCCAGCGGGCCTGCTCGCCCAGTTTCAGGCGCAGAGGAGAGCTCTTGGATGCTCCGTGGGTCTCATCGGCGTGCACCACTATCCCGTCCATGGCGGCGGAGTGATAGTGCGGGGATGATGCCACCGCCCAAATAGTGCTGGCCGTAACGCGTCCCCTCGCCTCTTGTAGAGGCACGCGCTCTGATTCTAGAGGCTTCAGGCTACCCACGCTCTCCAGCGCGCCGAAGAAGCGGCCGAGCGCCTCGTCCAGTGGGATGTCTTCCAGGTACATCTTGCGCTTCTGCATGTAGAAGACCTCTAGCTCGGTAAGCCGGTTATAATTTGTCCATTCAGATTCTATTGAAGATGGCTGGTTCCGCTTACCCTAAGCGAAGAAATTAGCCCGGGGTGCAAAAACCAAAAAAGTGACAAGCTCTGAGCCTACTCAATAGGCCTTTGGTATGGGCAGCTTACGGATGGTTGCCACGCTGGTAGGGGCGTATTGCAATACGCCCCTACGGATGATGGCATAGACCAATCAGAACAACCTGACGGTAACGTAGTCTCCCTGATTGATCCCGCTTTTATCCAAGGGTATCATGGCCATTCCGTCGGCCTTTACCAGAGTAGCGATCAGATTGGACTCTCCGAACACCGGTATCGCCCAGGTCTCTCCGTCTCTCTCCTCCAGCTTCACCTGTACGTAGTCCTCGCGTCCCGGTATGGATGCTACGTTATGTCCGAGGCGCGCCTGTGTAGACTGCCGGCGCGGCGGCTTGTCGCATCCCATAAGGCGGAAAATGGCCGGGACGACGATATGGTCGAAGAGGACCATGGCTGATACGGGGTTGCCAGGCAGCCCGATCACCGGCTTGCCGTCCACAACGGCCAGAATGGTGGGCTTGCCCGGCTTTATGGATACGCCGTGTACCAGGACCCCCGGCTCGCCAAGAGAGGATATGACGTCCGCAGTCATGTCCCGGGTGCTCACCGAGCTGCCGGCGGATATGACCACGATGTCCCCCATCTCCAGGCCGCGCTCTGCGGCGGCTTTCAGCGCGCCGTAATCGTCCGGGATGATGCCCAACGACAGCGGCACCGCGCCAGCTTGCAGGGCGAGACAGGTGATGGTGTAGGTGTTGATATCCCTGATCTTTCCCGGGGTCAGCTTGTCCTCCGGTGCAGCTACCTCATCGCCGGTTGATATAATGACCACCCTCGGCCTGCGTGACACCCACAGCCTGGTTATGCCAAGCCCCATAAGCCCACCGATATCCTGAGGACGCAGCCAGTGGCCCGCCGTCAGAAAGACCTCTCCGGTCTTGACGTCGTCCCCTATCTGGATGACGTTCTCGCCGGGCGCTACAGGCCGCACCACCTCAATGGTTTTGGCGTCCACCTGTTGAGTGTTTTCCACCATCACCACGGCGTCGGCGCCCTCAATCACCATGCCGCCGGTATGGACTTTTGCCACCTGTCCGCGCTTGAGCTTGAGGTCGGACGAGCGTCCCATCGGTATCTCTCCAACAACATTCAGGTACGCCGGCAGCCCCTCGCTGGCTCCGTAGGTATCGTGAGCGATAACGGCATAGCCATCCATCGTGGAGCGCGGGAACGAAGGAAGCGCGGATTCGGCTATCACCTCCTCGCTGGTGACCCTTGCCAGAGCCATATTGGTTTTGACGTTCTCGCTCTCTATGGCTGCATTCAGATGGGACAGCAGCCTCTTCAGGGCCTCGTCCGGTGTTACAACAGTGAATAGCTCGGGCATTGAGCCTCTCCCCTTTACTGGTCAGCGGTACTGAACCTATTTATTACTCGTGGCAACCATCGTACCCCAGATCTGAGCCACAAGCTCCTCAAGCCCAAGCTCCCGGAGCATGCTGGGCAGCGGCCTTCCGGTTTCAAGATCGTAGCCGTTAAGGTCGTAATAGATCCTCCTCATGTTGTCCCAGTGGGGCAGTATATTCTGCCCTTCCGCCGGGCCGTTGATCGGTGTCGAGCCGTATCTTGGCGATGGCCTCTCCAGCTCCGGGCCGATACCACAACGCAGGTTGTAGGCCCTGAACATGGCCGCTATCCTCTTGCCGAAGGTCATTGCCTCTTCCTTGTCATAATCGAACCCCGTCACTGCGTTAAGGGCGCGGCATATCAACTCAAGACTGGTCCTGATAGTAAAAATGCACGCCCCGGTGGAGTCTTCGAACTGACGTCTGCCCAAGCTGACGCCGGCTGATCGGGCCACCTCATCGGCGTCAAAGGGGTCGACGCGGGCGGGAAGTCCGATCTCTGTGGGCTTGACCGTGCCGCAGGACTCTATTGTGCCGCCGCTGCCAACAGCAGTATCAAAAAGCTCAGACCAGCGTCCCCTGTGGTCGTGACTCCTGGGGGTATTTCCTTTCATCGTGAAGACCGCGCAGTCGTAGGCCGGCCCGCCAATGGCCTCCGCGGCGCGCTTCACGCCCTCCGCCAGCAAATTCCCAAAGCCCTCTCGTCGGGCTATCATTTGCAGCAGCTTGTTCGCAGATTCTACGTCGTTCCATTTCACGTCGATGCCAACCTGCTCTTTGGTCAGGTACCCCTTTTCCAGGCATTCTATGGTCCAACCTGCAACCCAACCCCACTCGTTGACGTCGACGCCGGCTTTGTCCACCTGTGTGTTCAGCCACGTTGAGTCAACCGGGCTGGTGATGCCAAGCTGCGGGCCGCATCCTGCCAGACCCTCTGACTCCGGCTCATCTACAATCTCGCCCTGATGGAGGCCCGCCGGCATGATGCTCATGTGGCAGTGGACCATGCCGCAGCCGTTGCACTGGTGGCGCCGGTGCTCAAAAGCCCCGCGAATGTTGGGGGCTTCCCATAAGGTTAGCTTATCAGGCTCGGGGAATACATTGGTCTGATAGTTCTTTATGCACAGCGCGCCGGCCGCGTAGTTGTTGGTTGGTCCGGGAAGCGTGCCGTACTGGTACAGGCTGCTTGAAGAAGGGTCTGTTCTTACATCATAGGAGATCTCGTCGGCTGCCTCGTACATGCCGGCGGGGTCCTGTATTCTCACCCCCTTGGTGCCTCGAACGATGGCCACGCATTTGACGTTCTTGCTGCCCATAACCGCGCCGCAGCCGTTCTTGCTGGCGACGTGGCCGTAGTCGCCCTCGATCATGGCGAACCGAACCAGGTGCTCTCCTGCTGGGCCGATGCCGTACACGCTCAGGTTGTGGCCGACAAGCCCCAGCTCATCATAAAGGGCGTCCTGTGTACCCCAGGTGTCTTTGCCAAGGAGATGGGAAGCGTCCCGCAGCTCCACGGTATCATCCTTAATGTAGACGTATACCCAGCGGCTGGCCTTGCCCTGCAGGACTATGGCATCGTAGCCGGAGTATTTGAGATTGGTGCCGAAGAAACCCTGGGCTTGTGTGGAAGTAGCGCCGCCGGTCATCGCGCCCTTGGTCACAACGCAAAGAGAGCCGGTGCCCCAGACGGGCGATCCAGCCAGCGGACCCGAGGCCATGATCAGCCGGTTTTCAGGACTGTCCCAGGTAACGTTGGGTGGGACCTCTTCCCACAGTATCTTGGCGCCAAGGCCTGCGCCGCCCAGGAACTTTCTAGCTGTCGCAGGTGAAATATCTTCTGTAGTGACTCGCTCGTTGGTAAGATCAATGCGAAGGATTTTTCCGGCAAATCCACCGGGCATTTCTGCTGCCATATATCTACCCCCTCTTCAAGGTCGACGGTTATTGTTTTATACGTCAGAATACGCAGTTATTATACAACACATCAGCGGCTGGTCGTATAATTGGAGGGTAGTCTGAGAGTGGTCCTGTTAGGACGACTGGTTTACACCTACGCCTCTCGGAAATCCACTCCGATTCATCGCCTCTTATGATAAAATGTTTCAAAGCCCGGGCACTAAATTATGCTGGAGAGGTGGTCTAGAATATGTCTTTAGTATCACCCGTAGAAAGCCATCGTGTTAAGTCCAGCGGCGACGTAGAGGTCGCAACCTACCTGGAGATAGCCGAGGAAAAGAAGGGGCTGCATCCGGTGTTGGCCGACGAGTCCAGAAGCGCGATCGAGAGCGAATGTATAGTCGTGCTGGACTTTGGATCGCAGTACAGTATGCTCATAGCGCGGCGCATCAGAGAATGCAACGTTTTCTGCGAGCTTCTTCCCTGGGACTCTTCGACCGAGCGCTTGCAAGCCCTTAATCCAAAGGGCTTTGTCCTCTCCGGCGGTCCCGCCAGCGTATACGAAGAGGGCGCTCCCACCGTTAATCCTTACGTGTTTGCAACTAAGAGACCGATACTAGGCATCTGCTACGGAATGCAGCTCCTCACCCACCAGTTGGGTGGCGTCGTAGCGCCTGGAAACGCCAGAGAATACGGCCATTCCGTGCTTCAGAAGACGGATGTCGGCACTCCTTTGTTCGACGGCCTACCACAACAGTCGCCGGTGTGGATGAGCCACGGGGACCGTATTGAGCAGTTGCCGCCGGGTTTTCAGTCTCTGGGCTACACCGAGAACTCTCCTATCGCAGCCATGGGTGATGGCGACGGCATATTCGGACTTCAGTTCCATCCTGAGGTGGTGCATACGCCACAGGGGATGGATATTCTTAAGAACTTTCTCTTCAAAGTGTGCGGCTGTTCCGGCTCCTGGACGCCCAGCAACTTTATCGCAGAGGGTATCGAGCGGATTCGCAGGCAGGTGGGCGACGGAAAGGTAATTTGCGCCCTCTCCGGGGGAGTAGACTCGGCCGTAGTGGCTGCTCTGATACATAAGGCCATTGGCGATCAGCTCACCTGCATCTTTGTGAACAACGGTCTGCTTCGAAAGAACGAAGCCGAAAGCACTATAGAAACCTTTAATCGCAATCTCGGATGGGACCTCGTATACGTTGACGCCTCCGATAGGTTCCTCTCCAGGCTGGAGGGCGTGACAGACCCGGAGGTCAAGCGGAAAGCCGTGGGTGAGGAGTTCATACGGGTCTTCGAAGAGGAGGCCGATAAGCTGGGTAAGGTGGACTTTCTTGCTCAGGGCACCCTTTATCCGGATGTCATCGAGAGCGCGGGATCGGGCAGCAAGTCCGCGGCCGTGATCAAGACACACCACAATGTTGGCGGCCTGCCGTCAGATATGATCCTGTCCCTCGTTGAGCCGGTGCGCCACCTCTTTAAGGATGAGGTGCGAAGGGTCGGTCTTGCCCTCGGTCTGCCGGAGGAGATGATATGGCGCCAGCCTTTCCCCGGTCCGGGCCTGTCTATACGCATAATAGGCGACGTGACGCGGGAGAAGCTGCATACGCTTAGAGAGGCCGATTGGATACTGCTGGAGGAAGTGCGTGCCGCAGGTCTGTATAACGAGATCGCCCAGTGCTTCTGCGTTCTGACGTCGGACCGCACCGTTGGCGTAATGGGCGATTACCGCACCTACGGCCACGCCATCGCCGTCCGCGCCATCACATCAGAGGACTTCATGACCGCCGACTGGTCCCGCCTCCCCTACGACCTTCTCGCCAGGATCAGCAGCCGTATTGTAAACGAGGTGCCCGGGGTCAACCGCGTGGTCTATGACATATCGAGCAAGCCCCCAGCGACGGTGGAGTGGGAGTAATGAAAAGTTATCGTTTTGCTGTAGTCATTGAAAAAGACGAGGATGGTTTCTATGCTTACTGCCCATAATTGCAGGGCTGCTATACTCAGGGCGATACCTGGGAAGAAGCCTTAGAAAACATAAGGGACGCTATAAGGTTACACGTTGAAGATCGCTTGGCCAATGGCGAGACCATTACAACACCTGAGGTCATTAGGGTATCAAACATAGAGATCACAGTGTGAGCCAGCGACGACCAAGGGTGACCGCCGACGAGGTGATTAGAATAATAGAGTATATTGGGTTTGAGTTGATACGTCAGAGTGGCAGCCACAGGATTTTTAAGAACGCAGCAAGCAAGAGAGTGACAGCACCATATCATAGAGGCCGAATGTTACATCCCAAGGTTTTGGATAGCATTTTATAAGATGCTGGCCTATCAGTAGAGGACTTTGAACGTCTAAGATAGGTGGGATAAACGTTATAAAATGTTAACAAACTACATCGCTGCTGCAGTGGAGATAGCTAAATACGAAGCATTGGAAGACGGCACATATTATGGCGAAGTAGAACAGTTGCCTGGCGTTTCGTAAGATGGTAAGAGTCTAGATGAATGTCGTCGTACGTTGCACGAGGTAATAGAGGACTGGTTACTCCTTATGTTGAAGGCAGGAGATAAGGTATCTGTTCTAAATGGGATCGACCAAAAAAAGGTGGGCAAAGGCGATGGCTGGTACCGCATCCAATTTCTCGTAGGATGTTAATCCGTAAACTCAGGACTGTAGCGGCAGCACCTGGTTATCGGCGCCACGGCAGCTGGTAATAAGGAAAGCGAACCAAAATCACCCTTCGGTGGGAAGGGTGATTTTGGTTTTCAAGAGCGGTTTTTGGTGGCCTACGCGGTCTCTTTCTCTAGCTCCGCCTGCTCTACCTGGCGTTTGGTAAGGAGAATCGGCTCTATATTCTTCTGGACTACTTCGCTGGTTATGATACATTGCTTAATGTCGCCCCTTGAAGGGATCTCGTACATAACGTTGAGAAGAATATCCTCCAGAATTGTCTTAAGGCTGCGTGCGCCGGTCTTCTGGCGGATTGCAGCAACCGCTGTCGCCCTAAGCGCGTCCTCGGTAAATTCCAACTCGACTCTGTCCATGGCGAAGAAACGCTGGTACTGCTTGGTGATAGCGTTCTTCGGCTCGGTGAGGATCTTCATCAGGTCCTCTTCGCTCAAGGGGTGTAGGCTGACCACGGTGGTCATGCGGCCTATAAACTCTGGGATGAGTCCGAACTGCAGTAGGTCGTCGTGGGTTACCATGGAGAGGAGAGATCTCTGGTCGAGCGGGCCAAGCGCGTTCTTGCTCTTGGCGCCGAATCCCATGCCGCCTCTATCCTTGTGTACTCTATGCTCTATGATCTTATCCATGCCTTCAAACGCGCCGCCGCAGATAAAAAGTATCTCGGACGTGTTTATCTGGATGAACTCTTGATGAGGATGCTTCCGTCCACCCTGGGGTGGTACGTTGGCTACGCATCCTTCTATGATTTTGAGCAGGGCCTGCTGCACACCCTCGCCGGACACGTCCCTGGTTATGGATGGGTTAGCGCTTTTCCGAGCGATCTTATCTATCTCGTCGATGTAGATTATGCCTCTTTCGGCCTTGGAGATGTCGAAGTCCGCGGCCTGAATCAGCCGGAGTAGGATATTTTCCACATCCTCCCCAACATACCCGGCTTCAGTCAAAGATGTGGCGTCGGCTATGCAGAAGGGCACGTCCAATATCTTGGCCATGGTGCGGGCTAACAGAGTCTTACCTGAGCCAGTGGGGCCCAAGAGCAGGATGTTGCTTTTCTCTAATTCAATGTCGGTGATGTCCTGGTTGATTCCAATGCGCTTGTAGTGGTTATACACAGCAACGCTGAGAACTTTCTTGGCCTGGTCCTGTCCTACAACATACTGGTTGAGCAGCTCAAAAATTTTCTTCGGCGCCGGGATTTTGTCCGTTACCAGTCTTGTTTGACTTGGCTTAGGACTCTCCTCTAATATTATCTCCCGACATAGCTCTATACACTCGTCACAAATATAGACCGCGCTTGGCCCTGCGATAAGCCGTTTAACCTGATGCTGGCTCTTACCACAGAACGAACAGTTGTATTGCATTCTACTGCTGCGGGTGCCTGGCATATTAATTTATTCTCCAATAGTTGTTAATTTACATCTTAGCCTTTAGTTCGGGCGCCTAGCCAAAAGGTAGTTAGCCCTGCCTAAGGCACGATACTGCGGTACCTTCTCCAAATACCCAAAGAGGACCCACCTGTTACTTCAGCGCGGGTCCCGACGAGGTCAGTATCTCATCGATTATTCCGTAATCGCGGGCTTGTTCTGCGCTCATATAGAAATCACGGTCCGAGTCTCTAGCAATTCTATCATAGGGCTGCTTGGTGTGCTTAGCCAGGATGCTGCGGATAATCTCCTGGGCTCTAAGGATCTCCTTGGCAGCTATCTCAATGTCTGAAGCCTCTCCGGTTGCCCCGCCTCTGGCCTGATGAATGTGGACTGTGGAATTGGGCAGTGAGTAACGCTTGCCATCCGCTCCTGCGCAGAGAAGGACGGTGGCCATGCTGGCACACACGCCGACACAGATGGTAGACACTTCGGGCCTTATGAGCTGCATGGTGTCGTAGATGGCCAGCCCCGCGGAGATGACGCCACCCGGGCTGTGTATGTACAGATGGATATCCTTGTCGGGGTCTTCTCGTTCGAGATATAACAACTGTGCAACAATTAGATTTGCAACGTGGTCATCGATGGGGGTGCCCAGAAATACGATCCGCTCTCTCAGCAGTAGAGAGTAGATATCAAAGGCCCTCTCGCCTCTGGGGCTCGTTTCTATCACCATTGGTACGATGTTTCTAATACTATCCATTCCGGCCATTTGTCGCTCCCTTAAGAATCAGTTTCTTTGTTGTTGGGTACCTCTTCCTCTGTCACAGCACCTGCAGTCTCTTCTGCTTTGGCAGGTCTCCGTCTTCTTCGTGCCGGCGTTGTGGGGCTCTCCTTGGCGGTCACAATCTCTATCAGCCGGTCAATAGTCTTCTTGCTGAGAAGCATTCGCTCTAAAGATTCCCGCCCGGTCTCTGACGAGAACAGGTTTCTGATAGCGTCGGCGCTCTCACCGGAGCCATCGGCGATTCTGCCTATCTCGGTGTTGACGTCATCCTCAGTTACTTGGATGTTCTCCAACTCTGCAAGACGCTGCATGACCAGGGACCTCAGCACTTTCTCTATTGCCTGCGGTCTCCATTCCGCTTTTAACTCCTGTTCGGTCTTGCCTATGCTGGACAGATAACTGTCCATTCTCCCTTCTTTGTCACGAGGCAAAGATGAGTCATTTTGGATCAGATGCTCAACCTCATGGTCAATCATTACGTCTGGGTAGTCGACCCTTGCTAATCCCACAACCGCAGCTACTGCCTGGTCCTCAAGAGATCTCTTAGCCTCGGCCTGTGCACTCTCAACCATATTTTCTAGTAGCTTGTCCTTTAGCTGCTGGAGGTTCTCAAATTCATCGCTCGCAGTCTTTGAAAACTCATCGTCCAACTCCGGTAGCTTCTTCTCTTTGATCTCTTTGACCGTTACCGAAAACTTTATCTTCTTGCCGGCAACTTCCTCGTTCTCGTGGTCTTCTGGGAAGCTAAGTGTAAACTCCTTTCGCCCATCCTTTTCTATGCCGACAAGCTGTTCAGAGAAACCCTCCATTGGGAAAGGGAAGTTTTCGGTAACTATATAGTTTACATCAGTATCCACGCTGGAGGGCTGGTCACCCACCGTGTTTTCAATATCGGCTGTCAACATATCCCCAATTGCTACCGGCCGGTCGACCGGCTCCCATTGAGCGTAGCGTGTCCGCATTTGCTCCAGGGCGCTATCAAACTCTTCGTCCGTTACCGCCTTAGCGTCCAAACTAAAGTGGAGTTGGTGATAGTCTCCCAACTCCACGGTGGGACGTACCGGAACGGTGGCCTTGAATATGAGAGGCTCTGACTGAACCACCTCTACTTTAGGCTGGGCGATGACATCTATTTTCTCCTCTTCAATTGCGTCGTGATACGCTTCCGGGATCAAGTGCTCAAGAGCCTCTTCCAGCACCGCGTCCCTGCCATAAAAACGCTCTATCATGTGACGAGGAGCCTTGCCCTTCCGAAAACCTGGAATATTGGTCCTGTTAGCCATCCGTCGATAAGCTTGCGCCATCGCGTGCTCAAGACGCTCTTCATCTACTTCTACGCTTAGGACTACCTGGCTGCCTTCTATTTGCTCCGAAGAGATTTTCACTATATTTCAGACCTCCAGAATAATTATAACAAAAGTCTAAAAGTTTTGGAGACTTTCCTCACAAGATTATAAGGATGATTGTTTTGCCCGCTGCTGTTGCAGGCGATATTGGGAGCTTAGCTTATGAGAATCCCACATCGCGGCCTCTCCATATTCGGCAAAGTATGAAAATATTCGACAGGTTTAGGCTAACCACGATTGTTACGAACTGTTTAAAGCTTCTTGACTAATCATGCCTGAGGTACTTATCAGACCGAAGAAGCGCCAAAGCCGTGCATCGCGGCGACTATATCGCTCTCCGCGCATCTCCTGGCCTCTGATATAGCGTTCTTGATAGCCTTTGCGCTGCTCCTTCCGTGAGAAATCATGACTACGCCGTTGATGCCGAGAAGTGGAGCTCCTCCTCGTTCAGCGTAGTCCAGCTTCCTGGCTACCGACTTCAGAGCCGGCCTGAGTGCCGCTGCGGCGAGCCTATACTGTATCTTATCGCTGATAGCCTCAAAAATGCTGTTAATTATGGCCTGTCCCACTCCCTCGGCCACTTTGAGCGCTATATTGCCTGTGAATCCATCAGTAATCACCACATCCGCAGTGCCCTTGAACAGATCTTGCCCTTCGATGTTGCCTATGAAATTTAGGCCGGAGGCTTTTAG
>SHYC01000052.1 GCA_009693005.1 Dehalococcoidia bacterium | reverse complement strand
GATGGCGGCTAGTCGAGCCGTGTCTGTGTACGCCTACGGTGAGGCCGTGAGACACCTCGAAAGCGCCCTCCAGGCCCAGGAAGTGGTAGACCCTACCGATAAGGCCAAGCGCTGCGACCTGCTCTTGGCCCTTGCCGAGGGCCTGATGCTCTCTGGAGAGCCGCAGCGGGCAGCCGAAGAAACAGCAGAGGAGGCGTTAGCTCTTGCGGAGACGCTGGAGGACAAGGTGCGGGCCTCCCGTGCCTGCATAGCGGCCCTATACGGCCACTATCGGTTTACCGGCGCCTTGGTTACTCCTGGTTTCCGGAAGTGGGCGGCCAGAGCAGACCGCGATGCGGTCCCGGGCACCGCGGCTCGGGCCGAAGCCGATATCGCTCTTGCCTGGTTGCGAATTGCAAGCAACGAGTTTGCAGAGGCCAGGGCGCTGAGAGTACGAGCCCTGGAAGTCGCCAGGCAGATCGACGCGCCCGAGACTCTTTTTCGCGCCGTACTTGTCCTCCTCAGCAACGATGTGGCGCTGCGACGGCAAGAGGAGCGGCTGGAGCTGGCCGAGGAAATTCTCACCAAAGCCATAGCTCGCGTGACTGGCCGGACGCTCGTAATCATCTTTGATAATTGCGGTATGGTTTTCCTACAGTGGGGAGACGTCGCCCGTGCGGAAGAGTGCTGGAACCGCGCGCAGGAGGTAGCAGACCGGATGCGTGACCCCGCCTCCTTAAGACGGGTTCAGGTTTTACGGATAAACGAGTCCACTATGCGCGGAGACCTTGAAGGCGCTCTTGCAACTGGCTCTGACATGCTAGCGCAAGGTGAGGCACTGGGCGGCCCGATTGCGTCCCGATTTATGGCCGCCGCTAATACTCTTCGGCCTCTGCTTTACCTAGGCCTAGGCGAGGTGGCTCTTCTCGCGCTGACGCCGCAGACACCGGGAGTGGCCGAACGAGCATTCGTGCCGGCCATCAGGGCTCTCTGCCTTGCCAGCTTGGGCCGCAGGGAAGAGGCCCAGAGTCTTCTGCACCAATTAACGGAGCGGTACCGCATCGGCCCGGAAGGGGACGAGGCACCCGCTGCTCATCTCCTCTGGCTCTTGGAGGCGGCGGTGCTGCTTGACGACCAGGAGACCACGACCCTTCTGTCAGCGCGTTTGGCGCCGATGTCTACTCTGGCCGCCGGGGGCGAGCCGGCTCTTACGTGCCCTGCGCGACACTTAGGCGCGGCCGCGGCGCTGCTAGGGGAGCGGGAGCAGGCCAAGGCGTACTATCAACAGGTGCTGGAGGCCTGCGCCAAGATCCGCTTCCGACCGGAGGCCGCGCTCACACGGCTTGAGATTGCGGAACTGCTGCTGGAGGAGGCAGAGGAAGGGGCGCAAGGCCTTGCGCCCCTACAGGCGGAGGCCCTACGCAAAGAGGCGATGGAGCACCTGGACTTCGCCATCGGAGAGTTCCAGGCCCTGAAGATGCAGCCGTCGCTGGAGCGCGCGCTCCGGCATAAGGGGCTGCTGAAGGCGTGACTGGAGCTGTCATTACCCATGGCACCCTTCACTCGCAGATAACTTGCAGAAGAATGATATAATATTCCTGTCAGCTATCAGAAGGGCAAAGTAATCAAAATGGCTAAAGAACAGCAAGAATTATATGCAGAGAGAATTATCCGCGACCCTGAGATTATGGTGGGTAAACCCGTAGTTAAAGGGACCAGGATTCCTGTGGAGCGAGTGCTTGCGCACTTGGAGGAGAACGACCGCGCTGACCTGTTCGCTGCATTTCCGGAGCTGACCGAGGAGGATGTAAAAGCATGCCTAGCTTATGCGCGCGCTGCGGTTAGGCGCCAACGAAGACCCTCGCCTACTACTTTCCATGCGCAGGTATGAGGTTTTTGGTGGACGCAAGCTCTGATGCACGCCTAGTTGGCTACCTGCGCGGCCTAGGCCATGATGTTACCAGAGTTGGCGCCGACCACCCGGGATCCCTCAGAGATGTTGCTGTACTCTCGCTAGCGGTCCAGGAACAACGCATTCTAATTACTGACGACCGAGACTTCGGCGAGTTGGTCTTTCGCCGCCTCCAGCCCCATTCAGGAGTTATTTACCTTCGGCTCGAGACGACCAAGATTGCGGCCCGCATCGGGCGTCTGAATGACGTGCTTACCAACTACAGTAACCACCTCGATCACTTTATCACAGTCACTCTCCGCAGCGTCAGAGTCCGCTCAAGAGCTGGGACGGAATAAAGAAGGACCTTACCGTGACTAAGAATGTTCTATCTGCCACCATCTAACGACGCAAAATAGCGGGCTATGCCCTCCGTGTACCCCATCGCTATAGCAACCAGAATGGCGTCGCTTCTAAGCATTGGCGCATCGGATGGATTGGAAAGAAACAAGGTCTCGCCTAAAACACCCGGCATGTTGGTAGCTCTAGTGGGCCGAGGCGCGATACGCGGCCTGCCCAGAACAAAAAGCGGGAAGCTCTGGCCGTTGAACACCCTGAAGAACGCGCCGTCTTTGAGACCGCGGTTAGTAGTATTGTATCCCGCTGCTCTTAACTGGCTAACGAGGGAGTCCTGCACATTCTGGGCCAGCCTAAAGCTCTTATCGGCGAAGGGCCTGTCGCTGGAGTACCACACCTCGGTGCCGTTCTGCCCGGCGTCACCTGATCCATTGTTGTGGATCGATACAAATATATCCGCCTCTGCCGCATTGGCTATATCAACCCTGCCCTGCAGGTCCGCTCTTGTCCCGGAGAACGCCAGGTTTGCCTTATCATCCGGAACGGTGTACGACCGGCTGTCCGAATCTCTGGTCAAGACGACGCGATAGCCCGATGTCTCCAGCAAGCTTTTGAGCCTCCTGGCTATCTCGAGGTTAACGTTCTTCTCCGCAAGAGAGCCGCTGGCAGCCCCAACTTCAGGCCCTCCATGTCCCGGGTCAATGGCGATGGTCCTCCTGCCGTTTTTGGGCCCAACCCCAATCTCCCAAAGTCGCTGTACTGCCCAGCCTTCCGACGGAATAAACTGGACCCATGATTGATCTATCAATGACTGCGGAGGTGTGGGTGATTCCGGGGTCCCAGGTGGAATCCTGGGTTCTGGCTGCGCGGCGCGTCCGGGCAGTATTTCGGCAGTTGGAGGAGACGAAGGCACAGCGCTTTGTTCCGCGGCACTGGAAGCTGCCTCAGCTGTTGGAGGCGATGTGGACGCAGCGCTCCCTTCTGCGCCAGGCAAAGAATTGCCTTGACTAGACGCTGCAGCTTCCGCCTTAGAGTAGTCCTGCGTCTTAATATTACTATCAGTAGCGCCGACGTAGGGTGTGGAGCCACTCAGACCGCCGTTGTTAGCGGTCTCTTGTGCTCCACACCCTAAAGCTATGACGCTGATGCTAAGTGACAGCGAGAGGAGTAACAGTCTTATCATGTCAACTTTTGGTGAGTTTTGCCCAACTGTTTGTTGATGCTAGAGCGCTCCAGCGCCAGCCCCTCCGGAATTATTCGTTCTCTGCTGGAAGTTCTTGGGCGTATCCTGGAAGTTTGGCATATTGCCAAGCTGGCCTTGTGCCTGCGGACCACGCCCGAAGAATCCCGCTGCCTTCCCCTCGTCGCCAGCGGCCGAGCGCTGCCGCCTGCCGTTATCGAAGTTCTGGCGTTGAGGCCCAACATCACCGGTTCCGGTGCGAGGCTGCGGCGGGACCAATGCGACCACGGTCCGCACCTGTCCGTTTAAGGATATCACGACGACCTTTGCGCCGTCAGCGATATTATCAGCAGTTGTCGTTTCGGGGAAGAACTTCACGTCGTCACCTAATGTGTACTGCTTCTGGCCGCTTTCATTCAAGTTCACGGCCATGCTGCCGGCTTGCGCAGACGCCACCGTGCCTGCGGCGATATCTTGTGTCAGCACGTTGCCATCCTTGTCCTTAAACTTACGTTGGCCGCCCAGAATATGCGAGAAGAACTGGTCCCTCGGTATATCCTTCAACTCAGGCAGCATTCCGCCAATATGACCGAGGAAGGGCAGACCCCCGTGCCGTCCCAAAGCTCCTCCCTTGGGGCCATGACCCTGAGCGGGTTGTGGCCTCGCTGCCGCAGTGACCGAGAGATCGCTCGTATTACCGTTCTTCGTTATGCTTAGGGTTACCGCAGCTCCAACCGTGAGGTCCTTCAGAGCCGTCATAGCTTCCTTCACGTTAGCGACCGCAGCGCCGTTTACCTTGGCGATTACATCTCCCCTCAGCAGTCCGGCATCATGGGCTGGGCTGACGGCGGCGACGTTGATAATTACAACGCCGGAGGTGGCAGATATACCGAGCTTGGTAGCCAATTCCGGGGTCAGGTCAGCCAGGGCTATGCCGAGCCAGCCGCGCGTCGCATCATGATCGAATGTTCCCTGAACGTTTGCTGCTACTGTGGTGTGGCGAGATTCCTGAGCGTTGCTGATCACGGCAAAGGTCCCAAGACCTGTTAGTCCCACAGCCAGCAGCAGCGCTATCACTATTGTCCTGGCATTGTGCATGGCGATTATCTCCTTTGATCCTTGTTTGGTGTTCTCTAGTAGTTAATACAGTGAAGCTGGAGATTTTGTTCCTACCGCCATGCGTAACCCTTATATCATCACTCAAATATCGCTAACGGCTCCTCAGTAACAGTGCCATCTTCCCTGAAAATATGAAAGGCCCGCAGGTCAGGGCTGGAGCTGTCCCTAAGGGACACGAGAAAATAGAGCAGATTTGGTAGAAAAGCAAGGTTGATATCTGTCGCCGAGGGGTAGGCTTCGGTAAAAGTATGCGAATGGTAGATCCCAATCCATTCCCATTCCCTATCGCTTATCTCCCCATCTATCCGCAAGAGGTCTTTCGTGTCGATGGTATAGCTGTAGGGACTCAAATGGGCGTTGATCGCCCGGTAGACCTGAGTGACCTTCCCGTCCTTACCCGCTATTATGCCGCAGCACTCGTTCGGTGCGTCCTCGATAGCATGGGCGATCATCTCATCAGCAAACTTCTTTTCTATACGGAACAAGGTAGTTACCCCCAATTGCTTACTGCTTTGAAAATGCGGCGCTGGGTAGTCGTTGCCTGAGGTTCTCGAAGCATGTCCTGAGCTTCGTCGAAGGGGTACCGCCCGATCCTAATTCGAGAACCTCACTACAGGTTTCGAGAGCCTCAAGGAACGGGCTACGCTTGTACTATTTTCATCCCCTATGGTGCTGCTGGTAAGCGGCATGGACGATTACGAGGAGCGATAGCCCCTTGGCAATCTCTCCCTGTGGCTGTGATGGCGTTGGTGTTCTAACCCCCAAACCCCCTTAGTAAGGGGGTTCCCTACGGCAAGCTCAGGGCAGGCAAGGTATCCCAATGGGACATTATATTTGGGGGACACCCCCAAACCCCTGCCAAAGGGACTCTGTCCCTCTGGACACCCTGTTTCAAGGGCTACACTAACTACCCTTCTACTATTCTTATTTGCAAATCTTGTGATAACCCAGACCGTCGTTTACCCAACTGGCTGTGCTACCCGATTCAGGAAGTCCAGCATCAACTTGCGCATCAACTCCGGCTCGTTCCTCAGGAGGCCGTGACCTGCTCCTGGGATTACGTGAAGCTCGGAGCCGGGGACGCCTCGGTGGAGGTCGTGGCCGCAGCGCACCGGGATGGTGGCGTCAGCGTCCCCGTGAGCGATGAACACCGGCATCTTCAGTTCCCCCAGACGCTTCTCGATGGAGTCGCCGACTGCCAGGTACGCCTCCGTGGAATGGTTGACGCCCTCGTAGTTACGCAGCCGCATCTCATAAAGGCGCTGGAAGCGCTCCGGGTCCTGGGCTTTCATCTGGGGCTCGCGGTAAAGGACCGCGGCCTCGGCCCCGGCCTCTCTGCCGCCGGTCCGCTCCGCCGCGAGAATCGTGTCCAGCTCTTTCCGGCGGAACACACGCTCCGGCTCCGAGGAGAAGGTCATGGTGTTGACGAGGAAAAGGCTGTTTACCATCTCCGGATGCTCCAGCGCGAAGGTCATGGCGATAGGCCCTCCCGCAGAGCCGCCCAGTATATGGGCCCGCCCCACTCCCAGTTCTTTCAGGAGGGCAAGAACGTCCTCGGCGAAGATAGCCATCGAGTAGCCCTCAGTTGGGCTCTCGGAGCGCCCGGCGGTACGGCGATCATAGAGGATAAGGCGAAAGCGGTTTGATAGGGCCTGGGCGTGGTTCTTCGAGAAGCCTTCGCTCCCTTCACCACCACCAAGAGTTCCGTGGACCCAGACAAAGGGGTAGCCGTTCCCGTGCACCTCGTAGTACATGCGGAACCCGTTGATGGTTTCGATGGGCATAATCTCCTCCTCTCACTCGCTATTGTGATGAGTTTACCATATATGCGGGCATCACTCCTGTACATGTACGGGCCGACCATCAGCGGGCAATATCTCACCGATATGTGCGGCCCACTGCACGCCAGCACCTTTCAAGCTTGCGAGCAGTCCCTCAAGCCCGGCCTTGGGAACTGCGATAAGCAGGCCACCGGAGGTCTGAGCATCACAAAGTATTATCTTCGTATCCTCCGATATAGACGGCGACCACTCCACCAGCTCTTCCAGAAAGGCTTTGTTGCTTTCGGTACCACCGGGGACTACCCCTTTTGCCACCAGGTCCCAGGCCTCTTCCAGCACCGGCACCGTAGATGCTCTGATAATCGCCTTCACCTTGCTGGCCTGGGCCATGGTAGAAAGGTGGCCAAGAAGTCCGTAACCGGTGATATCTGTGCAGGCCTTTACGCCATGCTCCATCATGACTCTGGATGCATCCCTGTTCAGAGTGCTCATCACCTCCATGACCTTTCGAGCAGTGGCCTCGCTAACGGCCTCCCGTTTTATGCCGGTGGTTATGATGCCGATACCCAGAGGCTTGGTCAGGACTAGTTGATCGCCGGGTCTCGCCGCAGCATTGGTCGTCTGCTTCCCTGGCTTTATGATACCGGTTACGGCAAGGCCGTACTTGGGCTCGGCGTCTTTTACACTGTGGCCGCCCACAATCGGGAACCCTGCCTCGGCGGCCTTATCCGTCGCTCCCTTTAGTATTTGCGGCAGCACGTAGTCCGGCAGCCCTTCCTCAGGAAAGCACAGGATGCCCAGGCCGGTAATGGGTATCCCTCCCATAGCATAGACATCGCTGACGGCGTTGGCAACGGCTATGGCCCCGAACATATAGGGATCGTCCATCACCGGCGTAAAGAAGTCCACCGTCTGCACCAGGGCAATGTCATCCGTAAGGCGGTACACTGCCGCGTCGTCGCCGGTCTCCGTACCAACCAGCAAGTTAGGATCATTGACTTTAGGTAGCTGGCCCAGCACCTGAGCCAGTGCCGCAAGGCTAAACTTGGAGGCTCAACCCGCGCAGCTAGACAGGGTAGTCAAGCGTATCTGTTTACCCGTGCTCATGCGAGACCTCCTTTCCAATACGTCCTGATAGTCTTTATTCCTAACAACACAATATGGGCGAGCTGCTGGTTTTGCATACATAATTTATTCCATTACCAGACCTCGAGTAAGGTTAAAACAGAGAAAAATGAAAAGGCCTGCTCCTTGGCCAAGAATATCCTGGGCCATCCGCAGACCTTTGTTATGTTAAGTTCCGCTAGTAACGCGCTAGGACCTCTCTAGTCCTTCTGCTTGAGTATGGTCACAGCCCAGTCGGTCTCGTTGATCTGGTCTACGCCCAGCACCTGCTGGCCCTCGTTGGTCATGCTCTTGGGAACGTTGTCCACTGCTTCCATGTGATCGAGGATCACCTGAAGGACTTCGCCGATCTCCATATCCTCGATGGCGAGCTTTGATTTTACGAAGGTGTAAGGGCAGACCTCGCCCCTCAAGTCCAGTTCCAAGTTCACTTTAGTGTTCTCAATAGTCATAATGTCATCCCTCTCGTAAGTGTCGTGTCTATTCTACCATCTATTTCACTTTTCTACAGGGGTAGACGGGTCGTTGCCCCATTCTCCCCATGACGCAGGATAGTTCTTTACCCTGTCATAGCCCAGCAGCCTCAACACAAAGTACGAATGGGCGGAACGAACGCCAGACTGGCAGTATGTTATCACCTCTTTGTCTTTGGTTATGCCAGACTTAGCATACATATCTTCCAGCTCAGACGCGGGCCGAAATGATGAAGGATTGCCCGGAGTCATGGCATTAGTCCAGTCTATATTGACCGCTCCCGGTATATGGCCGCCCTTCATCGCCTGTACCATCTCACCCCGGTACTCCGCCGGAGTGCGGGTGTCCAAAATGCCGACCTCCGGCTTGCCAAGCCTTTCCTGCATGTCAGATTTCTCGACTAACTTATCAGGACCGGGATTTGCCGAGTACTGTTTGGGGGTTGGCTGAGGAATGTCTGTGGTGACCTCACCGCCGCTCTGCGCCCAGGCCACAAATCCTCCATCCAAAAGGGATAACTTACCATGCCCATAATAGTCCATTACCCAAAATACTCTGGAAGATGCCACCAGACCCTGCTCGTCGTATATGACCACGTGGTCATTGTTGCCAATACCAAGGTTGCCTACATACATGGCATACCGGTCAGTAGGCAAAGGCATGCTACGTACTGGACTGGCTGGATTGTCCAGCCGCCCCACCAGCAGGTTTATCGCGCCTTTTATGTGGCCGGCCGCGTACCTCTGAGGCGGCCTGGTATCGAGTATCTTCACGGACGAATCGTCTACGTGCGACTTAAGCCACTCTACGTCGACCAGTAACTCCTCCCTTGCGTACCCTTTATCACCCAAGGTCGAGTCTCCTTTCAAAATACTAAGGCTTTGTACGAGCCACGCTACAGGCTAAAGACTGTGGCATCTTCTCTATCGTACCGAGGGCTTCAGCCCTCGGTACTTCCCAAACCTAAAGGTGCTACCTAAGCCTACCACCATATCCTGGTATGCAGGTCTGCTTGCTCTTCAGGGTGTTCTTTAGACCACAGCTCTGTGCTCAGATATTTCCAGCCGCCGTCGGCCAGGAGTGCGACGATGTTGCCCTGCTCCATCCTCTGGGCCATCATCACCGCGCAGTGGATCACGCCACCGGCCGATATGCCTGCGAAGATGCCCTCGCGCTTTAGCAGCTCTTTTGCGGCGATAAAGGAGTCCTCACTGGAGACCATTACCTTGCCGTCCAGCATAGTGTCGTCCAGAATCGGGGGGATGAACCCCTCCTCCAGGCTGCGTATTCCGGCGACGAAATCTCCGGGGTGTGGGACCACGGCTATAACCTTGATATTCGGATTGTGCTCTTTTAGCCTTCTACCCACTCCCATGAGGGTGCCGGCTGTGCCCAGCCCCGCTATGAAAACGTCTACCTCCGGCAGGTCTTTGATAATCTCGACGCCCGTGGTCTCGTAGTGGGCCTGGGGATTGGCTGGATTGCCGTACTGATAGGGCATATAGTAGTTAGAGTCTTCCTCAGCCATTCTCAGCGCGGTCGCGATTGCCCCGTTGGTGTTGTTGCTGTCCTCGGTTAGCACGAGATCGGCCCCGTACATCCGCAGCAACTGCTTTCTCTCGTTACTGACGTTGTTTGGCATAACGACCCTTAGCCTATAGCCCTTTATCAGACATATTAGAGCCAGCGACAGGCCGGTGTTGCCGCTGGTAGGCTCCAGGACTATTTTGTCCTTTGTCAGCTTCCCGCTCGCCTCGGCCTGCTCGATCATATACTTGGCGATGCGGTCCTTCATGCTGCCGGTGGGGTTCTGTCCCTCCAGCTTGGCGAATATACGTACCCCTGGCTTGGGAGATAACTTGGGCATCTCCACCAGGGGCGTGTTTCCGATGGTGTCAATAAGGCTTTTATTCAACATGATGTTAATATCTAAGGCCGGCAACTGGTAGAGCCACCAGCCAGGGCGGGCAGGATAGAGATGACATCTCCACTGCCTACCGGAGTATCCAAATTACCCAGATATCTAATATCTTCATTGTTTTTATATATGTTTACGAAGCGATGTAGCTCCCCGTTGTCCGCCAGGACATTGCTCTTAAAGCCGGGGTAGGAACTCTCCAGATTGTCCAACAGGGCGGATATCGTATCCCCCTGAGCGCTCACACTCTTGGCCCCTCCGATGGCCTTCTGAAGCAGGGAGGTAACCCTTACCTCAACAGACATATCATCTCCTTAGTTAAGTCCTTATGCGTTTTTACCCAGTATACCCCAGGCTGTAGCCTGGGGTATACTGAATCTATGGCGCAAGACCAGATCATCATGACAGGGGCTTTAGCCCTCAGTACTCGTAGTTTTATCCGACCGTAATTGGCGCTCCGCAGAACTCCTCGTAGTCAATAAGCTCTGTGATAGTTGGATTATCACCGCAGACCGGGCAGCTTGGGTCCTTCCTCAGCCTCATTACCCTGAAGTCCATGCTCAGGGCGTCAAAGAGGAGCAGCCTTCCAGCCAGGGGCTCACCGATGCCCAGGATCAGCTTTATGGTCTCGATGGCCTGAACGCATCCCACGATGCCGGGCAGCACACCAAGCACGCCGGCTTCCTGGCAACTCGGCACCATGCCCGGTGGAGGCGGCGCCGGGTAGAGGCAGCGGTAGCAGCCCCTGCCGGGCATGAACACCGAGGCCTGGCCCTCGAACAGGAATATACTTCCATCCACCAGCGGTTTGTTCAAGAATACACAAGCATCGTTAACCAGATAGCGGGTCGCGAAATTGTCACAGCCATTAACAACAATGTCATACTGACGTATGATCTCTAGAGCGTTTTCAGAGGTCAGCGCCAGTGCGTGTGGAATCACCTGCACATCCGGATTGACGTCGGCAATGCTCTCCTGAGCAGATGTAACCTTTAGTCGTCCTACATCATGGTTGTGGTGCAGGATCTGCCTCTGGAGATTGCTGATATCTACGGTGTCAAAGTCTACGATGCCCAGAGTGCCGACTCCAGCGGCCGCCAAATAGAGAGCCGTCGGCGAGCCTAGTCCACCAGCGCCAATAAGAAGGACCTTAGCCCCAAGCAGCTTCCTCTGGCCCTTGCCGCCCACCTGAGGAAGTATGATATGGCGGCTGTACCTCCTGATCTGCTCCTCGGTAAAGGGAACCGCGCCGCCGGACATCGCGGGGACTATTGAGACCTCGTCGCCCTCGGTAACTTTTGTGCCATTATTCTGAAGGGTGTTGATATCGCGGCCGTTTATGAAGACACAGACATGGTCTGCTACCTCCCCTTTTGAGTCGAAGATAAGCGCCTTTATTCCAGGATAACGGCGGCCCACATCCTTCAATACCTCGCCAACATCATCACCGTACCCTTCTATCTTGGATGAGTTGTTGGTGGCTACCCTGAAAGGGCCTGGGATGTATACTTTGATTGCCATAAATGACCTCCGATTTCTTTACGAGAGAACTAATAATTCCCACTTTTGTTTAACGAACCCCAAGCTAAAGCCCGGGGCGCTGCATGGTTCCAAGCATTTTTGCTAACACCGCAAGAACTCTTAACTTCTCGACGTTCTTCGCTGCGCTCTACTATTGGACCTGGTCATAGACTTAGGGACCACTACCTCGCCGGTGTCCAGGCCGGCAGAATAACCGCTAAGGTAGCGCTCACCGGTGTCGGGAAGCACTGTGACCACCACTTTTCCTGCTCCAAGTCTTTTAGCGATTTGGACCGAGGCAAACACGTTGGCTCCGGCCGATATTCCTACCAGCAGTCCCTCCTCCTTGGCCAGACGAGCGGACATCTCGATGGCATCTTCATCCTCGACCTCAATTATTTCATCGATTATGGACACGTTGAGAACTCCGGGAACAAAGCTTGCGCCGATGCCCTGTATGCCGTGCAGCCCGGGCTTGCCTCCCGATAGCACCGGGGACCGGGACGGTTCAACTGCCACTATGAGCACGCCTGGTATCTCATTGCGCAGCACCTCGCCTACGCCGGTGATAGTGCCTCCGGTGCCTACACCGAC
>SHYC01000051.1 GCA_009693005.1 Dehalococcoidia bacterium | reverse complement strand
AATTGCCGGCGCCATCATCGGAGTAGCCAGCCAGGTCGGCGATCTGGTAGAGTCAATGGTGAAACGTAGCGCCGGAGTCAAAGACGCCGGGTTCTTAATTCCGGGACATGGCGGGGTGCTTGACAGGCTGGACAGCCTTGTGTTTGTTATACCCTTGATATACTATTATGCTCAGTGGCTGACGATTCAAAAATGAAACGAATTGCCGTTCTTGGCTCCACCGGGTCGGTCGGAAGACAGACCTTGGAAGTAGCCAAGTCTTTTCCGGACAGGCTAAAAATAGTAGCTATTACCGGAGGAAGAAACTCCGCTCTTTTGAGCCAGCAAATTGAACAGTTAACACCCCGTGCTTACTACTCCCTGGCGCCCATAGACTTTTCACCCGGATTCGCAAATACGGGAATATACCGCGCGGCGTCCCTTGAGGAGATAGCTACCCTGGACGACGTGGATATCATAGTGGTTGCTACCTCTGGAAAAGCGGGTTTGCTGCCAACTATAGGCGCTTTACAAGCCGGCAAGACCGTCGCCATAGCAAACAAAGAGGTGCTGGTCATGGCCGGTGGGCTGGTCATGGAGGCCGCCGTCACGGGCGGCGGTACCGTACTCCCGATAGATAGTGAACACAACGCTTTGTGGCAATGCCTGCGGGGCGAGTCTATTGATTCAGAGTGGAAGGGCCAGGTCTCCAGGCTTGTTATTACCGCTTCAGGCGGCGCTTTTCGTGATTACCAGATCGATAAGCTGAGTGAGGTAACTCCGGAGGAGGCCCTCAGGCATCCGACTTGGCAGATGGGAGTTAAGATAACTGTTGACTCAGCCACCCTCATGAACAAGGGGCTGGAGGTAATAGAAGCAGCATGGCTCTTCAATTTACCTTTGGATAAGATAGATGTAATACTTCACAGAGAGAGCATCGTACACTCATTGGTGGAGATGAAGGACGGCTCGTTGAAAGTCCTGCTCAGCTGTCCGGATATGCACCTGCCGATCAAGTACGCCCTATCGTATCCGGAAAGGTGGGAAGACGAGTCAATGCCGGTGCTGGAGCTGGACCGAATAGGGAGCCTGGCCTTCGGGGAGTTAGATTCAAGCAGATACCCTTGTTTTAGATTGGCCTTATCCGTGGCGAAAAAGGGGGGAACATATCCCGCCGCTCTCATCGGAGCCGATGATGCTGCCGTCCAACTCTTCTTAGAAGGCCACATCACATATTTGAAGATCCCGCAATTAATTGAAGAAGTTATTCAAGCTCACATAAATACCGCTAACCCAACCATTCATGACGTTCTGGAGGCGGAAGAGTGGGGCCGTAAATACGTACAGAGGTCGCTTGATGGATAGTGCTGTCATTTCGTTGGCCGTATTCTTCCCGGTCCTTATAGTGTTAGTAGTGGTACATGAACTGGGCCACTACGTAACGGCTAAAATGTCTGGCGTAGTCGTACAAGAGTTCGGGATTGGTTACCCGCCCAGGCTATTCGCCGTGCGGTGGAGGAATACCGATTACTCGATAAACCTCCTGCCCCTTGGGGGATTCGTAAAACTGCTTGGCGAAGAGGACCCTGAAGAACCCGGAAGCCTCGCTAGCAAGAGCATGAAGACGAGGCTTATCATATTGAGCTCCGGCTCGTTGATGAATGCCTTGTTACCGGTAGTGCTATTCACCGTGATATATATGATTCCGCGAGATATGCCGGTGGGTCCCGTGGAGATACTTCAGGTTCTACCAGACTCTCCGGCGCAAGGAGCGGGCCTCCAAACCGGGGACCGCATCCTTAAGATCAACGATAGAAAAATCCAGAACATCACCGACGTTAGTCTAAGCATACAGGTAAACCTGGGTTCAACGATTAATGTGATGCTCCAGCGAGGAGAGCAGCAAATTCAGAGCAGGGTGTTAGCCCGATGGAGTCCCCCACCCAACCAAGGTGCGACGGGCATTATGATATCAATGCCGGAAGGCGAGACGAAGATCGTAAGCCAGTCCTACCCGATATGGAAGGCCCTTCCTCTTGGAGTGCGCAACACTACAGACATGCTAACCCTTTTCAAGAACGGGATCTTAGGGTTATTCTCTTCCCGCGGTAGCAGCAACTTTGAGGTCACCGGCCCCATCGGAATTGCGCGTATGACGGGAGAGGTAGCGCAGCAGGGTTTTTCAACCTTGCTGCAGTGGATGTCTCTACTTAGCATCAATCTGGCAATACTAAACATGCTGCCGATACCTATGTTGGATGGTGGAAGAGCTTTTTTCGTGGTGCTGGAGGGGATCAGAGGAGGCAAGCGCATTCCACCAGAGAAAGAAGCGCTGGCTCACCTGGCTGGTTTTATCCTTCTCATGATAATGATTGTTATAGTGAGTTACGGCGATATCCTCAAAATAATAAAGGGGGACAGCTTATTCCCATGATGGAAGTACAACGACGGCAGTCCAGACCGGTCTTTGTCGGCGGCCTACAAATTGGCGGTGGTGCACCAGTGGCAGTACAGTCGATGACTACAACTGATACCGCGGACGTAGACGCCACCGTGTCCCAGATACATCGCCTCGAGGATGTGGGATGTGAACTAATTCGAGTATCCTGTTTGAATATCAATCAGGCCAATGCGATTTCGAAGATCAAAGCCAGGATTTCCATACCCGTCGTGGCCGACATACACTTTGACTTCAAGAACGCTCTCGCTGCCATAGACAACGGGGCCGATATGGTACGCCTCAATCCCGGCAATATTAGGGTGCGGGAGAGGATCGAGGCAGTGGTGTTAGCAGCCAAATCTGCCCACATACCCATTCGCATTGGCGTCAACGAAGGGAGCCTTCCACCTCTCACCGGCGGCGACGAGATGCCGGAAGGAGCGACCCCCAAGCTCAGGGGCGAGTTCCTGGTAAACCGAATGGTCAAAGCCGGCCTTGAGGAGATCCAGCTCCTTGAGGAATTGGACTTTCACGACATCAAGATCTCCTTAAAGGCGTTCGATATTTATGCGATGATAGAAGCCAACCGCCGAATGGCGCAGCTGGTTCCATATCCGCTCCACCTGGGAGTTACAGAGGCCGGTACCGTGTTCCCCGGATCTGTAAGAAGCGCCATCGGGATCGGCGCGCTCCTTATGGAAGGCATAGGAGATACGCTGCGGGTATCACTATCCGGTGACCCCGTTGAAGAGATCAAGGCTTGCTGGGAGATACTTCGCTCGACCAACCTTCGTCAGAAAGGGCCAACCCTGGTTGCGTGCCCGTCGTGCGGGCGCGCTCAAATCGACCTAATTGGACTGGCGCAACAAGTAGAGGAACGCTTGAAGCAACTAGACAAGCCACTCAAAATAGCCGTAATGGGCTGCGTAGTTAACGGACCCGGAGAAGCCAAAGATGCGGACATAGGCATAGCCGGCGGGAAAGGCAAGGGCGTTATCTTCAAGCAGGGCAAGATCTATAAGACCGTGGACGAGAAGGACTTCCTGGAAGTACTGATGAGCGAGATCGAGACCATGGAGGTCCCTGCCAGGGACTAAAAGCTTCCCCGTGCGTAACCCAGTTGCGTGAGGTGCCTTAACGATGAAGTTTACAGTCACTTTAGAGAAAGACGAAGACGGCTTCTTCGTGGTTGAATGTCCGTCTTTGCCGGGATGCGTCAGCCAGGGAATCACTGAGGAAGAGGCTTTAGGAAACATTAAAGATGCTATAAAGGGTATTCTAACCGTAAGGAATAAAATGGGACTGCCGATTCCGAAGCTAGACAGTTGATTTATTGAAGGCGCAAGACGAAACTCGCGGTTACGATAGAGAAAGGTGAGGACGGCTTCTTCGCAGTTGAATGTCCTACTCTGCCGAGATGTATAAGCCAGGGGAAAACCGAAGGTGAGGCCCTTAATAGTATCAGAGAAGCTATATTAGGCTGGCTGGAGGTTGAAGCAGAAAAACTTGTTGACGAGACTCCTAAGAAGGCGCTGGTCTGCCAGGTTGACGTGTAGTATCTTTCCATCCCGGACCATCGCGAGCTCGACCGAGGCACCTTACGAAAGCTCATTCGCAGTGGTGATATGACCGTTGAAGAGTTCGTGGAGTTACTTAGGTAACCCTACTAGACCAAAACCGCTATCCTAAGCGGGTATGATAAGAGTGTCACTAAGAAGTCATAGGAGTCATTGATGCAGACTATCGCGCTTTCTACTATGTGGGGTATTGGGCGGTTCGAGACCTATGGGGAGTTCGCAGAGGCCGGCAAGGCACTGGGGATGGAATATGCGGAGCTTAACCATCAGTTCCCCTCCGCGTGGTTGAAGGAGATCGAAGGAGTACAGCCGGATGGATTTACCATAACCTCCCTCCACGATCCCTGCCCTCTGGCCAACTGTGCGGATGGCAGTAAGCCGGCCGGTGACCTCTCCCTTTGTAGCACCGATGAGCCGGAGCGACGTGAGGCCATAAGCTTCGCAAAGGGCACGATCGATCTGGCGCACCGCCTTGGCGCAAAGGCTGCCGTTCTCCACATGGGAGACGTGGGAAACTACTATCAGCATGAGCGAAACCTCAGAAGGCTATTCGCCGAGGGCAAGACCCAGGAACAAGAGTTCATCGAAGGTAAGGAGTGGCTTATCTCCGAGCGTAAGGCCAAAGAGGCTCCATACTTCGAGATGGCTATAAAAACCATAAAGGAGCTCGCTGATTACGCAGGGGAGCGGGGAGTAAAGCTGGGGCTGGAGAACCGCTGTTATTATTATGAAATACCCAATATAGACGAAATGGGCATCCTGCTGGCAGAGACCGATCCAAACGTGGTGGGTTACTGGCATGATACCGGCCACGCCGAGATCATCCATCGCCTGGGATTTACCCGACATGAGGAATGGTTCGCACGCCACCGAGACAGGCTCATTGGCAGCCACATTAACGATGTTAAGGTCATAACAGACCACCGGGCGCCAGGAGCCGGCGAGCTCTCCTGGGAAATCATCGGCATGTCCCTTCCCGAGGACGGCTTTCGCACCTTAGAGATTGACTCGAGCCAGGATGTACAGTCGATGCAGGACGGCATAGCCCTGCTCAAAAAGCATAAAGTACTCAGAGCATAAAGATGCGCTTCTCTCAGCTTTTTGGCAAAACCCTTCGGGAGCCACCCTCTGACGCAGATACCATAAGTCACCAGCTCTTGACCAGGGCTGGAATGGTCCAGCAGCTCTCTACCGGCTTATACTCACTGCTACCCTTAGGTTGGCGTGCCTTCCGAAAGATTGAGGGCATCGTGAGAGAGGAGATGGATGCCGCCGGATCCAATGAGCTTCTCATGCCCGCGCTCCAGCCATTGGAGATATGGGAAGAGAGTGGTCGAGCCCAGGCCTTCGGCGCCGCCCTCTATAGGCTCCGTGACCGGAGAGACAGGGAGCTTGTCATCGCCCCAACCCACGAAGAGGTAATAACTCTTCTGGTCAGACAGCAGGTCCAAAGTTACCGTGACCTTCCTCAGATCCTGTACCAGATCCAGACCAAATTCCGTGATGAGCCAAGACCAAGAGGCGGTCTGGTGCGGGTACGCGAGTTCATAATGAAAGACGCCTACAGCTTCGACGTGGATGAGGACGGGTTGGAGACGAGCTATAGAAAGATGATGCAGGCGTATAAAAACATATTCTCCCGCTGCGGCCTACCGGCGTTGATGGTAGAGGCGGATAGCGGCGCCATCGGCGGCAAAGACTCCCATGAGTTCATGCTGCTGGCGGAAAGTGGGGAGGACGACATACTCCACTGCCTGAACTGTGGCTACGCAGCCAACGCCGAGAAGGCGCGGTTTGTGAAAGAGAAGCTGCCTCAAGAGGGGCTAATGTCTCTGGAAGAGGTATCCACACCCGGGATCAAGACGATCCAGGGCCTGGCAAACTTCCTGAACATACCGGAAACCAAGACCATCAAAGCGGTCTTCTACAGTGCAGATGGTAAACTTGTCTTTGTGTCCATAAGAGGCGACCTGGAGGTCAATGAGGTCAAGCTCAAAAACACCCTCAAGGCCACCGACCTACGATTAGCCACCGACGAGGAGGTCAAAGAGGCCGGCATACACGCCGGGTTCGCCTCTCAGATAGGCTTAACGGGAGTATTGACCCTCGCAGACGATTCCATCCTCACCGGGTCTAACTTCGTAGTGGGAGCTAACAAGCCCGACGCCCACCTAAGAAATGCCAACTATCCCAGGGACTTTGAGCCGGATATTATTACGGATATAGCATTAGCCAGACAGGGGAGCGGGTGCCCACACTGCAGCGAGCCAATGGCCTCTGATAGAGGCATCGAAGTTGGCCATATATTCAAGCTGGGCGTGGTATTCAGTGAGAAACTGGGCGCTAACTTCCTGGATGAAAACGGCGTGTCGCGGCCTGCAATTATGGGATGTTATGGAATAGGCGTTGGCAGGCTTCTAGCTGCGGCGGTAGAACAGAACCATGACGAAAAGGGTATTATCTGGCCTGCCGCGATAGCTCCGTATCAGGTGCACATCTGCGCCCTCAACTACGACAACTCTGAGGTAACGCAAGCGGCGGATGACGCCTACGAGCGCCTGAAGGGTGCGGGCTTCGATGTGCTCCTGGATGATCGAGCGGAGTCACCCGGTGTAAAGTTCAACGACGCTGACCTCATCGGCTGCCCGGTGCGCCTCACCGTCAGCCCTCGTAACATACCTCAAAACAAGATAGAGATCAAAAGCAGAAATGAGAAGACGAGCGCCCTGATAGATGTAGATACATTCCTAGAATCAGTAAGGGAGTTTCTAGCCCGATAATCCGACGAGGCTCACCGACGGCAGAGGCGCAGGAACAACCATAATATAAGGCATTCACCATATCGGCTTTTAGTTGTGTATACCGCAGTATTCAAGCTAGCTTTTCAGGCATCTATGAGGCGTTCTGGACACAACATAGGAATGCTGCTACTAGCCGTATGGCTTATCGCGACCGGTCTGCTGCCATTCCTCAACCTCAATATTCCTAACAGCAACACGATTTTATCGCTGCTGGCCGTTATCGCGGGAGTATTGATCTTGATGGGGCGGTAGCGGCCTAGCCTACCAACGCAATATCTAACATCCTCATATACCACTTTTCTCTTTCCACTCGCCCTTCTCAACTCAAACTAGTATAAAGTTATGATCCAGTGATGGTCACATCTTTCCTTAGATTCCCTTTTGATCCAAGAATAGATGCTCGAATGGGGCACCCTCGTCTCCGTTGTGCCTCAAAACTATTACCTCTAGCCTAGTACTTCATGACGCATGAATGGGGTAGAGACGCTTGAGCCGAATCCGTGCGTCGGCGGTGGTGAATCGCCAGTTCACCGTACCACCCGCGGTGTTGCGGTGCGCTTCCCAGGCCGCGACCTGCGCTGTCAGCGTAGCCTGGTCCGGGCTGCGGCGGGCGAGACATTGCCGCCGCAGGATGCTCAGTTCGATCTCTGCCATATTCAGCCAACTCCCGTGCTTGGGCGTGTAATGCAACTCCAGCTTCTCCGCCAGCCGCCGGGCTTCCTTTGGCGGAAAGGCTTCGTACAACGAACCCAGGGTGTGGGTGTTCAGGTTGTCTTGCACCAAGACGATCCGTTCGGCGGTAGGGTAGTGAATGTCCACCAGGTCCCTGATGACCTGCGCCCAGTCCACCCGGGTGCGCCGCTCGCTCACCGTGGCGCTACGCCAGCCTCGCAGCGGCTCGCAGCACAGAAACACATTGGCCACGCCATGCCGTACGTACTCGTAGTCCTCCCGAGCCACCCGACCGGGTGCCGGTGGTTGCGGCCGACGCGTGTCGGCCAGCAGTTGAGTGCTGACCTCGTCCAGGCACACTTGCGGAAAGCGCGGGTCGTAGGGCCGCTGGTACACCTCCAGCACGTCTTCCATGCGCGCCACAAACTCGCCGTTGGCCGTAGTCGGCAGACACCATTCCTTCTTCAGCCACGGTTTAAGGGAGTTTTTTAAGGGTGCGCCGCACCGTCTGGTCTGAGATATTGTCCACCACCTCCAGCTGTACCAGCCGATCTGCCAGCAACTGCAAGGTCCAGTGCGCCCGGCCTTCCGGTGGAGCACTGCAAGCCAGCATGACCAGTTGCGCCTCCCCAGCGCCATCGAGCTTGCGCTGGTACACCCGCCGCGGTTCCCGTCGGTTCAAGGCTGCCTCCAAGCCCTCTTCCATATACCGTTGGCGCACCCGGGCGACGGTATTCCTGCTCGATTCCACCGCCCGTGCCACGGCGGAGTCGCTTAAGCCGGGGCCGTCCGGCCCCTGGTCGGCCTTCAACAAGATGTGGGAGTGCATTAACTGCCGCGCCGGTGCGATCCCGGCCGTCAGCAGCTTTCGCAGTGCCGTGCGTTCTCTTGGGTTGAGCGTAACTATAAAATGTTTCATGTTAGTGAGAACGCGCGTGCTTCCAGCGTGTTACACCACATCACGTGTCACCGAGTACTAGGTATAAGCTGGTTAATTATGATGTGTTCTAGGTGTCAGGAGAAGATATACACCGCTAAACCAGGGTTAGACGATACCGGCTGACCGAGAAATGTGGTCTAGGTAGTTATGGCCAATATCGTATCACGAGCAGCAACTTTCATCCTTGCGGCCAAGGCTGGTCCTCTAACTCAGCCGTCCGAAAGTGATTGTTGTACTTGGGTCCCAAAAATACAGCCGTAGCGTCAAAACTCTATCCCTTCAAGCAACTCGTCTTTGAGCATCGATTGGTTGTCAGCAGGCGTTCTGAGCGATATCACTGCGCATCACGGTACCAGAGTGTCGTAGGTATAAATCGTGCTTACGTCGAGCATTTGTCTGGGAGTCCTGGCCGGAGCCAGCAACGAGTATAACTGATCGTCAATACGATGGTGCCTAAGAGCTGTAGGTGCCGTCTGGTCTGGTAGGTAGGTCCGGCCGTTACTGTTCAGCCAAGCCTCCCAAAGTCGGTCCACGTTGCAGTGGTTTAAGTAGAATACCGGGTCGTTTGGCGATGAAGCCGGGCCCATATCTCCCCCAACCCAGACGTGCACTCGATTGTGAAGCCCAGAATATGGCTGACGAGGCTGCCACCCTTCCAAGCGGTTCCGAAATCCTGATGATGTTGTGCTCCAATCAGCAGCGTCAAATGTGTTAAGGTTTACCGCCGCTGCCGCTTCTGCTTTTGTTGGCAAGCTCGGGGGAGGTAGGCCGAGTTCCGGCCGTGCCAACTGTCGGTTGAGTCCCCTGTCTACGGAGTTCAGCCGGCCGGTACTCACTTCGACGATCCGAACACGCCAGCTGTTGGCGTCAGCGGCGTTGAAGGCGAATGGCCCGGTAGTGACGGGCGTGCCCTGTCCACCCAGACAGTTGTTCGCCCAGACCGGCGACCCCAGCTGCTGGTTTAGAGGGAGGTCGCCATCGGCAGCCCAATCCCAATAGGGAAGACCAAAGTTCTGGTCATTCAGAACTCGCTGCAGATGCCGCTCCAAGAGAATAAGCATAAACCGATGCCACGGTAGGAAGGCTGGTCCTCGATGGGCGGCGTTGCGGTCCATCTGGGTCCTCGGCGTGTAGGTGTACATCGCGAAGTGGTGCCAGACGACGAAGAGGTCATAGGTACTTACGCGCAACGCGGGGCCGGGAATCCCGAACTGAGCAGTAGTGGGGCCTATGAACTCCCGTTTAAGCAGAGTGATACCTCTAATATATTGATCTCGGGCCTGCTGACTATTGATGATATTACGACGGATGGTTGCCATGTCCTTCCTCCTCTCGCGTCGCATGGCGCCTTCTCTTCGGGGGAAACTCGTCAGGAAATGTGTCTATGACTCGCTTTACTAGGTCAATCGCGGATGGATAGCTAACGTTGGGTACCGGGTGGTAGTGTACCTCCCCGTCGTTATTGACGCCCACATGGCCTTCTAACCGAACTCCGTCTACCTCAATAATATAGGTCGTCCGGATAACAATTTGCCGGCCCTGATAGGCAGCAGTGCGAATACTTTCCATCGGTCCATGGGGGGCATGCTCTTGGTCCTTGAGGAGCCGAGCCTGTCGTCGTACGTAGGCCACAAGCGATTCCGGCTTTACGGCCTCATCCAGTTCTTCTAGATCACCTGGTTGCATCGTCATCTCCTTTTAATACTTTTCCGCGTTTCCGCGCAGTCTCTGTCCATGCACTTATTAGTGCAAGTAAATCCACTTTGCAACCGAAGGCACACCGCTAGAGTTTATCGCGAACATCATGTAATAGCCTTGCTGCGCAAGTGAATGTGGATGACCGCCATGAGGAGCAGTCAAGGTCAACCTGGTTGGATTTGCATGGTCGTGGATGTAAGGCATTTCCAAGACCTTTTGCTCAGAATCCGTTTCGTGTGTTACAGCCATCGGCCGCACAAGAACTACTTTAACGATAGAAGATGCGTCAGGTGACTCAATGACAAAGCTCTGCCCGTGATGCACCAACGCCGGAGCGGAGGAGATCACTGGTCTTGCTCCACCGAACAAATAGGGAGGGCTGTAGATTTCAATGGTAGTATTGTTCCATCCCGCCATCATCACTTGCCCGCTCGGCAATAGCAACGCTACCGAATGATAATCTCTGATGGATGGCAAAGCCGCCATCGAAGACCATGAATTGGTTTGCGGATTAAACATTGTACAGGGCGAATTTGTTCGTTGAATACCCCCACAGACAAATACATTACCGTCAGGTAGCAAGACCGCGCTGCAAAGGCTTCGGTGCTCACCGTCCGGAAATGGCATAGAGGCACCCCAGTTCGCTGCCGGGGACAATGAGGTTGCATCAAGGATTTCGTACGTGTTATTGGTAGAAGCATCCGCCCCACCCAGCACGAGGATACGAACGTAGGGCGAGGTGTTGCTCAGCAACATGACTGACATCCCTTTTGTCCGGTCCGGCATGGAAGGTGAAACGGGCGCAATGTTATTCCAGACGCCGGTATTGGCTCCGGTGAATACGGAATAACCGGATTGATCATCGCCCACGAAAGGACCACCGCCCGCTCCTGCGCTTGCCCAGCCTGTTCTTGAATAAAAGACACTGTGATTGGGAAGCAAATGAAGCCCGGGGTACAAATTAGGGAATGGCTTGTCGTCTCCTGATGTCAACTCCGCAAAACTGTCGGAAGCCTCATCATAGATTTCCATATCACCGCCACCGTGTCCGCAGACAACCAAAATTTCATGACTGTTGCCGATTCGCTGGTCGCCTAATGTCAGCGCAGTAGGATACCATCGCGAATGTGCCATGCTACCGAAGGTCCTTGTCCATGTCCTGGTTGTCGGGTCGAATTTATAGCCCCACTTTGCTTTAGAGTGGGGCCCATATCCGCCTCCACCAAGAACCAGTAGGCGCCCATCCGACAGAAAGGAATGCCCACTGCATAGCACCGAGTAGCCTGACATGGCATCAGGCGTTTGGTGGGGCTGGTTAACCGGATCTTCAAAAGTCGCGGGAGTTGAGTCGTCCGGATTCCAGAGTAATGTCGTTTCATCGGCGGTGATAAACAGAACTTTGCCGGTATGCAGTAATGCTGCATGTACCACACCGTCATAGCCACCCGGCCCCCTGCGTGGAATGGGTAGCGAAAAATCAGACCACCTTCCGTAGAAGCGATTACTGAAATAATGAAGCAAAATGTCAAAGGCTTTTTGGTGAAACAAATCGAGCGCGAGAACCGCTTTCAGGTTTTGGAACCCCAATGGATACTCTCGATCTCTAAAGGCAACGATCTCTTTGGCAATTTCTAAATCCAGAATGGTCTTTTCCTTACGTTTCAATTCTTCTGGATTGTCTTCATGAATAGGGTCACCTTCAAAAATGGCGGTTACTTTCTCATACACTAGGTCCTCTGGCCGAACAGCTTCATTGAGAAAGTGGAGAATCCTTCGATGGATAGCTGGTTCCAGCTCAATTGGTATTGTTTCGTCATTCTTTCTTTGACGTGTTCTGGTGGTAGCCATTTCATGTCTCCTTTCTAG
>SHYC01000050.1 GCA_009693005.1 Dehalococcoidia bacterium | reverse complement strand
TGCGTCGCCTCCACGTGGAGGCTGAGGGATCGTGCCCACTACAAACACCATCATGTCGACCATAGGGTTAATTGCGGGTTCCAAGGTCTGGCCCTGCCTACAGGAGTCCCACACTGAAAGCCCGTCAACCGGAAACGGTCGTCTGCTCTAGCCACAGACTCCAGAAGCCGGACAGCAGTCGCTGTTGAGACAGACGCCTCAGGTAAGGCTGACTTGGTCGGCGCCACCAAAGGGTCACAAGCGCGGCATCGCCGTCATCAGGGACTCCAGAGCCAGTTGAGGGTTGACGTTGTCCGCGAGCAGGCTCTTTGTCTCCACGATTTTATGTATGAAGCCGGTCAGCTCATCCACCCTCAGACTGCCGTCTTCGAAAACGGGAGGCTCCTCGCCTTCTTTCTGCTCAGATGGCAGGTCCAAGCGGCGCAGTAGAAGCTCTCGCCACCACTCTATCATCAGGTCCAGAGAATCATAGACTTCGGTCCGACTTTCCTTGAACTCCCTGTCCATTCGAGCAACCAGGCGAAAACGCTCCAACAACCCGCCTCTTGCCATGGCCTCTATGTCCTTCAGCCTTCTCTCCCGTACGTCGGCGACGTGTGGCTCCTGCACCGCGGTAACGGCCCATCCAGGTGTGCCAAAGGACTGCCGTGCCAGCTTCCGGGATTCGTCAACCGGCAGCCCAAATCTCTCCTCCAACAAGGTGGCTATCTCCGATGCCGGCACGTGAGTAAAAGGGACTCGCTGGCAGCGGGATCTAATGGTGGGCAGGACGGTCTCCTCCAGCCTGGATGTCAGGATGAACACCACGTGAGGTGGCGGCTCCTCTATTACCTTGAGCAGGCTGCTGGCGGCCTCCTCGCTAAGGCGTTCACACTCCACGATCACAAATACTCTAAAGCGTCCCTCAAAAGGAAGAAGTCCCGCCCAGTGCTGCATCTCTCTGGTCTTATCGATCCCTAGCTCCTTGATCTCGGTATCGCGGGACTTGTCCTGGGACCGTAAACGACCTTCGTCACCCACTACCAACACGTCAGGATGTACGCCGTCCAGGATGCGCCTGCAGGAGCCGCAGTCAAGACAGGGAGGCGCGCCTTCACGGCAATTTAGCGCCGCGGCGAATTCTACGGCCGCGGTGGCCTTCCCCACCCCTTTTGGGCCGGCAAAAAAATAAGAATGAGATATCACTCCATGTTCAACGGCCCGCTCCATTGTCTTACGAGCGGTATCCTGACCTACCAGCCGCCACATAGCGTGTTATTACCTGCTTTCCAAGAACAACGTCATCATGAACTCCGGCAGCCTGGTTCTCAAAGCCGCCAACCATCCCCCCTCCTTTCCTGGGAGGGGGGATAAAAGTATTTTTTGGGACACCCCCAGTGCCCGCGCCGGAATGGCAAAGCCCCACCGGACTCCCCCCCGCTAGACGTTACGCTTATTTACGCAAGTGAGCACTAAAGGTAGTCCAGCGCTATCAAGTCCTGGTAGCTCTCCCGACGGCGCAGCAGCCTGGCCGCGCCGTCCTTAACCATGACCACCGCCGGTCTTGTAGACAGGTTGTAATTGCTGCTCATGGCAAGGTTGTATGCGCCCGACGCCGGCAGCGCGAGCAGGTCGCCTGAGTTCAAGGGCGGCAGCTCCAGGTCTCGGATCAGGATATCGCCGGACTCGCAGTACTTTCCCGCGATGGTAACAACCTCGCTGCCTTCAGCAAGGGGCCGGTTTGCTATCACCGCCTCGTACAGTGAGCCGTAGATGGCCGGACGTATATTATCCGCCATGCCGCCATCAACGGAGACGTACTTTCGTACGTCCGGAATATCTTTCGAGAAGCCTACGCGGTAAAGGGCCACTCCCGCACGACCTACCAACGATCTTCCAGGCTCGACAACCAGGGTGGGAGGCTCAATTCCCGCGCGCTCGCATTCATTTTTCAGGGAAGTTGTAATCGCCTCTGCGTACTCGCTGACGGCCGGAGGTGGGCTCTGGCGCACGTATTGGATCGCGAAGCCGCCCCCCACATTAAGCTCCTCCAGTTTGAGTCCATACCGCTCAATCATCTCCGCCGCAAACTTTACCGCCACCTTGATACCCGCCGGATATGGCTCAAGCTCGAAGATAGGCGAGCCCAGGTGGAAATGCAGGCCCAGGAGGCGCAGGTTTTTAGCCTTCACCGCCCTGGCCACCCCATCCTCAGCCTGTCCGGTGGCAATGGTGAGGCCGAACTTGCTGTCTATCACGCCCGTTGTGGTGTAGGCATGGGTATGGGGGTCGATACCGGGAGACACCCTGAGAAGAATATTCTGGGTAACGCCCTTTTCCTGGCACAACTCGTCCAGCAGCCGAAGCTCATGGAGGTTGTCCACAACTATGCTGCCCAGTCCCCATTCTATAGCCTGAAGCAGCTCGTCCCTGCCCTTGTTGTTGCCGTGGAAGTATACTTTTTCCATGGGAAAGTCTACCGACTTGGCGGCGGACATTTCGCCGCCGGACACGACGTCGAGTCCCAGACCCTGGCGCTTGAGCAGCGCGGCGAGACCGCGGGTCATGAAGGCTTTGCTGGCGTAGGCCACCTTCACCTTTGGGTATCTACTTTGGAACTCGCTCAGAAATTCGCGGCATTTGTCTATGAGGGTAGTTTCATCATAAATATAGAGAGGCGTGCCGAACTCATCGGCCAGGTCAACAAGGTCGCACCCACCGATAGACAGGTGCCCCGCCACATTGATCCCGGCGGTTTTTGGGAAAATGACAGTGTCTTTAAAGCTAAGAAAGTTCATACAGGCTCCTGTGGAATTATCCATATAGCTCCTTGATTATACCTGTACCCTTGGGCCTGCGCAAAGCGGTTGACAGAGGCTATGCATACGAACTAGGATCAGGATATGAACAAAGAGAATAAAAAGAAAGGTCTAACATGGGACTCCGGCAAGGTGCGCGCTTTGAGACGCCACATGGGGTTTACCCAGGAGCAGATGGCCGAGGAGCTGGGCACCCGGCAACAGACCATCAGTGAATGGGAGACCGGGATGTACCAGCCCAGAGGGCCGTCAGCAACGCTGCTGGGCATAATCGCCGAGCGTGCCGGATTTAGCTACCAGGCGGGAGAAGTTATTATCGAAGAGCCCGATAGCGGTGGTTAAAGCCTTTAATTGCTGGCGTCGACCGGGTTTTAGCCTGTTACCTGTATTAACCTTATTTTTGGGCTTCAATGCTTCCAGGATATGGCGGAAAAGGCGTCGCATAATTTCAAAAGTCATCCGTCTCCGCGACAGCGATAAGCCCCGCTTGCGCTCTGGCGGTACAGTCCGCGTTAGTAATAGGGCAGAATCCGCACTCTAAATGGCTGGGAACGCGTCTGGCTGGGCTGCTTGCTCCAACTCGTCTTATTAGCCGTCCCAGATTGTCGATGAATACATTATCGACAGCGGAGCTAGGAATATCAACGACATGATCGGCATATACCACTTTACCGTCAAACGCGCAGTCCTTATATTGCGGAAGGGCGCGGGGGACTGCGTACATGTACGTTATCACCTGAATAATATGTGAGGGCTGAGGTTTTCCGGTCTTTGCATCGAAGATAGCGCCACCTGTGCCATATAGGGCGATCAAGTCTGGCTTGCCTGCGAAGACCGCGACCTTGCCCCGAAGCGTGAACTTGTTCTGGTCCTCAGTAAAGACTGTCTGTCCTCTTTTCTCTAACTCGTCTTGCAGCCTAGAAGAAAGTGTGGTGTGAGCCAGGCGCCATCCTGCCCGGTCAAATCCGGTGGGAAACTGGTCGTAATCCTTGTAATGCGCCTTAAACCAGGCTGCCCATTCGCAAGAGTTTTCTCCAACAAGAAGCTTGGTAAGCCATGTCACATACACGTAGGGGCGCTCTCGCTCTGTCCGCATTCATACACCTCCATTAATATTCGACAATATTTATCTGACTCTGCAGGGTGCTTTGAGTAAGCTACATTGACAACGTACACGGTAGCGTGTACATTGTCAATGTAGCATCTATGGAACTCCCTACCGGTCAGAGAGTGTGTCGATGAACGAGCATGAGCTAAGAAGGATGTGGCAGGAGCGGATATGGGAAGAGCCTCTCGTCACCGCCGACGGGCAAAGGTTGGAGGTGGTAAGCACGGGCATTCCGGGTGAAGCGGCAGGGCCTGACTTCCGGGGCGCGGTGCTGGTGATCGATGGTGGACGGCCAGTGACCGGGGATGTAGAGCTGCACGTGAAAAGCAGCGGCTGGTCCGAGCACGGGCACAACAAGGACCCTGCGTATAATGGCGTGAGACTCCACGTGGTAGGGGAAGATGAGCCCGGGTATACTCTTTTGCTTCAGAATGGCTGCAAAATTCCTACTCTAGTCCTGCTGAAGAGCTGGGATTCAATCGCTCCTCCCTGTCTCGATGCTTTGAAAGTCATTGGAGGCGAGGAGCTTTTACGGCTGCTGTCGCAGGCGGGAGAGCGCCGCTTCTTGCTCAGGGGCCGGGAGATGTTGGAGGCCATGAGAACCACTCTGCCCCTGGAGGTGTTGTACCAGGGGATAATGGAGGCTTTGGGCTATAGCGCTAACTCAGGGTCATTCAAATCGCTGGCCCTAAAGCTGCCGCTCGCCACATTATTGGACTACGTGGGAGAAGGTCGGATCGAAGAAACGGTAACCGTTTTCCAGGGAGTTCTTCTAGGGGCAGCAGGGCTGCTGCCTGAACACGGTCCTGTTGACAGCGCCGTCTTTCAAATAGAATGGCGACGTTTTCTGGGAGAAGCGCCTCCGAGGATAAGCGCCCCCGCACCGGCGGCTCGAAGCAGCGGTACAGCCTTTTCCTTGAGCCTGGCCGAGGCCTGCAGCGATCTGTCCGGCGCGGGGAACGGCTTCAATTCTCGATTCTTGGTTGGTGAGCCTGGCCTTGCGTCTCAGCGGGTCCGGAAGGCCCGCGCGGGGCTATTAAAGGAAGAGGAGATCGCCTGGGAGCTGAAGGTTAGGCCGCACAACAGCCCCGTACGCCGGCTGGCCGGCGCTGGGGCGCTCCTGGCTAGCCACAATAATGGGGGCCTCGTTGGCTATCTTGCCGGTCTTTTGTTTTTGGAGAAGCGGGACGCCTTCGAAGGGTTTGAAAAAGCCCTCGAGGTAAAGGCGGCAGGATACTGGAAGGCGCATTGGGACTTCGATCGTGCGCTTCACGGCGCTGCTCCGGCTCTCATCGGCAGAGGCCGGGCAAGAGTCATAGTTGTCAACATAGTCCTCCCTTTCCTGTGGGCCCTGGGGGTTGCCGGAGGACGACCCGAGTTAACCAGGCCGGCAAGAGATATCTATGCCGCGTATCCCAGAAGCGAGGATGACAGGGTGATCAGGCACATGCAGAGCAAGCTGGGGATCATAGGATTACAATCAAAGGGACTTAGATCTGTACACCAGATGGGGATGCATCATTTATACCGTGGGAGGTGCGTCTCAGGAAGGTGCGGCGAATGTCCGGTTTACAAAGCAGTCAGGCATCCGGGCCCTCTCCTGAATCCCCGAGGGTGAAAAAAGACGGCTGTCGATAGTTGCTAAGGCCTCTAGAAGGGAGCGGGCGGCGCCCCTTCGACGAGGCACATGATATGCTTCAAGAACCTTGGGCGACGCCTACAGCGCGCCGTTTTTCAAGGCAGCGCTCACAAAAGTATGGCGCTGCTGGACCAAGGAATTGCCTCTAGGCCAGCTTTAGCGCCGGGTGCACGTCTAAACTCAGGTCGGCGCGATCGCCGGCCTGGAAACGGAAGAATCCGGCCGCGGCTATCATTGCGGCGTTATCGGTACAGAGGCGGGGCGAGGCCACTATTACCGGCACGGGTGAACGCTGCGCCATGACCTCGCGCAGGAATAGATTGGCTGCCACCCCTCCCCCCAGCAGAATCGCCCTGGCGCCGTGACGGGCCGCGGCACCCACCGTCTTGGTCGTAAGGACGTCTACCACGGCGTTCTGGAACTCCGTGGCGACGGTCCTCACCTGCTCTTCAGGGTCCCTGTTCTCCAGTCTACCATCTTCTACCATACGTAACACCGCGGTCTTGAGGCCGCTGAAGCTGAAGTCGTCGTTACCCCTCAGCCAGGCTCGGGGCAGTTTCTTCCGTGACGGGACGTTCGGGGTGGCCACTCGTTGAATAGCGGGGCCGCCCGGGAATCCAAGGCCCAACAGCCTGGCTACTTTGTCAAAAGCCTCCCCTGCTGCATCGTCTCTGGTGCTTCCCAGGTAGGTGTAATCGCCGTGATCCTTCATCAAGAACAGGCCGGTGTGTCCGCCGGATACCAGCAGGCATACCAGCGGGAACTCTGATGGGGGGTTTTCCAGCCAATTGGCGTAGATATGGCCCTCCATGTGGTTGACCGGGACGAGGGGCAAGCCCGTGGCAAAGGCCAGAGTCTTGGCGGTATTTACGCCTACCAGCAGCGAGCCTGCGAGTCCAGGCCCGTGCGTAACTGCGATGGCGTCCAGGTCGTCCCACCGGGCTGAGGCTGCCGACAGAGCCTCGTTTATCACCGGTATCATAGAAAGCAGGTGCTGGCGTGACGCAACCTCGGGCACTATCCCGCCGTACTTGGCATGGATCTCCTCCTGGGAGGCGACCACGTTGGAGAGCAGCCTTGTGCCGTCCTCTACTATGGACGCCGCCGTTTCATCACATGAGGTCTCTATACCTAGAATCTTCAGGGTGTGCCTCCGCTGGTAGGCATCGTGCTAAGGTAAAGTTTGCTGTCTGTAGCTAAATAGATAGTACTTGATCCCTCGTCAAGGTAAACATCCTGGAGATTCGTCACGTTTGGTAGTGCGAGCTGGTACCGCAGGGCCCCGTTCTTATCTATAACGACGATCCTGCTGTTGCCGCGATCGACTATATAGAGGAACTTTGTCTGGCTGGTGCCAAAGATAGCGGAAGGATTGGATAGGGGCTTGTCGAGGCCATCTATCGATAGAATTGCCGGTCGCCCGTCGACAAACTTCACTAACTCTCCCGTTCTCATGATTATGTAGATATCGCCGTCTACGGCCATATCCACTGCGCCCTTAAGCTCAACTCCTGAAAGCAAACCCTTTCTCTCGGTATCAAAGCCCCGGTCGGTAGGCACGTACCGCCATACCTGGCTCTTGAGTGTGTCAAGAATGTACAGGTTGCCTCCGTAGCCTACGGCGCTCTGCGCGCCGCCCCATTCGTCAGCGCCCCTTATGGGAAGCTCGCGGACATCTCCGGCAGCAGTGTATTCTAAGAGCCGCCGTCTATCGTCTAAGGCCAGCAAAGAGTCTCTGGTCCACAAGGGACCCCTGGGCATCCAAAACAGGTGAGCAAGGTTCTTGTAGGTGTTCTGAGCGCTTCTGAGGGTCACCGGCGGCTCACCAGAGCCTTGCTCGACAGGGATGGGCGAAAGGGCCACCTGGTATACCTGGTCTCGGGCCTTGTCAAGCAGATAGACCTTGCCATTCCCGACGCTTATGTCTCGTATCAATGGGGCCGCGGTTCCCAAGCTCTGAAAGTCCGCCAGCAGCCTCGGCTCCTCGAGCACAAGAATGGTATCAAGTTGAGAAATGCGCTCCTTCACCGACTCCAGCATTCCTCTGACGCTGGTATTCTCTTTTTTCAGATTCAGGGCAGCTTCTAACGTCAGCTTTGACTCCGCCAGAAGCTCCCGGTTCTGATCCCTGGAAGTAGCCTGGGATGCCTTATGCTGGAGAACTTCTGCCTCCGCTACCAGAGATGCAAACTTTGCGTCGTCCCTTCCGGAAACCTCCTGCCACATGAGCCACAGGCCGACCATCATGAACGCCGCCAGCACGGTCATTTTGAGGACGGCCAAGCCACTAAAGGGCATCAGCCCATAATTGCTGCTGAACCTTGGCTGCGGCCTAAGCTTAATTTTGAGCTTCTGTGCCTCTTTGCGCGCCTCGCTTCGGACACGCGCGCCGATATGGTCGGCGGGGATCCTGAGTTGCGGACCCGGCTGTGGTTCGGCACGCGGAGGAGTACCGACCGGCTCGATATCCAGGGATTCGTCAAGCTCACCCACAGTTGGCGCAAATACAAGGACGCCGAAATATTTGCGGCCGGCCATCTTCTTGTAAATGTTTATCAGACCTTCGTCCATGCCATCTCGGAAATAGTCGAATATGTCATCCAAGCTCAGGGATTCCTCAAGACTGGATGAAGCAATTAAGACTACGCTTCCAGGGGTCAGGGCATGACGGTAAAGCCTTGCTGGCAGCTCTCTAGAGGCCCCAAGCGCGGCCATGGCCTCGGGAGACAGATTGAGATCGGAGGGAGGAGCTACTCTCTTGGCCCCGGATTCGTTGATTACATACACTGCGGGGGGTCCGGACTGCGCTACGTATAAATCGTTGCCGCGGACAGTTGCGCATACGGCCCCTAACGAAAACCTATTCTGAGGTAGAGCGCCCAGGTTCTCTCTCGCAATGTGTTCATGAAGGGACTTCAGGTAGTCCCTGAGTCTGCCGGTCAGTGATCCCTTTGAGCTCCGGAGGAGACGTGAGGCCATCTCTTGAGCCGAATAGCAGGCAGGAAGTCCGGCGGGGATAGATGGCTCGAGGAAAAGGTACAGGGGACCGCTGCCTTTGGCTGAGCTGCCATTAGCTGCCTTATCGGGGTATACCCCTATAAGAGGGCCTTCTTCCAGGGCAGATCCCTCTATTAGCTGAAATTGGATGAACGGGTCTTTAGGAATCATGTCCGTTTAGCGGAAGAAGTTTGGCGCTGGCGGAATATCGCTAACTTGCCGCAGTTAAGCAACGATGGCAGCCGGCTCCAAGTTAGTTAGAATGATGATACGTTGAAAAGCAGGCCACGTCAACGCGTCATCTGTTCTATTTTGTCCAGGGAATGCCATCCCCCAGTGGAGAGCGTGTGAGAAACGAGGGTCCAAATACTGTAGTCGAATTGTCTGTATCGTATACCTAAGTATGACAGAGATTGCGCTTATTAGTATTAGGGTAACTCCAAAAGCCGCGCGTACGAGGTTGACGGCCCTGAAAGATGGGGTCTTCTGGGTTTCTGTGGCTGCTCCGCCTATCGAGGGCCGCGCCAACGAGGCGTTGATAGAGTTTCTGAGCCGCTGTCTTGGAGTACCCAAGGGGACTTTGGATATAAAAAGGGGTGAGTCCGGCAGGATAAAGATTGTAGAGGTGGACGGTCTAGCGCCGGATGAAGCCGAGATCAGGCTGCGTAAACACCTACCCTAACGCGCCTCGTAAGACCATGGCTTTAGCCATTTCTGAGATTACTTGCAGAAGAATGATGGCTACCATGGGGGTGATGTCCATCATTCCAAGGGTCGGTATCACGCGTCGCAGAGGCATGAGTATTGGGTCGGTTACCTGATTCACGATGGTTGAGACCGGGTTGCCCGGTGGCATGGGAAACCAGGAGAGTACAGCCCTAATGAATATGGCGATAGTTACAACCCGGGTAAATATGTCGATAAAATTATATACAAATAACATTATATGCCTTTCGGAGAGCCCAGGGACTGTGCCTTGGCATAAGCTGCGATAACAGCCTTAGCGACTGCCGTCCTCAGTCCTCCTTCTTCTAGTCCAAGCAGTCCTTCCGCTGTGGTCCCTCCAGGGGAGGTGACCATGTTGCGCAGGACGGCGGGGTGTTGTCCGGACTGCTCAGCAAACCGTATTGACCCCAGTATTGTTTGCGTTGACAGAAGCCCTGCCATCTCACGGGACATCCCGATATGCACTCCTGCGTCGATGAGGGCCTCTAAGAACAGAAACACGTAGGCCGGTCCGCTGCCGCTTAAGGCTGTGGCCATGTCTAGGTACTTTTCATCATCCACGTATATCTCTTTGCCCATGGCCTGGAGTACCGCTCTGGCAGCCTCTTTATGCTCCCGGCTTACCGATGGGGTGGCTGTCCAAACGCTCACTCCTTCACCGATTTGGGCCGGAGTGTTTGGCATAACCCGGACCACTGAATCCTGACCTACTGAGTTGACTATAGCCGAGATGGGGATTCCGGCCATAATAGATACTATGCAGTGCCCGCTGCCCACGGCTGCTTTAAGCTCCTCAGCAGTCTCAGGGAAGCTCTGCGGCTTGACGGCCAGCAGTATTGTTGAGCAGGATGCGGCAAGCTCTTTGCTACTGGCGGTGGTCTTGACGCCGTAGGCAGACTCCAGAGCGCGCCGTCGGTCTGGTACGACCTCGGCCACGGTTACGTCAGAGGCCCGGGCTGTGCCGCGCTGCAAGATACAACGAAGGATAGCCTCGCCCATTACGCCGCCGCCGATTATTCCAAGAGTTAGGGACATCGTACTCCTTCTGCAAAGTATCAGAGCTGGCGAAAGAAGCTGTATCTACGGATTGAGTTAGGTTTAGACGCCATGGGCTGAATCCCAGGGCATTGGATTGAATGCTACCGGGCCTCAGCCATCTCGCTATTACGTTGGCCGCGCTCCGAATATAGCCCTGCCGATCCTGACCATGGTGGCGCCTTCTTCTACAGCCACTTCAAAATCGTCGGTCATGCCCATGGAGAGATCTTTCAGACCCAGAGCGTCTCGCATCTCCCTCAGTTTTCTAAATACGGGGCGGACCTCCGACGCGTCGCTTGCAGCCGGAGCGACGGTCATCAGCCCCAACACCTTCAACTCCGGCAGTGACCGGATGTGCCTCAACGCCGCCTCTACCTCCTCCGGAGTGAAGCCACTCTTTGTAGGCTCTCCAGCCACATTGACTTCCAACAGCACGTTCACCGTGTCTCTAACCCTCCTGGCTATGCTATCCGCCAGCTTTAAGGAGTCCAGGGTCTGGATGACATCGAAGGTATCAAGGGCCTGCCGAATCTTATTGCTTTGCAGGCTGCCAATCATGTGCCAGGTTACGTTTTCGTGAAGCCCGGCCAAAGCCAGGTGCTTCGGAGCGGCCTCCTGCACGCGATTCTCCCCGAGATGCCGCAGGCCGGCCGTGACCGCAGCGTCGATGAGATCGGGAGGGACAGTCTTGGTAGCCCCTATGAGGGTGACCTCGTCCGGCCTTCTTCCAGCTCGTTCGGCGGCAGCCGCGATCCTGGACTTGATTCTCTCCAGGTTATCCTTTATGGGGATCTGGGTCACTGTTGTGGACTCCATCATAAACACCACCTGACCGACTGACGCCCTACTATCGCTGCAAGCTTTGATGTTTATATAATACAAGTATAGCTTGTGTCAGCGCAAAAGGAGGGGCTCCAGCCGGCATATTTTCTGCGAGATGGTCGCGCCGGACTCCGTAGCGCCGCTAATTCAGTCACTGGACGTAGACTGGCGATAGGTTAGCGTCGAATGACAGTATTGTAAGCTTAGGTTTGGCGCGTATTTTGATTCTAATGAGAGGCTGCGACACCGCGAATCATGGTCAAAAAGCTATTGCCGATTCTGGTACCATTTCTGGCTGTGCTGCTCTTGGTAAGCAGACTTGGTCTATTTAATTTTGGAAGCGGCGATGGTTCATTCCTAGTGAAGCGCGTCGTTGACGGCGACACTATTGTGCTGGATAACGGGGAGCGCGTGCGCTATATAGGGGTGGATACTCCGGAAACTGTGCAGCCAGGACGTCCGGTCGAATGTTACGGACGCGAGGCTTCTCGAAAGAACAAAGAGTTGGTCGAGGGCAAGAGAGTAAGATTGGAGCAGGATGTCTCCCATAGTGACAGGTTCGGCAGGCTGCTCCGGTATGTATATATCGGGAATATCTTTGTGAACGAGGAACTCGTGAGGAACGGGTATGCCACTGCCGACCGGTACCCTCCCGACATCAAGTATCAAGACAGCTTTGCTGCATTGCAGGAAGAGGCGAAGCGGGGCAATCTTGGATTGTGGGGGGCTTGCGAGAGACGATAGGTAGGCGCGTCCTGTGTCCGCCACGCGGTGGCCACATACTTTAAGATTGCGCCGGCTCTTCGTCATTAGGGCTGTCCTGCTTTCCCTTACCTTGACCTACTATAACCATGGCTGGTCGTATTATCCTGTCATACAAGCGGTACCCCTTCTGTACTTCGGAGATAACGGTACCTTCTTCTCCTTCACCATACATGATG
>SHYC01000049.1 GCA_009693005.1 Dehalococcoidia bacterium | reverse complement strand
ACTTATGATAACGCGGGCTCATAAGATTAAGGTATTTCCGTCGTTCATTCACGGTCATCTTTTCGTCAATCGGCATGTTCCCCTCAGTAACATTCTTAGCTGAGTTAACCATACCTCTTTCAGTAACATTTTAGATGAGTGAATACGCTTAATTGACACCAATTTCCTCATCTCGTATAATCGGCTAATGAAAGGTTTAAGTCATGACTAAACGAACGTATCAACCCAAGAAAAGAAGGCGCAGGAGAGTTCACGGATTTCTGACACGAATGAGCACACGTGGCGGGAGGTCAGTGATCAGGGCCAGAAGGCAAAAGGGCAGACACCGCTTGACGGTATCCTGATCCCCGAATCTTCCATAATAGATAATATTAGACCCGGGTCAAGGGGAATAACAAAGGAGCAAAGGCTCCACACGAAACTCGACTTTCAGCGAGTTTATTCCTCAGGTCGCTCCAACTCTAACTATCTACTTGTCCTCAGAAGCATCCCAAACACTCTTGGAGTTACCCGATTTGGCTTTGTGGTAAGCAAACGTCTGGGTAACGCGGTCAAACGAAATCGGCTGCGGCGCCAACTTAAGGAGATTGTCAGGGTACTACAATTGATGGACAAAGTAGACCTGGTGTTTATTGCCAGAGGCGCCGCAAAAGATGCTGACTTCTGGCAGCTTCAAAAAGCCGTTTTAGACTTACTGGACAGAGCTAAGCTATTGGCTAAATGAGAAGACCAATGAGGGGATTTGCATTAGGCCTTATTACTGCGTACCAGATGACCTTTTCCAGGGTCACTCCCCCTTCATGCAGATATCTACCCACCTGTTCTCATTATGGGTATGAGGCTATCAGCAGGTACGGACTGCGGCGAGGCATCTATATGACCTTGAGTAGAATAGTCAGGTGCCATCCCTTTGCCAAAGGTGGCTATGATCCGGTGCCCTAGTCAGACACCCCCTGTTCTCCTTCTATTTTTCAGGATCTAAGTGCAAAATTGTTTTCCGAGAACGTGAGATTTTTGTTAGTGATTAGGCCCCGATTCGTAACCACATCGTTATTCCTGTTTCTTCTATTGCCCATAATGGCGGCATCCTGTACAGGCCAGACCGCTCCCACAGGCTGGCCCGGTCCTATTGTCGCGGGTGGCAAGGTGTACATCGAAGCCAATGGCAACGTCCTAGCCTTGGATCCATCTGCCAGGGCAAAGGAATCGCCGTTCCCGGCCGGGGACTTGGAATGGGTTTTTCCTGATGATGGAAAGACCAAGATAGGCCCCATTTATGGTGCCGTCGTTGAGAACGTCGGCACCCTTTACTTTGGTACCTTTAGCGGCAAAATCTACGCCGTTGATGCGAAGAGCCATAGGGAAAAATGGGTATACCCCCGGGAGGGAGCAATTGGCTCCATAGCCAGCAGCCCTGTCTTATCTGAAGAAGCTTTATTTATCGGCTCGTCAGATAACAATTTATATGCTTTTGATAAAGGCAGCGGAACCCTGCTCTGGCGCTTTCCTACCGGAAACAAGATTTGGTCGCAACCAACAATAGCTAACGGCGTGGTCTACGTGGGATCCCTGGACCATCGGATATACGCCGTGGATGCAAGCAGCGGAAAGCAAGTCTGGAGCTTTGAGGCTGGGGGGGCCGTTTTATCCGCGCCAGTGGTAGAAAAGAGCACTCTCTATATCGGCACCGCCGACAGCAAATTCTATGCCCTGGATGCTGTGACCGGAGCAGAAAAATGGGTATTCTCAGCAAGTGGCTGGTTCTGGGCCAAGCCCGTAGTCAAAGACGGGACTGTATTCGCGGCATCTATGGACCATCATTTATACGCTCTTGATGAACGGACCGGAGAACAAAAATGGCTCAGTCCTTTCGCGGCCGGGGGTCCTATCAGCGCCAGTCCCGCCGTTTCAAACGATGTGTTAATCGTGGCCTCACAGAACGGAAAAGCATACGGTGTCAACACCGCAGACGGCACCCAGAAATGGATTTACACACCAACTGAATCCGGCAAGATGTTAGCTCCTGTGTATGTATCTGATGGCGTGGCGTATTTGAACGTCGAGAATAAGCGGCTTCATGCTGTAGATACTAAAGCAGGGAACGTACTATGGACTTACAAATTGAGTTAAAAGGTAAGCGCTTTGGACATAGGTAGTATTTGGAATAACTTATTCCAAGATCCCATGCTAAATGGACTGATTATCTTATATGGACTGCTATGGCAGAACTTTGCCATCACCATAGTGGTGTTCACAATAGTAGTCCGCCTAATAATGCTGCCTTTCACCATAAAGCAGTTGCAAGCCACCAAGGGAATGCAAGTCCTGCAGCCCAAGATGGCTGCCCTGCAAAAGCGTTATGCTGGTGACCGGCCGCGTCTCAGTCAAGAGCAGATGAAGCTCTACAAGGAACATGGAGTCAATCCCCTGGGCTGCGCAGTGCCCACCATCATACAGTTCCCGATATGGATTGGTCTGTATCAGTCCATTCTATTGGCCATGGCGGTCTCGCCGGAAAGCTTGGTCAGTCTCTCCGAGCATCTTTACTCTTGGATGCCGGAGATAACCAAGCTGATACCCTTGAAAAGCGAGTTCCTATGGCTAGACCTATCCAAACCCGATAAGACTTTTATCTTCCCCATTCTGGTGGCTGGCTCTACGTGGTTTCAACAGAAGATGACTACGACACCGTCCGCAGACCCGAAGCAACAGCAGATGAACAGCATGATGCAAAATATGATGCCGCTCATGCTAGGCTTCTTCGCTCTGCAATTTGCCAGCGGACTTGCTATATATTGGGTAGTGTCTAACATTTGCTCGATGGTTATACAGTATTTTGTGATAGGGATGGGCGGCCTTACCGAATATTGGAATTTTGCGGTGGGAATGGTCGGCCTAAACGTACTTCGGGTCGTCCCCGTGGTAAAGGCAGCCGCGGATGAAGCCCAGGATGACGATAATCTAGTAGAGGCTGTGTCAGCCGAAAAGAGGCGAAGAGATGGAAGGGCTAGAAGTAAGCGCAAGAACAGTAGAGGAGGCAATAGGGCAGGCACTAGATAATCTTGGGGTTGCCAGATCAGAGGTCACGATAGAGGTATTAAATGAGGGCAGAAGCGGCATCCTTGGCTTTGGAGCAGAAAACGCTAGAGTAAGAGTCACCCCTGTTGCTGAGACTACGGCAGAGCCATTGTACGCTGCCTCCACCGCTAGGGCCGTGATTATCGATTTACTCGAGGCTATGGGCATCGAAGCCAATGTTGAAGAGGTGGCTCCACCCGTAGAAGATGCAAATGACAACATTCGGGCAATCGCGTTCGACGTACGCGGCGAGGACTTGGGCATACTCATAGGCAGAAGAGGCCAAACTTTGGCCTCTTTACAATATTTGGTGAACCTAATAGTCAACAGAAAGTTGACTCAGAGGACTCTAATCATAGTTGATATCGAAGGCTACCGTCAGCGTCGCGTTGCCTCCCTCAATAACATGGCGCTCCGCCTCGCCGAACGGGTAAGGGCTTCCGGCAGGCCGATAACACTGGAACCTATGGCCGCAGGCGAGCGCAGAGTCATTCACATTGCGCTCCATGACTTTGCTGATATAGTAACTCAAAGCATAGGTGAGGGCGATAACAGAAAGGTGTCCATCGCACTCAGGCGCAGGTAGAAGTTGGATAAGGATACCGTGACACCTGATATTCTGCTAATTGGCGCCATAACCGCCGATATAGGGATGGACGGCATCAGGCGGCCGGGCGGCACAGCATTTTACTCGGCGGTTACGGCGGCACGTTTAGGCCTCGATGTTGGCATAGTGACCCGCCCTAGAGACGACGTGCCGTTCGGCGATCTTCTTGACGGCGTGCAGACAGCCTGGGTAGAACCGCCATCGACTCTTTCTTTTAGAAACATCTACCAGTCCGGACAGCGAGTCCAGTATATCCAGGACAGCGAGAGGGGTGTACAAGCCCTGGGACTTGGCGAAATTCCTAAAGAGTGGACCAAAGCCCCCATGGTGCACCTGGCTCCTGTAGCCAATGAAATCGAGCCTTCTTTTGCTGCTCTGTTCTCAGAGTCAACCGTTCTGGCAACCCCGCAGGGATGGCTGCGAATGTGGGACGCTGAAGGACGCATCCGGTTCATGCCCAGAAAATGGGGCCCGGAGGGACTGCAAAACATTACGACCCTTGTGCTATCTGAAGAAGACTTAGACGGCGATCGGGACCAACTCCGCCGGTTTACCCAAAGGGTGCCTATTGTGGTCTTAACAGTGGGAATCAAAGGATGCAAGCTCCATTTCCAGGGCTCATGGCATGACGTCCCAGGATTTCCAACTACCGAAGTGGACCCAACGGGCGCCGGAGACTCTTTCGCCACGGCCTTCCTGGTACATTACCATTTTAACCATGACCCAATCGATGCCGCAATCTTCGCCAACTGTTTAGCCAGCTTCACTGTTGAAGGGGCGGGAGTCAGCACAATCCCTACCCTTCATCACGTGGAGCAACGCTTGAGTGACAACGGCTTCAGCAACATCCGCCTAAAAGGTCCGGAGCGTCTTCAAAGAACTTTGCATGATTAGAGGAGCAGAAATGGGATATGAAGAGCGTCTGGCCGAGCTGGGCATCAGTTTGCCTCAGCCGCCAAAGCCTGTGGCAGTATACGTTCCCGCAGTACGATTCGGAAACCTTCTGTTTATCAGCGGACAGCTCCCTACCAGAGAGGGCAAGCTGCTTTACACCGGCAAGGTTGGCAGCGAGGTAACGGTAGACGAGGCATATCAGAGCGCACGCCAAGCCGTGCTCAACGCCCTGGCTATTGCGAAACAAGAGTTGGGATCCCTCGACAACGTAGAGCGTGTGATCAAGCTGGTTGGATACGTAGCCTCAGCACCCGGCTTCATTCAGCAGCCGCAAGTAGTCAATGGGGCTTCTGAGTTGTTGGGTGAAATCTTCGGCGCTTACGGGGCGCACGCCAGGGTTGCAGTAGGCGCCGCAGAACTGCCGCTGGGCGCACCAGTAGAGATAGAGCTTACTTTAGGGGTAAGCCAGTAGTTGGACAGCATGCTGAATTGAGATAATTAGCGGTTGCCGGCTAAAAGTTCCTCTCCCTCGATGGGAGCTGCTCCTGTCCGCCTTGTCCGCCTCGTGGACTCCGTAAGCGGAGCGGACTTCCGTATGCGGAGAGGCTCTCGAAGGGGGCTATGCGAGGGCGGACTTTCTTCCTAAATATATCCATTGAGCCGATGGAGGAGTAGACTTTGGCTTTACCAGCCTTAGATGAAGCATCTCTATCAGCTCAAAACCAGACATCATTTCCACAAACTCGTCCTCAGCATACAGATGAAACCTTCCCGCAATTCCATTTATATCGCCTGCCGCGTAACCGTTATCCGAAGCGGCAGTCTCAACAAAAAGATAGCCTCCGGGCTTGACGACCCGGTAAATCTCCTGAACAACCTGCCCGGCTGTATCAACCGGCAGCGACTCTAGTACGTGATTGCACAGCACAAGCTGGAACGTCGAATCTTTTACAGGCAGCCTCTCGCCGATCCCAAGGACCGAATCAATGTCTTCGCGTAAGTCACCCGCCCGATTGCTGGCGTACCGCAATCTTCTAATAGAGGGTTCCAAAGATACCACATGCCATCCAGCCTGCGCTAAATATAGGCTGTTCCTACCGCGGCCGCTGCCAATATCAAGAGCGCGGCCAATCATACGTCCTGGCATGAGAGATAAGATGTGGGGAAGGAAGATATCAGGGTCCATTACTTACTAGTAGAGGACTCCGGTGCGGAGACTTCAGTACTTTGTCAAGACTAGTTCAGGAGTATATTCTTCAGGTGTTGCTTTGTTGGTCATGTAGTTAGCACGCGCTCTAGTTCAGCCTTTTTACTCCAACGCACTACTATATTAGCTGCATGGCTCATAGGGATAGAGGTATTATCGCTCCATACCTCCGATCTGTCGTCAAGGACGGCTACGCGCTGGCGCGGGTCTTGCGCTTCTCTCAACTCCATGAAATTCTGATAGACCAGGCTGGCTCGTTCTCGAGCATAGCTTTGACTGTTAGCAGAGAGAACATGCACCAGGCTTGTCTCTTGAATAACAAAATCTATTATGAAGCTATAGCCTGTTGGGAGATAAAGCTGGACTCCGCGATTATATTGTATATTGCGTCCTACCAAATAGTCTTCAACTTCATCGCTAAAAGATGCTCTAACATAGGCTGGCACAGTAAACGCTAAATCGGAAAGTTTCTGAACAGCCATCAATAAATCCCATACTTTACTTCCCAGCGTGCTTTGATCGGCATCCACCAACACGCTGCCATTTTCATATCTAACACCTAAAGAGGCAGTGATTTGGTAAATCATTGCCCGACGTCGTGGAGCGCGGTTGGGAACGAAGCCATAGTCTGACAGCTTAAGCATCGTTTGGCCCAGATCTGATACACGTATAAGACCATCCGGGGTTTCTGTCAAGAATAGCTCAATGTTATCTCTGTCCGGGTAAAGGAGAGGAGTTACCAGGACTTCATAGCCGGCCTCGATTGGCCCGCAAACAATATTTTGCGATAGATAGGTACTAAGATGGGATGCCACGTTTTCACATAGCGTCATCAAGCTACCTCGAGTCCTAGTTGTGCCAGTGGAGGATCTATCCATACGCCATTGAAGATAATCCCAGATTCAGCGCAAAAATCATAAAATGCCTTTTCGAGTGAATCAGGAGAAATATCATCCGGCACATAGATACATTCATCGCCCGTCTCATCAGACCACCGATGTTTGTGTGGCCCTTGCAATCGTTGACCGGCATAGTCAGGGCAGTCTGCGGCAACAGAGTGTGTATTATTGGAGCAATAACGTCTCGCAGCTATGGTGTTAAACGTCAATTGCAAGGTGAACCGTGGTAAGTTAAGGGACTTGCCAAGCTCAAGCCTAAATCCAGGATATCTTTGAGAGATGACTGATAATCTGGCCTTTAAATGCCCCTCACGCTGCTCCCAACGCACTCTATCATTTATTATAAGCTCTCCCGATTCTATAATCGAATCAATCAGCGCAGCAGCCTGGCTTCCGGGGTCGCGCATCAATTACTCCAGAGCATTTCGTAGTAAGTTGCAAATTTAAGACAAAAACCGCGTGTGTAACTGGAAGTATAGTAATGCTATGGTATTGGTGTGTCAACCAAATCATTGCCCATTTATTTGACGAAAGCAATATTTCCCAATATCGACGGGCTGTCCTATTTAGGCGGCCCAACCCTTTACTGCATCTTTAGTCGGCATACACTAATCATCCATGTCCTGGATCATCCCATCCTCTTCCAGTTTGTCCATGATCCTGGCGGCTCTGGGGTAGCCGATGCGCAGCTTGCGCTGTAACAATGATGTGGAGATACGGGTGTGTTCTGACGCAAGGGCAACAGCTCGCTCGTACAAGGGGTCTGTATCGTCTTCACTGGCTATCTTGTGAGCTTCGGCAGCCTCCTCTATCTCGTCCCCGAACTGCGGCGGACGCATATACCTCCACTTATCAGCGACCCAATAGTTGACGACCCGCTCAATCTCCTGGTCGGACACGTATACGCCCTGGACCCGCTTGGGCTTGGCTGCATCCGTTGTCATGAAGAGCATGTCTCCTCTACCAAGCAGCTTCTCAGCCCCGGAGGCGTCAAGAATAGTGCGGGAGTCTACCTGCGACACCACGGCGAAGCTAATTCTGGTGGGGAAGTTGGCCTTTATAAGCCCTGTGACCACGTCTACAGAAGGGCGCTGTGTAGCGACAATGAGGTGGATACCCGTTGCTCTGGCTAACTGGGCCAGCCGGCAGATGCTACGTTCCACCTCGAAAGGAGCCACCATCATGAGATCAGCAAGCTCATCGATAATCAAGACCCAATTCGGCATCGGATCACTGACTTCAGGATGCTTGTTGTACCCTTCGATATTGCGGACCTTCAACTGGGCAAACTTCTTGTACCGCTCGTCCATCTCCTTCAGCACCCAGGCAAGCGTGCCAAGGACCTTCTCTGCATCTACCATGATCGGGGCCAGGAGATGGGGGATCTCGTTGTAGTTCACTAGTTCCACCCGCTTTGGGTCTATCATGAGAAAACGCACCTCGGTGGGAGCAGCGTTCATTAAAATGCCAGTAATTATAGAATTGAGGCAGACGCTTTTGCCGCTTCCGGTGGCTCCAGCGATGAGAAGGTGAGGCATCCTGGCCAGGTCTGCCGAAACCGGCTCCCCGGCTGCGCCCTTGCCAAGGGCAATGGCGAGCTTTGACTTCGCCTTAATGCGTTGGAAGCTAGGTGCTTCCATCACGCCTCTTAAGGTTACGAGACCGGGAGTAGTGTTGGGAACCTCTATGCCTACGACCCTTCTACCAGGGACCGGCGCTTCAATGCGAACGCTGGAAGCAGCCAGAGCCAGGGCGAGATCGTTTGCAAGCCCTGTAATACGCTCTACCTTTACTCTGGTCCTGGACACCTCCTCGGCATGCACTTTTGGCATACCGTTCTTGTCCAGCTTCACCTTTCCAAGCTCGTCCCTTTCCTTCACCTCGCGCATTTTTATATCCCAGCCCGGCTCAATCCCATACTGGGTGACCGCGGGGCCCACCTGCACTTGGACTACTTTGCAGTTCACTCCATAGCTGGCTAAGGCCTCCTCAATCAGCCTTGCCCGCTCGATGTGGTCCTCCGCCGGTATGTCCAGCTCCTTCTTGTCTAGTAGATCGAGGCGCGGCATATCCCACCTGGCGGCAGGCCGCGAAGTACTGGAATGAGGTTGAACGGTTGTCTCAGGAGAAGTGGCATCCGCCGGCGCTGCCGCCGGTCCATCCTCATGCTCTACGTCGTCGATATCACCATTCAAAAACAGCTTTGGAGCATCGGACTTCCGCCTCGGCTTGAAAGGTGGCGGCACTTGAATATCAATTCCTAAGGCTGGCCTGCTCCTTACCAGATTCCGTGTCAGTTTGCCGAGAACAGTGAGGAGTCTCGATATTTGGTACTGAAATACTCTCCCCCGGTACACAGAAACGGATGAAATGCGTATGAATTTGAGGAAGGAGAGGGTTGCCTTTGGAAACGCTATCGCCACACCAATGGATATTAAGGCAGAGCCACGAAGCGCCCCTGTAGCTGCGGAGTTTCCAGCAATAAGCTGCCCCAAAAGGCCGCCTAGCGATACCTCTGCCATATCCACTCTTGACCAGGAGGTGCTGCCGGGGAATATTATCCCGCCCAGCATAAGGACGCCGAGCGAGATAAGCAACGCGCCTGCCCATCTCCACCAGGGCCTAAACATCTGGGGCAGTCGCTTGGTGCGATATCCCCAAAATAGCAGGGCTGCCAACAAGGGTAAACCGAAGGCTCCGATTCCCAGCAGGCTCACAACGCCCGACAGGATAAGCGGCATCAGTACCCACGCGGCTAAAGCCAGAGCCAAGCCAGCGGCTAGAATGGAAAGGTCGACGCCCAGAGTCTTTGGAGATACTGGCAGCTTAAACTGGCCGCGCTTCCTCCCTGGCTTCTTGTACGCTGGTCTTGATGAGACTACTGAGGGCTTGATACGTGTTTTTACCATTACTACTTGGGAAACGGGGCGGTATGCTGTGAGTTACAGAGGGTGGCTATACTTCCACAGATACGGGGAGTATCATGGGGCGGCGCTTAGTGCGTTGATACAAAAAGTCGGATAACGACTCCTTCACCCTGGTATTTACGTATCCTATCTCATTCAGCCGGTCTCTACCCTTTTCTAAAACCCTGGTCACCACCTTACGGCTCTCTTCTATCAGCTCATCATAATTCTCAGGTTCAACAAACCCTCTGGATACGATGTCGGGCCTGGCCGCCAGCTTCCCCGTCTGCTTATCAATAGTCATAATCACGACTATCATGCCATCTCTGGACAACGTGCGCCTGTCCCTGAGCACTACCGTGCCGATATCTCCCACACTAAGCCCGTCCACATACACATAGTCGCTCGGAATCTTGCCGGCTATCCTTCCGCCTCTGGAGGTAACCTCCAGGATTTCGCCGTCCACCATCACGAAGGTGTTCTCCGGCGGGATTCCCATACTATGAGCAATCCTGGAATGCAGCAGAAGATGTCTGTACTCTCCATGCACCGGGACGAAGTATTTTGGCTTTACCAAGCTCAACATCAACTTCAGCTCTTCCTGGCTTCCGTGTCCATGGACATGCATATTTGCTACCGCGCTGTAAAGCACATGGGCTCCCTCACGGAACAGATTGTCCACGGTACGGCTGACCAACACCTCGTTGCCGGGGATAGGCGTTGCGGAAAGAACCACAGTATCGCCCTTCTGTATTTGGATGTTGCGATGGTCTCGATTGGCTATTCTGGTCAGTACTGATGTCGGCTCTCCCTGACTGCCGGTGGCGAGTATGGCTATCTCTCTATCGGGAAGTTTCTTAAGCTCGTTGGCATTGAGAAGTATGCCCGGCGGCAGATTCAGATATCCCATCTCCGCCGCCATGTGCAGGTTGTCTACCATACTGCGACCGGCGACGAACACTCTGCGGTTATGAGCGTAGGCAGCGTTTATCACCTGCTGCATGCGCGAAACCAAAGAAGCGAAGCACGCCACTATGACGCGACCGGACGAATTGCCCATTAGGTTGTCAAATGGGAGTTCCAGCGCACGCTCTGAAGCAGTATATCCTGGGACTTCTGCGTAGGTGGAGTCTGACATCAGGAGCAGCACTCCTTCAGTCCCTAACTCTGCGAGGCGAGCAACATCGGTACGAAAACCATCTACGGGGGTATGATCAAACTTAAAGTCCCCGGTATGGACAATGACACCCAGGGGAGTAAATATCGCTACGCCCGCCGCGTCGGGAATGCTGTGACTGACCCGGAAAAATTCTAAGCGGAGCTGCCCCAAGTGGAAGGGTGTTCCGGGATTGACTACCGCAAGCTCAGCGTCGGCCAGCAACCCGTGTTCTTTGAGCTTGACAGAGATAAGGCCGTTGGTAAGCCTGGTCGAGTAAACAGGTAGGTTTAACTGCTTGAGTATGTACGGAAGTGCGCCAATATGGTCTTCGTGGCCATGAGTAATTACGATGCCCCGTACTCTGTCCTTGTTCTCAAGAAGATAGGCGACATCCGGGATGACAAGATCGACCCCAAGCATCTCCTCCTCGGGGAACATGACACCGCAGTCAATGACGATGATGTCCTCCCCGCACTCCACGACCATCATATTCTTGCCGATCTCGCCGAGACCGCCCAAGGGGATCAATCTAACTTTAGTTCCTCTATCAGACATAGTAGTTATCTCGCGAAAACATTAACATTTGATCTTAAAACAGACTTAGCTGCTGTTGAGAGGATGCCTCTTCCGCTTTGTCCTGCATCTTCTCTTCCTGTGCCGCAGACGCATCATGAAGAAGCGCTGCCAGCTTCTTCATGTCCTCCTCTATAGCAGAGCGCAGTCCACCCTGATGAAGAGCCGCCGCGGGATGGTACATGGGGAAATAAATAACCCCATCCCTCTTAACGTGCCTACCGTGTATCTTGCCGATACTCTCGCCGGAAAAATAGCGGGCTAAAGAATAACGGCCCAGGGTGACAATGACTTTTGGCTTTAAAAGCTCGAGCTGGGCGTCCAGCCAGTGCTTGCATGCGCTTATCTCTGTGGGTAAGGGGTCTCGGTTATTGGGAGGGCGACATTTTACGATATTGCAGATGTAGACTTCCTGGCGTTTGATGCCCACCGCAGCCAGCATCTGGCTCAAGAGCTGGCCTGACGGACCCACGAAGGGCCTGCCCTGCTGGTCCTCTTGCCATCCCGGCGCCTCGCCAATAAACACTATTCGCGGATTGTCCGGCCCCTCTCCGGGAACGACTCTCGTCCTGCCGTCAGAGAGACCACATTCACGGCAGCCCAGCATACTCTGGCACAGTGCTTCTATCTCGGACATCAACTCTCCAGCAATATGTGAACTTCCTAAGATGATAGCACCCATCGCAGATACAGTCAAACCGCCGTATTCACTCATCTAAAATGTTACTGAAAGAGGTATGGTTAACTCAGCTAAGAATGTTACTGAGGGGAACATGCCGATTGACGAAAAGATGACCGTGAATGAACGACGGAAATACCTTAATCTTATGAGCCCGCGTTATCATAAG
>SHYC01000048.1 GCA_009693005.1 Dehalococcoidia bacterium | reverse complement strand
AGGTGATGGAGAAGGACCTATACCCAAAAGAAACTTATCAATTGTGCGATCAGACATTAGCCCTCTCTACGACGCATTCAACTTAAGGTTCGTAACCTGGGCGTAAGAGCGGGCACAGAAATGTTGTGCCGTCTGGGAGAATCCATCGACCGCCCAGATATCCTTGGTCCCTCGGGCCGAAGGCGGTCTTCAGGGCTGGGCCGCCACAGTGGTTCGCGGAATCAGGTTCCAGAAGTTGGAAGCGCCCCTCGGCCGGGAGAGGTTTTGGCGTGACAATAGAATCGTAGCAGAGCCCTTGACTCTCCACATAAACGACGACATGGGGTGGCGGCGAGGCGATTGCCGTAGTAACCAAGATTAGGCCAAGGCCGGCCCCCAATACCGCTGCAAATCCCTTGATTCGTCTCATTCTTATTCTCCTTTCTTTTTCGAGATATTTTATCCTTCTCCAGGCTATCAGACAGTTCTTGCGAAGTCCTTGCGTTTATTACGAAATTATTAAACTTTCCACGCCAAAGAATTAATAAATTCGTAAGGAACTTAATAATAAAGCAAGCCCTTCCTGCTATCCTTCTAAACAGGGAGTACAGATCAGGGTTGGAGACCAAAGAAGTATAGAAAGACATGCGAGGCGTTAAGGATGTATCATCGTATTGACCAAGTAGCCAGAGAGGTGCAGGTACGCGCTATGAGCAAGGGGAGGATCCTAGTGGTTGACGACGAACCGGTAGTCACGGAAGTAGTTGGACGTTATCTTGGGCTGGAAGGCTTCGAAGTGGCCACCGCTGATAACGGTGAGAAGGCGCTGAAGCTGGCCCATGAGTGGGTCCCAGATCTGGTTGTGCTTGACCTAATGCTGCCAGGGATCGATGGGCTGGAGGTTTGTCGCTCTCTCAGGCGAGAAGGGCCGGTTCCTATCGTCATGCTCACAGCCCGGGGCGAAGAGACCGACCGGATTGTGGGGCTGGAGCTGGGAGCGGACGACTACGTCGTGAAACCCTTCAGCCCCAGGGAGTTAGTGGCGCGCATAAAGGCAGTCTTGAGGCGCTCGGCCAGAGAGTCCCTGCCCCCCTCTCCCGGCTCAGCCGTTCATTTTAAGGACCTCATAATCAATCCTTTAACGCGAGTGGTGGAAATCAGAGGGGACCAGGTGTCTCTGACAGCCAAGGAGTTTGACCTTCTTTATTACCTGGCCTCGCACCCAGGCCAGGTATTTACAAGAGAGCAGCTGATGGACGATGTATGGGACTATACTTACGCCGCCGATGCAAGCACAGTGACCGTCCACGTTCGCCGTCTAAGGGAAAAGATCGAAGCCGATCCGGTGCGTCCCCGTTTTATAAAGACGGTATGGGGAGTCGGCTACAAGTTTGAGGCTTAAGATGATACGTAGTCTTCTACTGCCACTGTTAGCATTTCGAATTGTCATCGTACTGACGGTGTTAGTGCTTTTGCTCAGCGCGTGGCTGCTGAATCCACCATTTCATGACCTTGCCCTACTTGGGACTTTTCTCTTGCTCTCAGGGGGATCGACGTTGGCTTCGGGACACCTGCTCATCAGATTTGGCCCCGGAAGGTTCCTAAGCACTCTTCGGGGAAAACTAATTTTCGTTTCCATGATCTCAGCCGCTCTTGCCCTTATCAACATTGGATTCATGGCCCAACTGATGTTTATTTCCCCCCACGATCTGGCTCTGCTGTCGGTGCTCCTGGTCTTCTCCCTTGGGATATCTGCATCCTTCGCCGTTGCGGTCTCCGAGTCGCTGCAAGATACCATGAAGACCTTTCTTGGAGCTGTACGGCAGATGGGATCGGGACAGCTGCGCTCCCGCATCAACATTAACAGCCACGATGAATGGGAGGAAGTAGCCCAAGCCTTTAATGCTATGGCGGAACAACTGGAAGCGGCGTTTGCCAGACAGAGCGAGCTTGAAGGCGCTCGCCGGCATTTGGTAGCGGCGGTATCACATGATCTCCGCACACCTTTGGCCTCTATGCGGGCTATGGTGGAGAGCATCAACGATAAAGTGGTGACTGACTCCGAGACTGTTAACCGCTATCTAAGGACCATACAGGCAGAGGTGGAATATCTCAGTCAGCTAATTGATGACCTGTTTGAGCTTTCTCAGATAGATTCCGGACTGATAGAGCTGCACGTGGAGCGAGGAAGCGTACAGGACCTTATTTCTGACACTCTAGAGACTCTTTCTGCCCAGGCTCGCCAACAGCACCTTACTTTACAAGGAGAGGTTGACGACTTGGTACCTCCCCTAGTTATGGATACCAAGCGTGTCCAAAGAGTCCTATACAATCTCCTGCAAAATGCCATTCGGCATACGCCAGAGGACGGGACTATCGTCATCCGCGCCACCGATGCCGGCAGCGAGATCCATGTCTCGGTATTGGATACAGGGGAAGGTATATCGCCAGCGGACCTGCCAAGAATATTCGACGAGTTTCATCGCACAGACAAAGCGCGCTCACGGAGTCACGGCGGAAGTGGCCTGGGCCTAAGGATAGCAAAGGGTATCGTTGAAGCCCACGGAGGTAGGATATGGGCCCAAAGCGCACTGGGAAAGGGAGCTGTTTTTACTTTTACGCTGCCAAAGAGTACAAGTCAGGCTAAAGTCGCCGAATCCGTTGGATTAGGTTCTAAGGCATAGGGACAAGCCCCAATTCATTTGGCGTATGTGTCTACGTTCAGCACTACAGCCCATAGGTGCATATACTACTATCGTTGTCCAGACACAAGCTCTCTGTAAAAAACTTTCCAGCCTCGACACCACCCTCTCGCTGCCACTCTTCGCGTGCCTCATCCAAGTCTTGATGGAGGTCTTCATCCTCCTTAGCCTCCAGCCAGTCACGCACTGCCTCTGCAACTATATCCTCGGCGTGGCGCCCTCTACGCACGGCCTCACGCTTGAGGGCGATATAAAGGCCTTCATCATTGAAAACCATCGCCATACGTTTAGGCATACATACCTCTACGTGTATAGACGTACAACAATCTTATTGCAGAAACATTATTGTTCTCCGGCAACCGCCTCATGCCATTTCAAGCAAGGCGGCGCATCCCGCAATGATTCCGTGCCAGTAGCTTGATTTTTCGTCAGGCGTTGATGCTCAGGGTGAGCATAGTTGAGCTGTCAAGAGCCTATCTTTCACGCTCGACTATCATTGCGATTCCCTGTCCGCCGCCTATGCAAAGGGCAGCCAGGCCGTATCTGGAGCCACGCTTTTGCATTTCGTACAGCAGCGTAGTTAGGACTCTGGCTCCGCTTGCTCCTATGGGGTGGCCTATGGCTATGGCGCCGCCGTTTACATTTACTCTCTCGGAGTCTAGGTCAAGCTCTCTAAGAACCGCGACCGACTGAGCGGCGAAAGCCTCATTCAGCTCTATCAGGTCTATGTCGTTGATACTCAGGTCAGCCTTCTCCAAGGCCCTTCTAATCGCGCCGACGGGCCCCATTCCCATGATCCTGGGCGCGACGCCGGCGGAGGCATAGCTGACTATCCTGGCCATTGGCTTGGAGCCTAAAGCTTCGGCGGTCTCTCTTGTGGTAACAACCATAGCGGCCGCGCCGTCATTTATTCCGGAACTGTTGCCGGCCGTGATCTGGCCTCCATCGGGCTTGAATGCTGCCCTGAGGCCGCCTAGTCGCTCGGCCGTCGTGTCCGGTCTCGGGTGCTCGTCCGTATCAACAACTGCGGTCTGTCTGCCCTTCGGCACTTCTATAGCAAGTATTTCATCTTTGAACCGGCCTTTCGCTATCGCCTTGCCCGCCCTGGCCTGGCTTTCGGCAGCAAAAGCGTCCATATCAGCCCGGCTCACGCCGAACTCTACCGAGACGAACTCGGCCGTCATGCCCATGTGGCAGTCCTCAATCGCGCACCAGAGTCCGTCCTTCACCATGGAGTCTACGAGCGCGCCATCGCCTAGCCGGTATCCGTAGCGCGCCTGCTGCATCAAATAGGGAGCGCGGGTCATGTTTTCCAGGCCGCCGGCTACCATTATATCTGCGTCACCCAACCGAACGGACTGAGAGGCGAGGATCACGGTCTTTAGGCCGGAGCCGCATACCTTATTAATAGTTGCAGCCGGCACCGAATCGGGGAGACCCGCCGCAATCGACGCCTGCCTGGCAGGGTTTTGCCCCAGACCCGCCTGGAGCACGTTTCCCATCAGCACCTCATCTACCTGGTCGGGAGATACGCCGGCCCTTTTCAGAGCCTCAGCGATCACTGCTGCGCCGAGCTTGGTGGCCGGCACATCGGCAAAAACACCACCCATGGTGCCAACAGCAGTACGGACTGCTCCTAAAATGACGGCCTCTGTCATAGCCTCCTCCTTAGTTTTCTCTTAAATAGTTAAAAATGTCTTTCTCAAAGTGCAAAAATAATGGTATAACTTCAGAGTCCGAAAGTAAAGACACGTGTGTGGAGAGTGTTTAGTAACCGGCATCCGAGCCACTGAAGGACGGAGCCGACGTTTGCTGAGGCTCTCGAAGCGAACGGCGGCGGTGCCTTCGAGAGCCTCTCCGCGCACGGTCCGAGACGGACTCTCGCAAAGCGGAGAGTCCGCAGGCCGGACAGGCAACGCCTCGAGTTGTTGCTAAAAAGTCTCGTATGTGAGGGAACGAATGTCGAAATACACGGCGAGAAGTTCTGTTCCAAATATGATAATATTTTGCTTGTTATCACCTACACTTAACCCGATTATGCTGAGGAGCGATGTATGATCCGCGAGGCTATTGACGCGCTGGTTGCCGGCAGGTCTCTCTCCACGGAAGAGGGGTCAGCAGTTATGGAAGAGATAATGACGGGAGAGGCTACCCCCGCGCAGTTCGGAGCTTTCGTCACCGCGCTGCGTTTGAAGGGCGAGACCATCGATGAGATCACGGGAATGGCGCAGGTCATGCGGGAGAAAGCGCTGCGAGTGGACTTCCGAGGGCCGGTGGTTGATACCTGCGGCACTGGGGGAGACGGCGCCGGGACCTTCAACTTCTCCACCGCCGCGGCCTTTGTGGCAGCAGGGGCCGGACTGACGGTAGCCAAGCACGGCAACCGCGCTATGTCCAGCCAGTGCGGCAGTGCCGATGTGCTGGAGGCCCTCGGAGTAAAAATCGATCTGGTGCCCGAGCAGGTGAAGCAGTGCCTGGAACAGGTCGGCATGGGATTTATGTTTGCTCAGACCTTCCATCCATCCATGCGATTCGCCGCCGGCCCCAGGAGAGAGATCGGCATCCGGACGGTCTTCAACATTCTGGGGCCTCTGACCAACCCCGCCGGAGCGCAGTATCAGGTGCTGGGAGTAGCAGACCCTCGGTTCGCCCCGAAGATGGCGCAGGCCCTGCAGCGTTTGGGTTCTATACACGCCCTGGTGGTGCACAGCAGCGACGGGCTCGACGAGTTGTCCTTGTGTGGTACCACAACAGTCTATGAGCTTGCTGACTCCGCGATAAGGGAGTATCTCTTCGCACCTGAAGAACTTGGTCTTACTCGGTGCAAGCTGGAAGATATAAAAGGCGGCAGCGCCCAGGAGAACGCCGAGATACTAAAGCAGCTATTGACTGGCAAGAGTGGGGCGATACGCGACATGGCCGCCCTCAACGCGGCAGCCGCGCTGGTTGCCGGAGACAAGGTGAGCGGACTAAAAGATGGCCTTGCTATGGCCTATAAATCGATAGACTCCGGCGCCGCCATGAGTAAAGTGGAACAGCTGGTGAAGCTAAGCCAAAGTTTTGGTTCTTGACCATGACCACGCTAGACGAAATAGTAGCCTACAAACGAACAGAGCTGGAAGATACCAAGGCGCGTGTGCCGATTGGCGAGCTTGAGCGCGCGGTAGCATTGGTTTCGCCCGCGATGGACTTCGAGAACGCCCTCGCTGGTCCCTCCATCAGCTTGATAGCTGAGATAAAAAAGGCGTCGCCATCGTCAGGAATGCTGCGGCCGGACCTGGACCCGGTAGAGCTGGCATATCAATATACGTCTAGCGGAGCGTCCGCTATTTCGGTGCTCACGGAGTCCCACTTCTTTCTTGGCGACCTGAACTTCCTGAGAGAAATAAAGAGCCAGGCTAAGGGCTGGGAGCATTCCGTCCCGCTATTGCGAAAGGACTTTATCGTCGATCCGTACCAGATTTGTGAGGCCCGGGCTTACGGCGCAGACGCCCTTCTGCTCATAGTGGCAATCCTCACGCCGCAGGAGCTAAAGTCGTTGTTGGCGCTGACGCATCAGTTGGGCATGGAGGCGCTGGTAGAGGTCCATACCGCGGAAGAGACGACGGCAGCGCTGGACAGCGGGGCCCGCGTGATCGGCATCAACAACCGCGACCTCCACACATTCACCACAGACCTGGAGGCCACCGGCAAACTGCGGCCTCTAATTCCATCGGACCGGACCGTAGTAAGCGAGAGCGGGATAAAAAGCCGGGAAGATGTCAAGAGACTGAGAGAGTGGGGCGTCAACGCCATGCTCATAGGCGAGGCGATAGTAACTTCAAAAGATATAGAAGCAAAGGTAAGGGAATTCCTTGACCAGAATTAAGATCTGCGGCCTTCAAACCATCCCCCACGCTTTAGTTGCGGCCAAAGCCGGCGCCGACTACCTGGGCATGATCTTCTCGGAGCCAAGCTCCAGGCGAATATCCTTGGAGACGGGGATTGAGATATGCGCCGGAGTTCGAGAGGCGTACCGGCATAACGTTAGTACAGCCCCCAGGCTGGCTGGCGTATTCGTTAATGAAAGTCCGGATTTGATCAACAGAGTTGCGGAAAGCTGCGGTCTCGACCTGGTCCAGATAAGCGGTGACGAAGACCCGTCTATTTGTAAAAAGCTGGAGAGACCAATTATTAGGGCAATAAGAATCGCCGCCGGACAAAGTTATCGCGAAACCATCCCCCAGATAGAGTCGTGGCTCTCACTAATGCCAAAGGAATCCCTATTGCATATAGAAGGAAGGGTAGAAGGCAGCTACGGCGGCACCGGCCATGTAATGGAATTAAGAACCGCTGCAGAGCTAGCTAAACATCATCCGTTTTTGCTCGCCGGCGGGCTTACCCCGGATAATGTCGGACAGGCTGTTCTTCAAGTCGCGCCATGGGGTGTCGACGTCTCCAGCGGCGTAGAGAGTCTGGGGGTAAAAGACCCTGCCAAGGTGCTGCGATTCATCTTAAGAGTGAAGGCCGCCGATGAGTCACTTAGCAATATGGACCGGAGTAAGACGCCTACCTTGCGAGAATAGCCCCGCTGAAAACAATGGGAAGCATGACCCGAGGAGGAGGCTGAAGGAGCTTAAGCAGGCCAAAGCCATAGACATTGTTCTGCTGCGAAGAACCCAGCCTGGTTGTGCCAGCCTCAAGGAACGCGGCGATCTGGTCGGGAGTATAACGGGGCGCTGCTTGTTTTACCAGCGCTGCTATACCTCCTATGAGAGGGGCCGTGGCAGACGTTCCCGGAAACGCATTAGCGCCGTAGGTGACAGTTGATACTCCATCGGGCACGACCAAATCCGGCTTTATCCTCCCATCTTTCGTAGGGCCCTGGGAACTATATGACTGAATTGCGAAGTCATTTAGGGAAACCGCCCCTACAGCCACAGCATCAGGTGAATCAGCGGGGATCACCAGGCTCTCTGAAGGGACTTTGTACTGCAGCCTATAGTCTATCGTTGTCACGATGTCCAGCCTGTCGCTGCGTCTGGCCTTAAATCTCTGTACCGCCACCCAGTAGTCTCCTGGCGTTGCCGTGGTGTATTTAAGCCGTTCGACCGGCGGGAAGCTGCCGCCTTGGAATGAGGTGGACTGGGCCACGACGGTGTCGCCTCTAAACAGGAAAAGGTCATAATCGTCATGAAATGTCTGCCAATCATCCCATGTCAGAATAATTTCTACGGTAAAAATAGTCTCTCCCTTGCCGCTTGGAGTTAGAGTTATCGTGTTCCCCTCATCTCCGGCAGCAAATTCGTGGAAATTGTTTCCATTGGTATCCCTGTATGGACCCGTCCAGTGGGTCTGACCAAAATTTCCCGCGGCCTGGGCCCAGAAGACACCCTTTTGTTTGGCAGCTTTAACAATCCCATTTATGCTCCCTGTGCCATCACCCGGGCCGCCACCAGGCCAGCCAACTGCGCTAACAATGACATTCACGCCCTCGCCAACCATCCATTCCACGGCTTTGGCAAACTCCACCTCGGTTTGAAAGTTAGCAAAATAGTAAGAAGACTCCGGAGCTACGTCATAGACGATCTCGGCGACTGCAGAACCGTGATTCGCACCCTCGCCGGTTATGTCGCGATCGGTACGCATAGAATTCAGGGTAACAGTTAGCGGAAGTTCCGTGCCAAGCAGGGCAAGATAACCCTCAAAGCCAACGTCCAGAACGCCTATTTTCACACCCTTCCCGCTAAATCCCATCGCTTGCCATGAGCTAGCGCCGGTTACTGAAAGCCCTTCACTGGCGACAGCCATGGTGACAGGAACGAGCGGCGTACGAACATGAATAACGCCAGGTATGCTTGAGATGTCTGAAATCCTGTCCGCTGGAACCATGGCCTGAACAAGCTCTCCATAAGACCCCTCTATTTGAATACCGATGGCGGATATTGCAGAGGCTACCTCTTCAGTCCTGCTTGATTCGGTGGATATTATGACTCGCGTCTCCCCATTCACCAGAGGCATATTGGTGTCGCTGGCAGCCTGCGCTGCGCCGGTCCACCCCTCGGTTCTGAAGGACTTCTGGATATTCTCCAGCGAAGACTCAAGGCCTTGGACTCCATCCGTCTTCTCCGGGACCGCTCCGACAGGGACAATTTCCAGAGCGTGCGGTCCATCGTCCACGGGACCAACACCCGTCCCCCCGGCAGGCGCTCTGGATAGATCGGGTTCTAGGAATTGTGAGAGGGCCGTTGCCTGGTCGCCTATGGTTGAAATAACACTAACGAGGACTAGGGAGAAGAGTATGGAGAGAAGATGGCCTTTCGTCATCAGGGGTCCTTGCGTATAAAAGTACAAGCAGGTCAATGATAAGTGTTGCCTTTTCGCACTGTCAACTTTTGGCCGGAAAGTTTACTATTACAGCTAGTCCTTTTGCTTCCACGAGAATTGTAGACGTTGCTTACGCCTGGCGCTTGCAGCCATTTAAATGACGAAGGTGAACAAGAATTGGTCCGATTCCCTGATACAAAGTTAGAAGATGGGCTAAGAATCAAAGGTATTAGGCTGATCGCCGGCGTTGACGAAGTCGGAAGGGGGCCGCTAGCCGGGCCTGTTGTGGCGGCCGCAGTGATAATGCCCCAGGAGCTGTCTGCACCCTGGGTCTCCCACGTTAGAGACAGCAAGCAGTTATCGCCGGGCCGGCGGCATATCCTCAATGAGAATATCCTAGATGCCGCGATATCGGTTGGGGTTGCAGCAATGTCTAATCAAGTGATAGATCAGGTAGGCATCGTAAGAGCTACGAACCTGGCGATGGAAGAAGCGCTGTCCTGTTTGGACCCCAGGCCCGACTATGCGCTGGTAGACGGCAGGGACCACCTCCAGCTTGGTGTTCCCTTTGAGACAATCGTAAGGGGCGACGAGACATGCTTTTCCATAGCTTGCGCATCTATCGTAGCAAAGGTCGCCAGAGACAATCTTATGGCGCTTTTGGATCAGAGACTTCCGGGATGGGGATTTGCCGCCCACAAAGGCTATCCTACCTTGCTCCATCTCAGGCAACTGGCGGCCCTGGGCCCAAGTTCTATCCATCGGTACACCTACGGGCCTGTGGCAGCTTACATTCTTGAGAATCCGGCATGATCATAGATACGCGCGTACCAATCGGGCATGGGGGATTACGCTCGCACTCCAAAGTATGAAAACATGTAGGTGTAGCCCGTTCCTTGAGGCTCTCGAACTAGGATCGGGCGGAGCCTTCGAGAACCTCAGTAAACACCGGCCTATTGCCGCTATTTTCGAACCGACGACAATAGCCTTGTAGTCGCCGGACCGAGGGCATTGACCCTGTCCAGTTCCGAAGAAAGTAAAAAATATGGCAGATTCTGAACAGAGGAAAGGACTCGGGGCTTGGGGAGAGAGTTATGCAAGGGACTTTCTGCTAACACTTGGATACACTATTATCGAACGCAACTACCGCAGCAAGACCGGGGAAATAGATATAGTGGCAGAAGACAACGGCTGTTTGGTGTTTGTGGAAGTAAAGACCAGGAGTAACCGGAGGTTTGGCGGCCCTGAAGAGAGCTTTACAGCGCGCAAGGAAGCGCGGCTAATCGCGCTCGCCGATGAATATATCCAGAAACGAGCTTTGCAGCCGGAGGACTGGAGATTAGACTTGGTCACTCTGGAGCTTACGAAGGGAAAGAAGCCGGAAATTCAACATATTAGGAATGTCACCAACAGTTAGATTCTTATTTGATCATTGGCAATCAGGTAAGCTCGTGCGCATGATATAATGGATTATGATTGTTCATGCTTGAAGGGAAATCCTCGAACAAGGGCGTCGTGGCCGCGAGAAGTGCAGAGGGGCGGCAGCCAGTTTGCCAGGGAGTCCGAGGGGTGTCCCCTCTGCCAACTAACCTCCTCCCCATCCCCAGTCCAGGAAGAGGTGGAAAGGGGGCGATGGTCGTGGGGCAGGGCGAGGCCGCCTCCCCGAGTCTGAGCAGTTAAAATGGATTAGATAGCATCTTCATGATATTATTTACGGTGGCTATGGATGCGGTTATGCTATCTTTAGCGATGCAGTCGATTATAATTATAAAAAGGATTACGTTTAAGGCTAGGTCTTATTCACAACCTTAACAAGTCAGTTAGGAGAGCTTTGATGGCCAAAATTCACATTATAGATGTTACCAACCGGGACGGGGTACAGGCATCAAGAGTCAGCTTGTCCAAGTTTCAGAAGACCATGCTCAACTACTACCTGGGTAAAATGGGCGTACGCCAGTCAGAGATGGGATTCCCCTTTAGTAAACACGAGCAGAATTATGTTAAAGCTAACCTGGAGCTTCAGCAGATGGGGGCAATGGGGTCCCTGGTCCTATCCGGATGGTTCAGAGCCATGGTCGGCGATCTTAGGCTCGGCCTGCCAACCGGGATCAAGGACTGCAACCTTTCCATATCTACCTCCGACCAGATGATCCGTAACAAGTTCATGGGCCGGTTGGACCGTGATTCGGTAATCAAGGAGATGGTGGAAACAGCCAAGCTGGCTAAGGAAAACGGGTTCCGTACTATAGCGGTCAACGCAGAGGACGCCTCCAGAACAGACATCAGTTACCTCATCGAATTCGGGCTTGCCGGCAAGGAGGCGGGCGCTCAGCGGATCAGATACTGCGACACCGTGGGGATAGATACGCCCATAAATATATATGATAAGATCAGGACCCTCGCTGAGGGTGTCAAGATGCCCGTAGAGCTCCACTGCCACAACGATATCGGTATGGCGGTGGCCAACTCTATTATGGGCGCAAAAGGAGCGGTAGACGGAGGATGCGACGCCTGGATTAACACTACAGTAAATGGCATCGGTGAGCGTGCAGGACAGGCCGACCTCGTCAGCACCATTCTGGCCTGCAAGTTCGGCGCAGGAATGGAAGAGTACGAGTTGGGCGACAACATTGACCTGAGCTGGAGCTATAGGCTGGCAAATTACATTTCTGATGCCTTCCGCGTACCTATTCCAATAAACCAGGTGGGGGTCGGCGACAACGCTTTTGCCCATGAATCCGGCATACATGCCGACGGCGCGCTAAAGGACCGCCACAACTACGAGCTGTATGATTATGAGCTGCTTGGCCGCGGGGAAGAGGAAAAAGTCCCGACCGGTAGAATTATTACCACTGGTGAGTACGGCGGCATTGCGGGATTCAAGTATGTTTACAGCCAGTTGGGAGTAACGTTTGAAGACAACCAGGTGGCCCAAACCGTCCTGGACCTGGTGCAGTATGCAAACGCGCACAACCAGATGCCGCTTAAGGATGATGAGCTGCGCTTTATCGCTCAGTATCCTGAGCAGGTGCGCACAATCCTGACTATGACTCCGTAATCGAGAGAGTTTTCAAAAGAACTTAAACCGTTGGTCAAGCGGTACAAACTGTATCACAATAGGACGGTGACCCCAAGCTGGCATTGATGTCTTCAGTCTCATACCAACCTAAAAGGTGAGAATCAGATTAAGACAGTAAGAGTAGAATGGGAGTTAAGGTTATGGCAGAACGCCCACGTCCGTCGAACCGAACAAGTCTGCCTAATCATCAGACGTCAATCCCCGTCGAATCTATAGTCACT
>SHYC01000047.1 GCA_009693005.1 Dehalococcoidia bacterium | reverse complement strand
GGTGTCAAAAGCGCCCGCGGTAACCGTGAGGTTGTTATTCACCGTGACGTTGCCACCCTGGGTTCCGGTCTGGCCTGATTTGTCAATGGTCAGGTTGTAGTAGGTAGCAGATTTGACGGTCTGGCCCGCTGTGGTGCTGTGTAGGTAACCGTGTTACCGGAGGCCGACGCGGTGAGAGTCGTAATACCGGATGTCCCGCCGATGGTCAAGTTTCCGCTGCCGCCGTTGGTGAGACTGCCAGTGCCCGCCAGCGCGGTGCCCACCGTCAGCGTCCCGTTATTGGTCAGGACCGCAGGGGAAGTAACCGTTAAACTCGGTATGGAGAGTGTACCAGCGATAGCCTGGGACGCGGTGGTATCGAAGGTGTAGACTCCGGTACCGGGGGTGAAGGTCGTCCCGCTGTGGGTAAGCCCGCCTCTTAAAGTCACGGCTGAACTGCCCGAGTTGTTCCACGTGCCGCCTGAGTTTATGGTGACTGAGCCGGTAAAGGTCTTGACGCCCGTAGACGAGGTGATGGTAAGCGTATCAGTTACGCTGGTCGCACCGTTGATGGTCAGTGCGAACGCACCGACCATCAGATTTCCCGCGGTGACCGTTAGAGCCGCGTTTACAGTGGTAATCCCGCCTAGGGTTGCCGTTGCTCCAGAGCCGTTAATGGTCAAGTTATTAAAGGTGGCAGCCCCTATCGCCGGCGCGGCTCCGGTAAAGATTGCCGTCCCGGTGGTGGTGAAAGTGCCTGTTTGGGTCCAAGTGCTTGCCCCGGTGCCCGTTACCGTTATGGTGTTGCCGTTGTCTACCAATGTCCCGGCCGTTAGGTTCAACTTCCCGATGGAGATAGCCGTAGATGCAGCCAGCGTGGTGGAGCCGCTGGAGGTGTAGTTGAATGTCCCGGTCACGGCGAACCCGCTGTTGCCGGTCATAGTGGAACTACCATTGATAGTCATATCGCCTGCTATAGTGGTAACCGAGGTCATCGTCTTTGACCCACTGGTACTTAACCTCAGATGCTGATAGGAGACGGGTTTCACCGTCTGCGTCCCCGCAAAGTTGTAAACAACAGTGTTCCCAGGCGTGGTCGACCCGTCAAGGGTGGCGATTCCCACGCTGCCGGTAAAACCGATATTTAAAGTAGAGTTGTTCTTGACTGCGCCGGTACCCGCCAGCGCGGTGGTGACTGTCCAAGTCCCCGTGTTTGTCAGCGTCACTGTCGTTACCGTGACGCTGGGTATGGAGATGGCGCTGGAACCGCCTAGAGACTGGCTGTTCGTGTCGAAAGTCTGGACCCCGCTCCCGGCGGTGAAGGTGGTACCGTTATGGGTCAGGCCGCCTTTGAAGGTCACGGTACGGTTGCCCAAATTGTTCCAGACGCCGAGGGAGTTGACTGTGACGGCGCCGGTAAAGGTCTCCGTTCCGGCCGTAGATGCGAGGGTCAAGGTACCAGACACGCTCGACGTTCCGGTCACACTCAAAGTAAAAGTAGTGACGCCTGTGGTGAGAGTCCCAGCGGTAACAGCGAGGTTTCCGTTCAAGGTGGTGTTGGCTCCCAAGGTGGTCGTGGCGCCGGAGCCGTTGACGGTCAAGTTGTTGTAGGTGGTGAAGTCAGCCAAGAGAGTATTAGTGCCGGTGAGGATTATGGTGCCAATGCCGGGCGTAAGGACCTGGGTAGAGGTACCCACTTTGGCGAACCCAGCGGCAGTGAGGATGCCGCCGTTCGTCATGTTAATGGTGCCTATCGCGTCCGGGGTGTTTGCTGTATCGCCCAATGTTAAGGTTCCGGACACCGTCACCGCAGATGTAGATGCGCTAAAAGCAAGGGTTCCATTACCGGCATTTGGAGAAGCCCCCGCAAGGTTGATGCTGGCCGCGGCGCCATTGGTAACGTCAACAGTCAACGTCGCGGCATTTTTTACGACTATAGTGTCTGCGCTGCCGGGTTGCCCGCCCGCGCCGGTGCCGGTGGTTATGGCGCTCCAATTGGTATTTGTGGTAATGGTTATAGCCGCAGCATAGGCCGTCTCCGGCTCAAACACAGGCTTAAACAAAGGGTTATCAAACGCGAGGGGAAGCAGGAAGCCAGTAATAACGATCAGTGCTACTGCGCGCACTAGGAACTTAAATTCTACGGGCAACTTTCAACCTCCGGGTATGGCCGGAACGATGGCTCAGATTGTTGTGTGCCGCATCTAATCAAAAGGAAGCGAGAGCGCTGGGGACAAAAAAAGACCACTTACGGCACGTATCAACGCGCCATCGTAAGTGGTCGGTTACGCTACTAGCTCGCCTCCTCTTTACAGCGTCCAATTCATAGAAGGAGGGTCATCGCACCCACTTATCTTTATTAGCGGTTAGCTCTTGTTAGCCTTCAGGCCTTTTGAAAGGAGGCGCTAGCGCTGAAGGACAAAAAAACGACCACTTACGGCACGTATTAACGCGCCATCATAAGTGGTCGGTTACGCTACTAGCTCGCCTCCTCCTCACAGCGTCCATTTCATGGAAGGAGGGTCATCGCACCCACTTAACTTTATTAGCGGTTAGCTCTTGTTAGCCTTCGGGCCACTAGTTGGGTATGTTCTCCGGCACTTTCTCCCGGATACTATTACAAATTCATACTATATCAAAAATTATACATTGTAGAGAGCATAGTTGTAAATGAACTTTTTCACAATGTAACTGTTCAGAAATGCGTAAGAAATAATATCGAGGATAAATATGTTTAATTTGCGCAATCCGCGCGAAAAAGGGCCTCCATTCCTGGAGGCCCTTCGTAGGATTTGCGCAACCTTTATACAGATATCACACCCTATGGCAGGCGACAAAGTGAGGGTTATCCGCAGTGCCTACGTTTCTGAACTCTGGCATTACCTCGTTACATACTCCCGGCACTAGAGCTATAGGACACCTGGGATGGAAATTGCATCCGGACGGCGGGTGAAGCGGGCTTGGGACATCACCCTGCAGGATAATGCGCTCTCTGGTTGCCTCTACAACCGGGTCGGGAATAGGAACGGCGGAGAGCAATGCCTTGGTATAGGGATGCAGAGGGTTTTCGTATAGCTCTACACGGTCGGTAATCTCCGCGATCTTACCAAGGTACATGACTGCCACGCGGTCGCTGATATGCCGCACCACCGACAGGTCGTGGGCGATGAACAGGTATGTGAGGCCAAAGCGCGCCTGCAATTCCTCCAGCAGGTTGATGATCTGCGCCTGGATGGACACGTCCAAAGCCGACACCGGCTCATCGCACACGATAAAGCTTGGGCTGGCCGCCAATGCCCTGGCAATGCCGATGCGCTGCCTCTGTCCGCCGCTGAACTCATGTGGATAGCGGCTGGCGAAATAGGGGTGGAGTCCGACTATGGTGAGCAGCTCCTCCACTCTATCCCGGTACTCCTTACCCTTGGCTAGCCCATGGATAGTCAGAGGCTCGCCAACGATGCTGCCGCAAGACATTCTTGGGTTCAGCGATCCGTAAGGGTCCTGGAAGATAATCTGCATCTTCCTGCGCATCCGCCTCATACGCTCACCCTTTATTTTGGTCAGGTCAATGAAGTTGCCCTCGTCATCGTCCTGAAAGAGGACCTGCCCGTCTGTCGGCTTGTAAAGCTGGAGTATGGCGCGCCCGGTAGTGGTCTTGCCGCAACCGCTTTCGCCAACCAGGCCCAGGGTCTCCCCCCTTTTCACCGTAAAGCTTATATGGTCCACAGCCTTTACGTCTGCAACTTTTCGCTCGAAGATGATCCCTCTGGTAACAGGAAAGAACATCGTGAGGTCTCTGACATCCAGAAGGATGTCGTCGTTCGCATTCGTAGTGGTAATATTGCTACCGGTTATCGTCATCTCACTTACCTCGCCTGCCCGGTGGTCACGTCCACCCAGCACGCAGCTCTATGATTTTCTCCTACTGTGATAAGAGGCGGATACTCGACAGCGCACTTGTCTATAGTGAACTTACATCGTGGTCTAAAAGGACAGCCGGGTGGCAGATCTATAAGATCAGGTGGCAGGCCTTCAATCGGATCTAGCTTTTCCTTCATGGCCTGGTCCAGACGGGGGACTGACTTGAGCAGTCCTAGCGTGTATGGATGCCTTGGGAGCCCGTAGATATCCCGAGCCGTGCCAGTTTCAATTATTCTTCCCGCATACATCACGTTGACGCGGTCTGCATACCTTGCTACTACCCCCAGGTTATGAGTAATCAGGATCACTGAAGTCCCCAGCTCTCTACTGAGCCTCTTTATAAGCTCTAGGATCTGGGCCTGAATAGTCACGTCCAGGGCTGTTGTAGGCTCGTCTGCCAGTAGCAGCCTGGGATTACAGCTCAATCCTATGGCTATCATTACCCTCTGTCTCATTCCACCACTGAATTGGTGGGGGTAATCGCTCAGTCTGGTCTCAGCTTCCGGGATACCTACCATGTGCAGCAACTCTGCAGCTCTCTTGTTCGCGGCGTTGCGGTCCATGCCTAAATGAAGCTCCAACGCCTCCGTCAATTGCCTTCCTATTGTAAGAACCGGATTTAGAGATGTCATCGGCTCCTGAAAGATCATGCCGATTTTGTTGCCTCTGATCTCCCTCAGCCTGGCTTCGTCGACCTTTACCAGGTCTTCCCCGTCAAACAAAACCTCTCCCCGCACAATTCTACCAGGAGGATTTGGTATGAGCCTCAACAAAGACATCGCGCTTACGCTTTTACCACAGCCACTTTCGCCCACCAGTCCGAGGGTCTCACCCTCTTCTACGTCATAAGTGATTCCGTCTACTGCCTTTACGACCCCCTCTTGGGTAAAGAATTGAGTCGCCAGATCTTTAACTTGGAGCAGCACCCCCATATAACTTTCGCCTCCCTAATGTCTAACTTCCAAAGTTATTATGCTTTACTAACTATAGACGAACCCTAACATTTCTCCCAACGAGATTCAAGCTACATTTGGACGACCCTCCTGACCCTCTTATCCTCTTTTCTTCCACCCCGCACCTTCACCCAGCTGAATCCTCCGCGAGTCTTTAACACTGGGGAAGGGGGGACTCGAACCCCCACGCCTTTCGGCACATGATCCTAAGTCATGCTCGTCTGCCAATTCCGACACTTCCCCCCAGTTAACATCATGTTTTAGGTAATATAATGGTGAGCCGCACAGGACTCGAACCTGTAACCAACTGATTAAGAGTCAGTTGCTCTGCCAATTGAGCTAGCGGCCCACCACTCACAGTGTACCATGATATTCAAGGACGGGCAAAAGTGATTGCAGGGAAAATATCATAGTTAAATACAAATGTCAATAATACTTTAGAGAATGTTTAGTAAAAGAGGCCGGAGAACCCTTTTGCGGGTTTTTGGTAGAAAGCAGACGCCAAAACGTTGATCGCGCCTGTAGAATCAGGCCAAATCAGTGGTGGTAAAGTGGGCGCCCGATCTTAGGGTCTGGGCTGTTCAAAAAACTGCCCGGCGAGCCGGGCACGATGTTTGGATCCTGGAGCCGTGGCAGTCAGCGCATCTGAAAGCGCCTGGCTCGGACGTCCTTGCGATAGTATCCACCAGACACTCACGAAGTCAGTTGTGGCAAAAATCGAAAAATATTGATCGCGCCACCACGTGAGTGTGGTATAATACTGGAAAGTTGCTCGCTAACTTAAGTACAGCTAAATTATTGCACAGTGCTATAATGTTAAGCTGGCGCATGTTTTGGTTGTAGTATTTGGAGAGATGATGCTAACACAAGATTCGTTGGTCCAAAGGACTGCCACACTATTCGCTCGGGCATCCGGCGTATTGGATCCGGTACGGTTCCAGGCTTGGGAACAGTTGGGGATCAGTTTTCCGCAGCTTCGTATCATATTCAAAATTAAGGCGAATCCCGGGGCCGGTGTTCGGAGCCTGTCTGAGGCTATGGGCATTAGCCCGTCTGCCGTTAGTCAGCAGGTGGAGAAACTGGTGGTGCGTGGCCTGCTGCGGCGCAGTGACAATCCTGACGACCGGCGGCACGTGGTCTTGGAGCTGACGGGAGAGGGACTACAGGCTACCGGAGAGATATCTCGCGCCTCTCATGAGCTGGTAGAGCCGTTGTTGTCCATTCTAACAGAGGAAGAATTGGTAGAGCTGCACAGAGTGCTCACCATGATTACAGAGGAAGCGGTAAACCGGCATGCCGTCGAGTTGGCAGTCAAAGCTTAGAGCTTTATCGACGCATCTCTGTCCATAATTCTTCGGAGAGGGGCAAGTATTGGACTCTTGCGTCCCTCTCTGACCTCTCTGCCTTTACCCTGGCTCGTTCAAAGTAAAAGTCAATCACCGGCCGCACTTTTGGCGAGGACTGCGTTAGCCACGGTTGACTTAAACCGGTCTTTGATGGTATTCCAACCCCGGCAGACCTCCCCAGTCCGACTCCGTGCGCCCGTATTGTCTTTCCATTGGATGCGCTCCGTGTCTCTACTATGTTAGACTAGCAATCGGACAGATACACGATTGTGGCAAATTTGTGAGTCGAATAAAGAGAGACGCGCTCTTTCTCCTTTCAACACTGGCTGTTATTGCACTGGACCAGTTCACCAAGGAGTTGGTACGTGACAACATGTATCCCGGACAGTCTATCCCGCCCGATGCTCTGGTTCGCATAACCTATGTGACAAACACCGGCGGCGCCTTTGGTATCCTTCAGGGGCAGTCCCTTTTTATTCTTATTACAACCTTCGTCGGCGTCGCGGCCATTCTGATGTACTACCTCTTCCCGCCGATAAACAGTTGGTTGTTGACGACAGCCCTCGGCCTACAGTTTGGAGGGGCTATCGGAAATTTGATAGACCGGATTCGTTTGGGACATGTCACCGACTTCTTTGACTTTAGGGTATGGCCGGTTTTTAACGTGGCGGATTCTGCAATTGTTACCGGCGTCGCTGTTCTCGCCTTTTTTGTGTTCTTCATCCACCGGGAGGGCGCGCCGGTTGACACGCCTAAAATTGGCTCGCCGCCGGAGTAAAGTTCAGCCAGCGCTCACATAGATGGATATTGTGCTAAAGACCCCATCCGAAAAGATCACATATACGGTGGAAGACGAAGGCCATCGCCTCGACGTGTTTGTCGCGTCCCGTGCTCATCTGTCCAGGAACAAGGTGCAGGAGATGTTGAAAGACGGTCTAATAACGCTAAACGGCTCTCTGGTTAAAGCCAGCGACAAACTCAAGGTTGGCGACACGCTAGAGGTGGTGGCCCGTCCTCCGGACATCATAGATCTGGAGCCACAGGACTTGTCGTTGAAGGTGGTGTACCAGGACAGTGACCTCATAGTAGTAGATAAGCCTGCCGGTATACCTACTCATCCCGCTCCCGGGCATCCGGACGGCACTCTTGTCAACGGTATTCTGGCGCTCCGGCCGGACTTGAGAAGAGAAGAGGGCAACGTGAGGCCGGGCATCGTTCATAGGCTAGACAAGGACACCTCCGGCCTCATAGTTGTAGCCATCAGCGATAGGGCGCTCACCGACCTCTCAGAGCAGATACAAGCACGCACAATGGTCAAGAAGTACCTGGCCTTGGTAGAGGGCGCTCTTGCTCCTGACACCGGTATTATCGACGCACCCATCGCCAGGGACCCGCGTAACAGGCAGCGGATGGCGGTAGTATCCAATGGCCGGGAGGCCAGGACGGGGTATAAGGTCCTGGAGCATATTGCGAGTTACACTCTTGTTGAGCTGACGTTGGAAACGGGCCGTACCCATCAGATACGGGTACATCTGTCCGCCATCGGTTATCCCATTGTTGGAGACCCCGTATACGGCAAGCACTCTAAGAGAAGCGCGGATCTTGGCTGCGAGAGGCAGTTCCTCCATTCCTATATTCTGGGGCTTAAGAGACCCAGCGATGGCGAATACGTCGAGTTCCATTCAGAGCTGCCTTCCGACTTGCAGAGCGTGCTGGATAGACTGACGGCTGCGATCAGTTAGTGATACTGGGTGCTAATAGAAATGCAGTAAATTTGAATTGTAGCCATCCGAGGCTCAATCCTGCGGCACGTGAGTGATATGCCACAGGCTTTAGCCTGTGGTTTCCCCAACCCAAGGCGATTTTGGCAGTGAGCGTTCTTAGTATAGATCATAGCGGAGAATTAGATGCCTGGACCAGCTAGAGTTAGATACGCCCCGAGTCCTACCGGTGAACCGCATGTGGGCAACATCAGAACGGCTCTGTTCAACTGGCTCTACGCTAGACATACCGGAGGGCAGTTTATCTTGAGGATCGAGGACACCGACCAGAACAGGATTGTGCCCGGCGCGCTGGACTCTATCCTGGAAAGCCTGCGATGGCTGGGGCTCGACTGGGACGAGGGACCGGAAGTGGGAGGTCCTTATGGGCCTTATTTCCAGTCCCAAAGGCTCCACATTTACCGGGAAATAGCCGACCGGCTTTTGTCTCAGGACAGCGTCTATAGCTGCTACTGCTCCCCGGAGCGGCTCGACGAAATGCGGAAGGAGCAGCAGCGTCGCAAGGAGCCGCCCAAGTATGACGGACAGTGTAGATATTTAAGCGAGGCCGAAAAGAAACGGGGCGTAGGCGACGGCGTGAACCCTGTGGTGCGGTTCAAGACGCCCCTGGAGGGACATACCTCCTTTTATGATTTGATTCGTGGTGAGATCACGGTGGCGAACTCCACGCTGGACGATTTTGTGCTGTTGAAGTCCGATGGCTTTCCCACCTATCATCTCGCCAACGTAATAGACGACCATCTGATGGAGATAACGCATATTATGCGGGCCGATGAGTGGCTGGCCAGCACCCCCAGGCACATGCTGCTCTACCGGGCTTTGGGCTTCGAGCCTCCAGTGATGGTCCATCTTCCCCTTATCCTGGGGCCGGACCGCGCAAAGCTGAGCAAGCGCCACGGTGCGACCTCCCTTGTTGAATACAAGGAAAATGGATTTCTTCCGGAGGTCATGATCAATTTCCTGGCGCTGCTGGGATGGTCATTCGATGAAAAGACTGAGATATTCAGCGTTGATGAACTCATAGAACACTTCGCATTGGAGCGCATAGGAAAGACCGGCGCGATCTTCAACCATGAAAAGCTGCTCTGGATGAACGGACTTTATATGCGTGAGAGGCTAACCGTTCACGACCTGATGGGTAGAGTTCTCCCGTTTCTGGAGCAGGGCCTCCCGCCGGAGGTTCCACGACCTTTCGATGGGGCGTACGTTGAGGACATTATGGCGCTGCTTCAGGACAGGATCAAGCTGCTGTCCGAAGGCCCAGAGCTAACAGAGTTCTTCTTTATGGATGATCTGGAATATGAGACGCCTACTCTCTTGGGCAAAGATTTTGACCGGGAGCGAGCGGAGGGGATCCTTTCGCTGGTTCAGGCGAGACTATCCGATATAGAAGACTTTAGCACCGAGGCTTTGGAGGGCATGACTCGCAGGATGGCAGAGGAGCTTGGGCTGAAAACCGGCAGCTTCTTTGGCCTTCTCAGGGTAGCTTTTACAGGCAGGACTGCTGCCCCGCCGCTGTTTGAGACTATGGAGGCACTGGGCAAGGAGCGCTGTCTATATAGAATAGAGAGGTCTATCCGGAAGCTGCATGATGGGTAGCAAGGACAACGTGAAACGGATTGTCTGCCTTGCCAACTCACGCAAGTTGTCAGGGAGATGTGTTGCTGGCAAAGAGCTAAGCTCAGAAAGGGCGAGTACTTGGATTCGCCCCATTAGCCGGCGTCCATCTGAGGAGTTATCGTTAAACGAACGAAAGTACGAAGACGGGAGCGATCCACAACTACTCGATATTATTGATATTACGCTCTTTACCGCAAACCCAGTTAGAATCAGCCTGAGAATTGGTTGCTAGACGCAACTAAGTATTGGAAGCGCATTGGACGCGCCAACCTGAGCGAGTTACAAGAGCTTACGGATGACCCATCTCTGTTATGGGAAAATGGTTACCGCTCCGCAAGCGGTTTGAATAATCGGTTACCAGTAGCCAACGCGGTGGGCGTGAATTGTTCTCTATACCTTCTATATATCGACAATATGAGGCTTGAGATCGTTGCTCCAGGGACAGACTTTGGAGACCCAAGGCCTCGTGTTCAGGGGATATTCACCTATCGAGGATCAGATTATTCTATCCGGGTTACCGATCCTTTGATAGAGGAACAGTATTTATATGGCTCCAACGAAGAATTCATGATTGGTGAGTGCTACGCGACAATCAGTCTTGGGGAACCGTATGAGGGATATTGTTACAAGTATGTAGCAGCAATAATTACACCTGGGAGAGCGCGTTCATGACGTCAAACTCTATGACAATCAGGACAATTGGTCACTCAAATCATTCGTTCGCAAAATTTAGCGAGCTGCTTAGGACGACTGGAGTAACAGCCGTTGCAGATATCCGCTCCGCTCCGCTCCGTATAGTCGGTTTCGTCCGGAATTTAACAAAGAATCTCTACAGAGCGCGCTTCGAACTGAAGGAATCGCTTATGTGTTTTTGGGATTAGAACTTGGAGCGAGGTCTAAGGATCCTTCATGCTATGAAGACGGCCGTGTCCAGTACCGCAGGTTGGCCGAAACAGAGCTATTCAAAAATGGATTGGCTCGAATCATAAAAGGAGCGATATCGAATCAGATTGCCCTCCTTTGCGCCGAGAAAGAGCCCCTCAATTGTCATCGGACGCTGCTTGTGGCTCGCGAGCTTGAAACGCAGGGTGTCAATATCGTACATATTCATCCAGACGGTAGGCTGGAGACCCAGAAGGAAGCAATGAACCGGCTAATGGCCATGTTTGGCCTGGAGAAACTGGATATGTTTCGTACTGAAGAGGAGGCTTTGCAGGAGGCTTGTACTCGACAAGAGCAACGTATTGCTTATGTAGATGAGGATTGGAACGAAGCCGAGGAAATGGTACTGTGAGAGTGTACACCATAGGCTTTACCAAGAAATCCGCAGCAGACTTCTTCTCAGCAATCCGCAAATCAGGAGTGAAGAGAGTTGTTGATGTGCGCCTGAATAACGTGTCGCAATTGGCAGGCTTCTCTAAACGCGATGATCTACGCTACTTTCTAAGCGAGATTTGTGAGGTAGAATATGTCCAGCTGCCTGCCCTGGCGCCCACGCAAGAGATGTTAGACGCTTATAAGAAAAGGAAGGGGGATTGGCTCACGTATGAGCGCGCTTTTTTGGACCTGATGAAAGAGCGAGATATTAAGGAGACAATCCAAAGAGACTTAATCAATGATAGCTGCCTATTATGCAGTGAAGACAAGCCTGAACATTGTCATAGGCGCCTTATTGCGGAGTACCTATGCGATCAATGGGGTGACATTGAGATTATTCACATAAGTTGACAATGTCGAGGCCGCGTCCATCTCTTATCCGTTGTGGGGACCCGTGGGTATGGCGCTTGCATGCGATAGTTCTAAAGCTCTGCTTCAATCCTTGCCCGTTGCCCAGCCTGGCATTAAGGCATTTGGAAAGGAGTCGTAGGGAGGAAGATAGGGCTTGATGTCCAGCACCGGCGTGCCGTCGATGGCATCCAGCTGCTCTACGCTTAACGTAGAGCCTTTTTGTTCCATCAGCCTCACTACGGCTACGCCTATTGGATTTGGCCTGGCCTGCGTCCTGGTGGCCAATACGCCCAGCTCGATCTGCTGTCCTTTGTTTATGGATAGATTTGTACGCTTGGTTGTTCGACCAGTTTCGTCCACCAGATGCATCCAGAAAACCACGATTAGGTGTGAGAAGCCCTCCAGCCCTTGGATGCACTCCAGGAATTCATCGTAAAGGACAATCTCAGACTGTATCCCACCCCATCCCTGGGACAGGGGCTTTTTTACTTTGTTTCTTACCTGGCCTATGGGGGTAAGCTGGATCTCGCCTGTATTTATCATTATGGCCTTTAAGTAGTATGCCATCGAAATGTCATTCTGAAGGAGTACGCGACTGAAGAATCCCGTTTCTCACGCACCCTGGCTCTGGCACGGCCGCGGAACGGATTCTTCGGTCGCCTCGGGCGACCTCAAGAATGACGGTATGAAAGTGCGGGACTATGCCTTCAGCAGCTTTTGGATTATAGAGGACGGCCGCGGCGGGCTGGGACAAGCCACAGCCCCTACGTTGGTGGTTGAAGCAGTCTCAAGCCTTCAATATCCCCTTGTGCCGCAGCGCCCGCTCTAGCGCAGGCTGCATCTTCATCGCCTGGAACTCGGCGATGGCGAAGTCCAGGTGTTCCAGGGCCTCTCGCCTGATCTCGTCGGCCTGTAGGGACGCAAGTCCTTGCGCCCTTACATCCGCCTCCTCCTCCAGCAGCAGCTCCGCAAGCTGCAAGCGCGTAAGCGCGATCTCCGGTCGGAAGCGCACCCTGGCGCACACCTCCAGCGCCTGCTGGTAGTACGCCTTGGCCTTCGCTCGCTCCCCCAGGAGGGCCGCAGCCGCTCCCAAGTGCCGGG
>SHYC01000046.1 GCA_009693005.1 Dehalococcoidia bacterium | reverse complement strand
GAGTGATGATCGCCCAGCGCCCATCTGAAGTGGCAGCAGTGCAAGCCGTCGCGGAGCAGCTGCCGTTCCCTGATAGATCCTTCGACGCTGCGATGGCGGTGTTGTCCGTCCACCATTGGCAGGACCCCAGACGGGGACTCAGCGAGCTTCTTCGCGTGGCACGGGACAGGATCGTGGTGCTCACCTGGGATCAACGGACAATGGAGTCTTTTTGGCTCATGCGCAGGTACTTCCCTAAGTTTATCGAACTCGATCGGAGCCGAGCGTTGTCCCTCGACGAGATCGTACCCATTCTGGGGAACGCTGTTATTTCGCCAGTTCCCATTCCCTGGGACTGCCGAGACGGATTTGCCGGGGCGTTCTGGCGCCGGCCCGAAGCCTACCTTGACCCGACCATCCGATCTGGCATATCGCCGTTTAGCTTGCTCCCGGACCAGACAGTGGCACAGGGACTGCAATGTCTGACGGAAGATCTGAGAAGCGGGGTATGGGTGGAGCAGTTCGGCTACTTGCTAGAACTGGATGAACTGGACATTGGGTACCGGCTCGTAGTCCATGACCTATAATATCATAGTCAGACTTTCTGGAAGTGCATAGTACTTTAGTAATATTAACATCCAACGTGCTAAACTATGGGACATATCGACAGGAGGACTGCTTATGCCTATCTACGAGTTCGAAGGGAAAATACCAAAGATTGGCTCAGGCTCTTACGTGCATCCCACGGCGGTGATCATCGGTGACGTGATTATCGGAGAGAAGTGCTGGATCGGCCCGAACGCGACCATCCGAGCCGATTCCAATAATAAGATTCGAGTGGCCGACGGCTCCAACATCCAGGACAATGTCGTCATTCACGGCAATACCACCCTTGGCCCGTTCTCACATATCGGGCATTCGGCAACTCTCCACGGCGCTACTCTGGGAGAGCACGTGCTGGTGGCGATAAACGCTGTTGTGCTCGATGGGGCGAACATCGGCGATTGGTGCACCATAGCCGCCGGCGCCGTCGTAGCGCCACGGGCGATAGTCCCGCCCCGGAAGATGATCATGGGGGTTCCCGGCGCCATTGTCGGCGATGTGCCGCCGCTGCGAGAAGGTGGGTTTGACGAGACCACCGGTTACATAGCCCTTGTCCAAAGGTACAAGGATGGTCTACGTGAGGTCCCTCTGGAGCAGGTCCAGTCGCAGGAAGAAACGGTGATGAGATGAGCGTGCTTTAGGTCGGCCTAGGCTGTGCCTGGTGAGTTGGCGCGAATCTTTCAGGGCAATTCGGCGTTGACAGCAGGCGCCTTATAGAAGTACTATGAACAAGTTATAGAGACATGGTTGATCCACAAATGAGTGGCGTAATCGCCTAATACTTGGTGGGTGCAGTAGGCACAGGGCTCGTCTTGAGCAAGGGGACGGCGATTGGCGGATGTGCGTAAAAGAGATTTATACAAAGGCCACCAGCAGTCGCGAAAGCGCTGTTGTGTGGCCCTTGCGCGTTTCTGACGCGTGTAATTTCTCCGGAGCAGCGCAGGGACGGTGACAAATCAGCATTCTTCATTGTTCAAAATATATAGGCTGTACGCGGTTGGCGTATAAGCAAGTTGCATGAAAACGAAAGAGCAAATAGAGCAAAGGTTGGATTATCTAAGGGATGTCGTAAAAACACTTGATAAGGCTCAACATAGGCTGTATTTCTACAAAGAAATCGCTGTGCTGGAGTGGATCTTAAAGGATGAGCAGTAATAACCCAAAATAACGCTCACAGGGTATTATTGCACTAAGTCTAAAGACAGAATGAGGATTGAAACGAACGGAGGCTTATATGGGCAAACTGCCGTTGGAAGGAATTAGAGTAGCAGACTTCACTTGGGGACTGTCGGGGCCATACTCCATGGAGTGGCTGTCGGTCATGGGGGCCGAGATCATTCTGATTGAAAGTACCCTCCGGCCGAGCAGCACCAGAAGCAACGCTTTCGTCCAAACGGGGGTCGAGGCCGGACTGAACCAGGCCGCGGGGTACAACTGTTTGAACTACGGCAAGAGAGGCTGCACCATCAACCTTCAGACTAAGAATGGTGTGGAGCTAGCGAAGAGGATCATTAAGGTCAGCGACGTCGTATCCGACAGCTTCGCTTACGGCGTCATGGAGCGCCATGGCCTTGGGTATGAGGAGCTGAAGAAGCTGAAATCTGACATCATAGTGTTTTCCAAGAGCGCGATGGGGGCATACGGAAGGGAGAGGCACCTCTTCGGCTGGGGCACCGCGGTGATCTCCTATGCCGGCCTGGCTTCCACCACCGGATATGAGGACGATGGGATGCCGCAAATGATGGGAGGCACCTGGCCTGATTACACCATCGGTACCTACAGCCCATTCACCATACTGTCGGCCCTTTATCACAAGAAGAAGACTGGCAAGGGAATGTTTGTCGACTACTCCATGTGTGAAGGGGTAATGACGATGATGCCCGAGGCGATGATGGATTACACCATGAACGGCCGGGTGGCGGTACCCCAGGGGAACAGGGACCCGCGGATGGCCCCCCATAACATCTATCGATGCCAGGGCGATGATAAGTGGGTGGCTATCGCCGTTGAGAACGAGGAGCAGTGGAACGCCTTGTGCAGGGTCACGGGAAATGATGAATGGGCCGAGGAAGAACGCTTCGCAGACCTGTACGGACGCCAGCGAAACCTGGAGGAGCTGGACAAGCTGATCGACGCCTGGACGAGAGAGCGCACCGCTCCGGAGGTGGCTGAGCTTCTGCAAGGGGTTGGGGTACCCGCTGGCCCCACCAACAACGCGAACGATCTGGTCATGGACCAACACCTCAAGGCTCGAGGGCAGTTTGTGGAGATAACACATCCTGAAATGGGGACAAGATGGGCGCCGGCCCTGCCCGCCGGGCTTAGCGCCGTGCCCAACCCCAGGTACGAGAGCTCCCCCCTAATAGGACAGTACAATGAATACGTATTTGGGGAGCTTTTAGGGTTGAACAGCAGTGAGATCGGGCAGCTTATTGAGGAGAGGGTCATAGTATAATCAGTTGTTACAGGCTGTCATAAACAGTAATCGGATTGGATAGTATAGCTGCGTAGCAGCACGGGTTGTGGAAAGGAGAAAACATGGACTTCGAACTAAAGGACACGCCGGAGATGGCAGCGTTCAGGAAAGAGGCCAGGGCTTTCCTGCAGGGGATCATCCCAAAGGATATGGTTATCTCACCGCAAGAGCTCTCCGACGCGCAGATGGAGATCAGGCGCGAACTGACTCGCAAAGTGGGGGCCAAAGGCTGGCTGGAGCCGATGTTTCCGAAGGAGTACGGAGGGGGCGGACTCTCGGCAGACCACGTGGTAGTTCTCGCGGAGGAGATGGATGACCTTCAGATGAGCCTCGTGGGTGAGGGCCCAGTGGCTGACGTGCTGATATGGGGAACAGAGGAGCAGAAGCAGCACTTTCTGCCGCCTATGCTGAAGGGATAGGTTGTAACCTGGAACCTGCTGACCGAGCCTCATGGTGGCTCCGATCTCGCCAGCGCCAAGACCACCGCGATCCGCGACGGCGATGAGTATGTGCTTAACGGCACCAAGACCTTCGTCGGCAACGACTATGCCCCCGATCAGTTGTGGACCATCGTGCTCACAGACCCACAGGGGCCGCGCCATCAGAACCTGAGCTGGATAATGGTCCCGGCGAACTTGCCTGGGATCACCCGCCATCAACTCGATCTGGCGACGGCAGGCACCGCCGAACCGGAGGGGCACAAGAACAGCGTATTCTTCGAAGACGCGCGTGTCCCCGCCTTCAACCTGATAGGTGGCGAGAACAACGGCTGGAAGGTCGCGAACACGCACCTGGAACTGGAGCACGGCGGCACCGGAAGAGTTGGCAGGCACCGCCAGCTCGAGCGCTTGCATGAATACTGCAAAGCCACCGCCTTCAACGGACAGGTCATCGACAAAGACGAGGATATCAGAGATACCATGGCGGAGGTATACGTCAACGGTGATATCCACCGGCTCTTCGGCCTGCGCAACTTCTGGATCCGTCACACCCAGAAGACCGGTACGTACGAGGGGTCGCAGTCGATATACTGGCGCAGAAAGTCTGACCTCAAGAATGTGTTCTTGATCCAACAGATGCTGGGCTACCTGACGATCATAAACGAGGCTCCCTGGGCCGCAGCAGACGGATGGCTGGAGATGTACATGCGCCAGGGGCCAAGGGGCCTGCATGGTGGCGGGACCGATGATATCGATCGCGTGATCATCGCCCGCAGGATGGGCCTGGGACGCACAGTCAAGGAGGAGGCGGGCAAGGTAGAGTAAGAAGCCCAAATAATTGGCCGATAAAGTCTAAGCCGCCGGCAATACTACCCGCGGCGGATATCGTTTCTTCTTTCCATGATGAAGGTGAAGTCTTCGACGCGGCCTAAGGAGCAGGCGTGCTGGCAGTCGGGGCAACAGGCACCGGTGACCAAGCGGGAGACTCGTCGGGAGCTACGTTGTTGGTTAGGCGCGCTTGGCCGCTGCCATCAGCATTCATAACATAGATCTCGGCATTACCGTCCCGGCTCGATACAAAAGCGATCTTGCTTCCATCAGGCGACCAGAGAGGCCTCGAATCACTCTTCGGGCTGTTGGTGAGGTTAACCTGGTTTCTACCACTTACACTCATAACGAAGATCTCCAAGTTGCCATCCTGCTGTGCAGTGTACGCGATCTTGGTGCCGTCGGGGGACCAGGTTGGACTTCTGTAGTCACCAGGGGCGATGTTCGTCGGCTCGCCGAAGTCGGAAGCCATTACATAGATCCCAGGGCTGAAAAATAGGTCCGATGCATCGGCTTCTATCACGAAGGCTATTTTCTCACTGTCTGGCGACCAGGCTGGGGACATCCCAAAGGGCCGCCGAGGAAACACTGGACCGTCGCAATCTGAGTCAGATCCGCCAACCGTAATCACGCAGAGCCCATGACCAAACACAAACGCAATCTTCTTGCTATCGGGCGACCAAACAAAATCCCATAGATTTCTTCTGGTAAGGAGAGTTTGGTCGGCCCCGCTAACGCTCATCACATAGAGTCCATTGCTGCCGCCCCTGTCAGAGAGGAACGCGATTTTTTTGCCGTCTGGAGACCACGCGGGAGCGTGGTCGCTGGCGGTGTTGTTAGAAAGCCGAGTTTGGTTAGTCCCGTCCGAGTTCATCGAATTGATCTCATAGTCGCCGTCCCTAAAGGACTCGAACGCTATCTTGGTACCATCAGGGGACCAACTGGGGCCTCGGGCAAAGACGGATTCGTCAGTCAACTGCAGTTGTACGCTTCCATCTAAGTTTGTAATGTAAGTTTGGCTCTTATTAGTCCGTTCGGATACAAAAGCAATGTAATAACCACTAACGACGGACGTAGGTGCTGGGATTTGGGCACGAGGGGACCAAGTGGGGCTGCTCTCCTCGCTGTTGTTATTGGTGAGTCTGGTTAAGCCGCTACCGTCGGAATTTACAAGGTAAATCTCGCGATGACGATCGAAATCCGAAACGAAGGCAATTCTCTTGCTATCGAGCGACCACGAGAAGTTTATCCTGTCGGCGCTGGTAATAACGTCGTCGGTTACACGGATCTGGTCACTTCCGTCGGGGTTCATAACATAGATCTTCGCCCCACCATCGCGTTCCGAGATAAAGGCAATTTTTTGGCCGTCTGGGGACCAGATCGGACTGGTGTCTGCGGCCGGCCTGTTGGTCAAGCGAGCCCTGTTACTGCCGTCTGTGCCCATAACGTAGATATCGTTACCCACATCCCTGTTTGATGAGAAAACTATCTTCTTCCCATCAGGGGACCAAGCCCCGGACGTCAAATAATCTTTGGTCGATGCCTGATTGTCCGTCAAGCGAGTCAAGTCTGACCCATCGGAATTTGTTACATATATGTTGTTAAGCCTATCTCGCAAGGTGGAAAATACGAGCCTCCTACCATCAGGCGACCAAGAAGGGGCGTCATCCAGCCAGGTGTTAGGCGTCAGGCGCTTCTGGCCGCTGCCATCAGCATTCATGACGTAAAGTCCGGCACGGCCGTCCCGGGTTGAGATAAAGGCTGCTATCAGACCATCGGGCGACCACACAATGCCTTGATCAACGGCAGACTTGTTAGTCAGACGAGTCTGCCGTTGATATTTGAGACATAGATTTCATCATTGCCGTCCCGATTGGATTCAAACGCTATCCTCCGACCGTCCGGTGACCACGTAGGCCATCGATCCTGGGCGACGTTGTTAGTCACCCGGGTTTCGTTGGTGCCGTCAGCATTCATCACGTAGACCTCCCAGTTGTCCTCCTTGCCAGAATCTTTGTTCGAAGCAAAAGCTATACGGTAGCCAGTGGAGCCACCATCTACTTCGCCTCCTGACGGCGCTGGGGTAGGTGTCGGACTGGGTGCAGGCACTGGAATAGGTGTGGGAGTCGCCGCTGACGTGGCGAGTATTTGGAAGCTGGAGGGCTGGGGCCAGTCTACTTGAGCGCCGTCACCCTGGACGCGAGGCCGAACCCGCCAGTAGTATTTGACGCCGGACTCGAGTGGGAAGTCGGAGGGCACGGTGTAGGAGTTGGGCGGTGTGGAAGCTCCGCCGTGAATCAACGCGCCGTACACCATGGCCGTGGCAGTAGCCGGGTCAGTGTCGAAGGTACCGTCTTTGGTCAGTTGCAACTCGTAGTAGAACACGTCGCTTCGGCTGTTGCTCCATTGCAGAGTTGGCGTCAGCGTACTGACTATCGCCCCGATACCGGGGCTCAGCGCTGAGATTGAACCGCTGCTCACCTTTGGAGTGCGAAAGGTTCGGCTGGCCCAGGCTGTATAGTCGGACTCCGACGCAGCGCCGGGCGCTGTAGCGGTACGAACCCGCCAGGTATAGGTCATGTCGGGTAGCAGGCCGTACCAGATCGGCGGCTCCGGCACAGCGAAGTTTGATACTGGGTTCAGGAGCAGGTTAACTCCAGGGCCGTCGTTGTTCGTCGGGATGATTTGGATGTGCAGTTGAGTGGTCCCCGGCTGATTGCTCCAGGTCAGGTTGGTCCCGAATGAAGCCAGGGTAGACCCGTCTGGCGGGGAAAAAAGGGCCGGAGGGTTGGGAGCCGACCCGGCAGGGGCGGCGAAGGCAAAGCTGTTCAGCGTTAGCGCCAACGCAATCGCCAGCTTAGCCAACTTCTGCATGCTACCTAGCCTGTGTCTTATCCAGTCTCATTCCCACCGTTCCTAAACCTAGAATGCTACCTTGATTCGAACGCGATGGTAACATAACCTCGGCGCCACGGCAAACGGACGATCGGAGGGCTGGTGTAGAAGAAGTAAGGTCATCCCATAATCTCAATCCCGCTTAGGGAACTCGAACCGCTTTCTGATTTGCTCACGAGTCTCGTCCATCCGTTTTTTCTGCGCCGTGAGTTCTGCCATAAATCGCGGACTCCTGTCCGCGAGTTCTTTGAGCCGCTCCGGATGTTCGAATACTACCTGGGAAAGGGAGTACAAGACCATATCTCCCTCAAGCAGACATTTTCGCCCGAAGTCCTGGCACACAGTTCTAATCATGGCTGGCTCAAGGTCATCAAGCTCCATAAGTATCCTCCCGGCGTAGTACGCGGCCATTTAAGGCGTTCTAAGCTTCAGGATAAACACTGAGCCTGACAAATGCCTTACAAGAGAATCATCCCCTCAGCCGGCATGGGTTCTCCGGTCTCCAGCAACGTCTTGAGATTGCTCAGTATCCAGTTCCAGCCGCCGGTGGCAAGCCCCTTGAATGTAGCCGTCTCGCCATCGAAGTCCTCGTGGGTAACCGTTAACCTGGTGACGCCGCCCTGTGCGGCCTCCAACTCCCAGGTTACTCTGGTGGGCGCATCGCTGGCGAGGGGACCCCAAAGCGAACGGTAAGTATGAACAAGCCGTCGCAGCGGTTCGCACGCGAGCACCTGACCCTCAACTATCGGAGTGCTGCCGTCAGACATATAGTAAGTAAAAGATGAACCCACCGTTAGATCAGTCTTGAGGACGCTGCCGTAGTAGTAGCGTGCGGTAAATTCCGGTCTGGTGATCGCCTCCCAAACGCGCTGCTGAGGCGCATTGATGAACACCTGATATACCTGTTTGGGTCGTGCGGATGCTTCTCCTGTCATTGGACCTGCTCCTTCAAGAATTACTTTGAGGTCGGCGAGCGCGCTTGCCCGTGCCGCCGTATATTTGCCTATCCAGCGGTCGTAAATCCCCTGAATCGGCAGTGGATTTAGAAAGTGAAGCTTCTCCCGGCCCGCCTTCCTCGTGGTAATGAGGCCAGCGGCCACCAAGACGCGAAGGTGCTTCATGACACCAAACCGTGTCATCTCGAGCTGAGACTGAAGCTCCAGGAGCGTGCGGCCGTCACGTTCAAAGAGGCGGTCGAGCAGGAGCCGGCGGGTCGGGTCAGCAAGGGCGCGAAAGACTCGCTCATCATCCATATATTATGCCCGATTATACGTGACTAAGTAGTCACTTGTCAAGAGAAAGTTCTTGTAGGTAGATTGCTGCCGGCTTTTGCCGTGTATCCAGGCACTCCGGTCACCTTGAGGCCAACTTGGGCTCTGCTGGGAGAGCGGGAGAAGAACATGGCCTACGTTCACCAAGTGCCGAAGGTGTGCTCTTTGGTGCGCTTCTGCCCGAAGATCGCGCGCTGCCATTTGGAGGCGCTACTGCTGGAGGCAGCGAGGGGGAGGAACAGAGGAGTCCCTTTTTCTTGAGGAGGATTAACCGTCGTCCAGCACGAAACGCAAGGCGAATCTGGAGCGCCAGGACTTTGTCATAACGGATCTCACGAAGACTAAGAATAAGCCGCTGTCAGAATGAGCCCGGCTGAACAAGTGGTTTTCGGCACAGAATTGCGGCACGCCGGTAATGTAATGGTCCGCGGAATATCCGGAGCGTGTAAACCCCCGCCCTACAGGTCGGCAGATGGGTCAACTACAGCTACAATTTCGAAGAGTACGACTCCGACCGCTCAGATCACCCGAGGTCCCGCCTGGGTGGGATGCCGGTTTCAAGATACACCGCGGCGGCCGCGCATCTCCTGAACATCGCCATGAACTCCGGGTCCTGGAACGCTAGCCGGTAAAATTCGGTTGTTAGTTCGGCCTCATCATACGACTTGTTTTGCACGTGCGCGTCGGCAGCACCAGTATCATGTGCTGCAATGGCAAGGTACTTATTGAATTTTTCGGCCTGGGGAGTGCCAGGCTCCCACTGGGCCAGCAGCAAACGGCTCGTTGTGTGAATTATCCTACGGAGCCAGTCGTCAAGTTGAGTTGGATCTAGTGGTCCTATCGAGTCCAGTGGGTCCATAGCCATGGCGTAGTCGTCCCGGCCGCACCAGGGGGTGCCCGTGCGACCGTTGGCCTCCCTTCTACGTGTAAGTACCGTCCCCGGGGCGCACCAGGTTATCGTATGCCCAGCCGGGGCAGTTTGTGGAGCGGGAGACGGGATTCGAACCCGCGACAGCCTGCTTGGAAGGCAGGTACTCTACCACTGAGTTACTCCCGCTCGTAAGCTATATCCAGGCGTCTTTCGCTGTGCCCTTTTTAGCCAAGCGAATGCGAAACTTTTCACCGTCTGGCCAGCGCCAGCATATTAATTGTAACGGAGATGGCCCCAAGGTTCAAGAACTTAGAGTTGCGTACCCTCCGCTAATAGAGTGTGCGGACTCATGTAGATATGATCGGCAAGCAACCATGAAGGCTCCAGCCGTCACCCGCGAAGTGGTGAAAGTAAGCTCTATTTGACATTGCTAGGGAGCGAAGCAATCTCTGGCTTCCCCCATATCATGGACAAACGGGCAATGCTTCGGCCTCCGGCCTCCGGCCCGGCAATAGCAGCCCCTTAGCTATTTCTGAATTAAAAGCCGGCGCCTGAAGTGTTCCGAGTTCTCCCATGGGCTCTGGCCAGCGTTTACTTATCTCGTTAGCGGCCCTTCCAGCCGGTCCTCGGAGGTGGCAGCCTTATGTTTTAGGTCGGCTCCTAATCTGAGGGAGACCTCGGCAGGATAATACCTTCCGTGTTTAGCTACGTACTTCAGCGCCTGCACCGCCAGAGGTGCACACATCTTAATCTCGTCCGCGATGCGCTGGGCTTCGACAAACAGGGCGTCCCGATCGGGCACTATGGACTGAATGAGCCCAAGCTGGTAAGCGCGCTGCGCCGTTATCTGATTGGTGCCCGTGAGCAATATGTACAGCGCCTCTCCTTCAGGGAAAAACTCTCCGGTGTATCTATGGTGCCGACGGGGGTGAGGCTCCGCCTGGCCTCGGGCATACCGAAGTGGGACTGCTCGGTAGCCACACGAATATCGCAGCGAGCCGATAGCTGCATCCCTCCGGCAAGGCACCAGCCATCAATTGCGGCGATCACGGGCTTGGGGCAGAGTGAGACCTCCGGTATAGCCGCGGCGGGCTTCCTCTCCGCGGGCGTCCGCCTCGGCCATCTCCTTCAGGTCGTTGCCGGCGCAGAAGGCCCTGCCACCCTCGCCGTACAATATGGCCACCAGGACATCGTCGTCCCTGGCAGCCTCTATTATAGACTCGCCGATAGCTTGCCTGATGTGATAGTTCAGGGCGTTCATATTTTGAGGCCGGTTCAGCCCTATCTAGGCGACACGGTCCTTAACCTCGTACTTAACGGTATCGTTAGACGGTTGAAATGCCATGGCTCCTCCTATCACGAAATCTGTGGTGAAGTATACCACCAGAAATCATTTGTTCACAGAATATCTTAATAGCATTTTCGACTCACTTGATTTCCAGACTGTATGATTTACCGCTTTCCCATTTTCCTTCCTGCACCAGCTGGGCCACATGGTCCTTCACCAGCTTGCGGGCATCATACCGCCGTCCTATGGGAACCCACGCCACGACCTCGAACAACTGCCCGGACTCCCTGGACACAGAAGCCATTATCCCCTGCTCGACAAGCTTCAATGCACCGGCTCCCGCAGCGATTCTCTGGTTCTCCAGCATCTCAACCTCCACTTGACCGCCGTCAGCTCCGGGAATACTGGCGGTCTCTATTTTTGACCAAGCCATGGCTTGCCACCTCCGTTACGATTCTCATTGTTCGCATTTAGATTAGAGGGTCGCGCCTAGTGAGTCAAGGGCAACAAGGAATTTTCGTTTAGGCCTTCCGCATTGTCCTCGACCCGTTCAGGCCTCTTTGTCTTTTCAATACTTCTAAGCACATTCCATAGAAACTTGGCTTGGTCCCCCCACAACAGTCGTTTGACAACCATTTTTCTATTTGATAGCCTGATCCTGGTAACGTGATTGAAGGAAACATTATGCCAGCAGCAAATACCGACAATATCTTCAGCTTACCGCGAATCCCGAGACCTGACTCCGTCACAACCCGTTATCGTTCGGTAATGGAAGTGATCGATGCCCCAACGAAGTTGGAGGGCGAGGGATTTAAGGTTCGACGCCCCTTTCCCAGTGCGGATATGCAAACCGCAGACCCCTTTTTGCTTTTGGACCATCTCGGCGCGGTAGAGTACTCTCCCGGCGAGGCGAAGGGCGCTCCGTGGCATCCCCACCGAGGCTTCGAGACGGTGACTTACATAATGGACGGCGCCTTTCAGCACCATGACTCTACGGGCGGCAAAGGCTTGATAGCCGATGGAGCTACCCAGTGGATGACCGCCGGGGCAGGGATCCTGCACGAAGAGATGCCAACGGAGCAGCTCATCATGCAGGGCGGGTTGTTCCACGGAGTCCAGCTGTGGGTAAATCTCCCGAAAAAGCTAAAGTGGACGCAGCCACGGTATCAGGATATCGCAAGCGCCAGGGTGCTTCTCCTCGCCTCTCACGACGCCGGTGCCGTAGTGCGTCTCATCGCAGGTGACCTCGCGGGTCATAAAGGGCCAGGGGTCACCTGGACCCCGATTAGCTACGCCCATGCCTCGATTAGTCCCAGAGCCCGGCTTGAGACTCCCTGGCCGAAGGATTTCAACTCGATGGTGTATGTCCTGGCCGGCCACGGCGCCGTCGGGCCGGAGCGCAGGCCGGTCAGGGAAGGACAGCTTGCAGTCTTCGGCGCCGGAGACGCGGTGTGGGTTGAAGCCGACATGCGGCAAGAGAGTCGGTCTCCATCCCTGGAGGTGCTGTTGCTTGGCGGCAGTCCAATCCGCGAGCCCGTGGTATTTTACGGGCCCTTCGTAATGAACACCAAGGACGAAATTCAGCAGGCTGTCGACGACTTCCGCTCCGGTCGACTCGGCTTAACCCCTGCTGTCTCTATAGAAGCTTAGCCGTTCAACCTCGACGTTTGGTTTCAGCGCCGACGCCAGGCGTAGTGGTTCGAAGGCGTGTGCAGGCTTACCAGCGGCTGCCTAAATTAGCGGCATGGCAACCTGAAGAGTCGCGAGCGCGAACGCCAACAAGAACGCTATTTTGAGGGGTTAAAATGCGATCGCTGTCAATTTGGTAATCATAAAGGCCAACACCATACATTGTGGTGTTGGCCTTTATGATTATGTCCCTATATTGGTGCCGAGGGGCAGAATCG
>SHYC01000045.1 GCA_009693005.1 Dehalococcoidia bacterium | reverse complement strand
AGTATACGTTTGGGTCTGTACATGTGAAGATCCGCTCCAATGACCTACGCCCTATGCTGTGGGTGAACCAGCTCATCGGGTGTGGCGCTATACAGATGCCGTTTTGAGCGTGTACTGCTTTTACGGTCTGTGCCAAAGGGCGGAGGCTGGGAACGGGGTCGGTAAGAAACAGCGCTACCATATGGCCCTCCAGGGTGGTAATCTCTGCTCCGACTATGACCTCAAACGGGCAACCCATTTTCCGGGCCATATCTCTTGCCGTAATTCCGCCGGTTATGTCGTCGTGGTCTGTAATGGCAACGACATCCAGCGCGGGGTTGGCCGATAGATACTCCAAGACCTGGGCCACGCTGCCCATTCCATCGCTAACGGCGGTATGGATGTGAAGGTCTGCTTTGCCCATATCTTTTACCGTTGTCTCGCTTCCAGTCTGTTCGAGGCAACCGGTTTGGACTTTGGCGAGGTCCTGGGCGCTCGCGCGTCTTCCCACACCGGCTCAAACACCACCCACTGCTCCGGATGAAGACTGATCTGAGCTTCCATTACGCTTACAAGTCGCTCCATGTTCCTTTCTACTACATTTTCTCCATTTTCGATCAGCTCTATCACTGGCCCCAGGGTAATTGTGTAGCAGTCATTCTTGAGTCTAGTACCGGACACGGGCATAACAGCAGACCCTGTCATCATAGCTAGCTCTACCGCTCCGGTGGGTAGTCTGGCATTCTCTCCAAAGAAAGGCACCGATATACCTCTGTCTTGAATATTCTTATCGCATGCCATAGCCAGTACGCCGCCGCGTCTTAGAGTTTTTGCCACCGTCATGATGGCCCTGGTGCTTACCGGCATAAAGGTCACTCCTCTGCTGGCTCGTAAGCCGGTTACAAGGTCCAACAGTATTGGGGGGTGCAATGGCTCAATAATTACCGATACCTGTACGCCTATCATAGCTGCTGTCTGGACCAACATGTCGAGGTTTCCTACGTGAGCCGAAATGAGAATTACACCTCGTCCACCGTCTCTCGCCTCGTCGAAATACTCTCTGTCAACGATTTTAACTTTCTCGGTCCAAAACTTGGGAGGGAGGTGGGGAATGCTGAACAGGTCCATATAATTCAGGGCCTGGGTCCTGAAGCCCTGTCTCGCAATGGCATTTAGTTCGCTGGTTGAGGCCGTCTTACCCAGGACTCTGGACAGGTTGCCGATCAGATTTCGGCGCGACTTACGTGATATGAAAAAACTGAGGTCGCCCATCCAGATCGCGAGTTTATATAAAACTGTTCTGGGCAGCGCCGGGACCAGAATGGCGGCAAATTTGAAGATAAGGAATGTAATCACGTCGCGCTTATGTTCTCGGCGACCATTAGGTATTGTTCCTGGGCCTGCCACATTGGTCGGAACATGTACCACTGGTCTGGATAGCTGCGTATCATATTTTCTAACGAGTCCATTATCGTTTGGGTCAGGCGCTGAACATCGTTTTCAAAGTTACCGCTGCGCTCCACGGTGATCGCGTCGTCGAACAGCGTCAAAAAGTTGTCATCCTTGTTCCGAATAATTGCGAAGGTAGCTACCGGAGCGCCTGTTCGTAGGGATAAGGTTGCGGCACCCGCGGGAACATAGGTAGTGGCGTTAAAGAAACTCACCGGTACACCATTCTCTTGAACCGGTCTGTCAATGAGAATCCCCAGAAAGTGATTATTTCTCAGGGCGTTCAAGATTCGGCGGGCAGCCCGCTCCATGGGAATTGCATTCATCCCGACTCTTGTCCTGATACCCTGAACAAAGTCGTTCATCCTGGAGTAGGGAAAGCTCTCCACGATCACGCTTACAGGATGCCTCTGAGACAGCAAGGCCGGCCCCAGGTCCCAACTGCCCATGTGCATGCCGACCAGCACTACGCCTTTGCCCTCGTTTTTGAGACTCTCAACCCGGTCCCAATAATGGCATTCTATCCGCCCCGCGAGCTCTTCTGCTGTCATGAAGGACAGCCGCAAATAGTCCACCATGCACTTGGCGTAATTGCGCAGCGAACGCTTCGCCATCTCTCTTACTTCCCGTTGGGTCGCGTTCGCGCCCAAGACATGGGACATATTGTCCAGCATATTGGCCCTGCCCCTGCGCCATAAGAGAAAGGTTATGTCGGCAATGACGCGGGCGAAGCCGTAGGAAGCGCCCAGAGGTATTCGCCTCAAGGCGAAGGTACAAAGCCGGATGCCCCAATACTGGAGCATTGTTACTCTACCCCCTTGATAAACCTTTCCACCATATGCATAGCTTCTTCATCAGAGTATTGTACCGGCGGCGACTTCATGAAATAGGCTGACGGCGCCTTAAGCGCTCCGGACATCCCTCTGTCCAGGGCGATCTTGGCTGCTCGGACGGCATCGATAACAACTCCGGCAGAGTTGGGGCTGTCCCACACCTCAAGCTTAAGCTCCAGGTTTAGAGGAACGTTTCCGAAGGTAGTCCCCTCCATTCTGATGTAGCACCACTTCCTGTCGCCTAAGAATGGCACATAATCGCTGGGGCCTACGTGAATGTTCTCTTCGCCAAGATCATAGTCTAACTGGGAGGCTACTGATGAGGTCTTAGATATTTTTTTCGACTCCAGGCGCTCTCTCTCAAGCATATTCATGAAATCGGTGTTACCGCCAAAGTTGAGCTGGTAGGTACGCTCCAGCTTTACGCCTCTATCTTGAAAGAGTTTGGTAAGGATCCTATGAGTTATGGTTGCGCCTACCTGGGACTTGATGTCGTCGCCAATTATGGGTAGACCTTTCTCCTCAAATCGGTGCTGCCAGTATTTCTCTTTTGCGATAAATACCGGTATACAGTTAACGAAAGCGCATCCGGCAGAAAGTATCTGCTCTACATACCACTTGGTTGCCTCTTCGCTGCCTACAGGCAGGTAGCTTATTACTACATGGGTATCGGTATCTTTAAGGATCTTAACTATGTCAGACGTGGATCCCGGCGCTTTTTCTATGACTTGCTTTAAATATTTGCCCAAGCCGTCATGGGTCATACCCCGCTCGACAGGTATATTCATGTATGGTACGTCGGAGAATTTGATAGTGTTGTTAGGCGCGGTAAATATGGCCTCTGAGAGGTCTTTACCTACCTTGTTCTTGTCTATATCTATAGCGGCTACAAAGTTAATATCACTGACGTGATAGTCACCCATTTTCACATGCATAAGCCCAGGCACAGTGTCCTGCTCGTTTGCATCTTTGTAAAAGTGGACTCCTTGCACTAGAGATGATGCGCAGTTGCCCACACCGATAATGGCAACATTGATCTTGCCCAAAGCTATTAAGTACTCCTTTCACCAAGGCCTTTAGCGTCTTTGTAATTCTAACAGTTTAACAATATGCTTACAACCTTTTGTTGCTGCTGCCATGGTCTGCCACCCGGAGCGTCAGGACTCAATGATTACCATGCCACAGCGATGCTGCCAAACTTCTCTTATACTGCCCGCCGATTTTGGCAAGGATGATTTACAGAAGTAATTGGTCCAAAAGGAAAAACCGCCGGCCTTGGGTGGTATCCCCATGGTCCGGCGGTTGATACGCTGGTTGAATCCATGTAGGGCTAGCAGGGTGGGAACGAGATGACCTCGTCCCTACAACCGCAATGGTTTTAACCAAGAACGTCTTATATGTTACTACAAAGCTAATCGACCTTACGGATAATAGGCAAGAAGCTGGCGATAACCCCCGCGCACAAGATTAGTCCAACCCCAAAGAGCATTTGTGCGATCTGTGGACCAAAAGCAGCCGACAATATTCCTGCCAGGGTAGCTCCGAGAGTGATCATCGAGCGGTCTTGAGACAGTACTCCCATAACCCTCCCTCTTTTTTCGACAGGCGCTTGCTCCAAGAGTAAAGTGTTTCCAAGCGCAAGATATGATGATTGCAATGCGCCAAGGAATATAACCACGATGAAGGTGGTAGCTATCCACTGATCGCCAAGGGCACCCGGTAGGTAAGTGCTGGCACCAAATAGGATAAGCACTATCCCCAATACGCCTGTAAAGACAACCATCATAGGGCCGCGTCGCTTGCTTGGTGAGAGCGTGGCCACGGTCAGCGAGCCAGCCAGGGAGCCAACTCCGGTTACAGCCACAAGCATACCGTAGCCGGCATCTCCAATATTCAGCACGACCTTGGCAAACAACGGCGCGAACACCTGCAGATATGCCATTCCCAAGGTGAAGAACGTGAGTGTAAGCAGCAGCACTGCTCTGATGGACTCAGTTTGCCAGCAATAGACCAATCCTTCCCATAAACTTGCGACTCCCCCCTTCATGCTCTTATTTTCTACGTGAGGCATTGGCGGAACACGCATAAGATAAGTAAAGATGACTGCTCCAACCGAGATTATGGCGACGGCTAAGAAAGTGCCTGAGACACCTATCAACGCTAGGGATATACCTGCGATAGAGGCAGCGCCGATACGCATAGTCTGCATGCTGGCGCTGTTAAGGGCCACGGCATTAGATAAGTGCTCCGGCGGCACCAGGCTTGGTATTAGTGCTTGACGAGCCGGGTTGTCGAAACTGGTAGCGATGCCTCTGAGTACACCGGTGAGATACACGTGCCAGAGCTCTGCCATGCCGGTAAGCAGAACTATGGCGAATGCAAAGTTGATCAGCATCCCAATAACTTTGGATGCCAATATTAGGGTCCTGCGGTCATACCAGTCGGCCAGCACTCCGGCGATGAGTCCAAAGCCAAACTGTGGCAAAGTGCGACTAGCCAGCACTCCGGATACGTGCAAGGCGGCCAGCGTAGGGTCGCCTCCCACCATGTCAATAACGAGGATCGGCCTGGCCACCTGCTCCATCCACAGCGCCGCTGAGTTGGAGATCTGCGAGAACCACATATAGCGGTAATTTCGGTATCTGAGGGACTCGAAAGTCCTAACTCTTCTGATCGCAGAAAGCGGACCCTTGCTGCGTTTCGCCAAGTCTATCGGCGTCTCCGTAGCTGTGGCGGTGCCTGTGTTCCTTGAGTCTTCTATTGTGGGCCTCCTATCTTGGCGGGAACTTGTTCCCGACCTTATGGTTCTCTCTTATTGTCTTTCTAGTCAACGCGGCGCAGCGAAGGTATAACGATAGCGGTCACGACAGTCCCGACGACGAGGATCAGCCCGTATACTCCCATTGCCAGGGGAGCGCTTATGAGAGCGGCTAGCAATCCACCGGCGCTGCTCCCGATGGTACTTAGGCCGCGGTCCAGGCTTTGAAGGCTCATGACCCTCCCTCGCATCTCATTAGGGGTGTATTCCATCAAGATAACGTTTTTCACCGGCATCAGCATGGACTGCCCCACTCCCACCAGTGTCACGAAGAAAAACGGCAGCAAGGCAGTGCTAAAGAGCGAGGAGACGCCCATGGCAGCGATGGCCAAGCCGTATATTCCAAGCCCCGAGATCACGATGATGCCACGATGGGTCAACCGCTCACCTATGGTAGCTATGAGGACTGTCCCAAGCAGCGCTCCGAAGCCGGAGGCTCCAAGAAGCAGCCCCAACCCAACTTCTCTTGTTCGTTCATCGGGAATCCCCAGAGCGGTCATGAAGCCGAAGTCCAGGAACTTGATCGCGAGCACCGGCACAAACACCTGTATATACGGGTTGCCGAAAATACTCTGGATCGCAAGGAGGACCAGAATCGCGAAGATGACCTTCTCTTTCCAGGCGAAGCGGAAGCCTTCTGCCATGCTATGCAGCCACGACGACTCCTTCGTGACCTCTATGCGGGCCCAGGCCGGTACTTTCATAAAGTATGTGATTATGACGGGGACTATTGATACCGCTGCGATGATGGTAAAGGTGCCTTCCTTTCCCCACAACGCCAGGGTGAAGCCTGCGATGGAGGCCGCGAGTATCCTCACTAGCTGCATGCTGCCTGAGTTTATGGCAAAGGCGTTCATGATGAGCTTAGGTGGCACCAGGCTTGGGATGAGGGCCTGTCTCGCAGGGTTGTCAAAGGCATTGGTCATGCTTCTGAAGATCCCGGTAACGTATATGTGCCACAATTCCAACCGGCCAGTAACTATGAGGACTGCAAACACTATGTTGACTGCCATGCCGCCGGCCTTTGAACTCATGATCACAACTCTACGGTCGAACCGGTCCGCCACGACCCCGGCTACCGGCCCCAACAGTAGCTGCGGCAAGCCTCGGGCTGCGACCACCAGCCCCAGGTGGACCTCGGAGCCTGTTAGCAGCAGGACGAGGACGGGTCTCGCAACTTGTTCCATCCATAGGGAGAGGGAGTTAGTGATCTGCGCCAGCCACAGGAGGGTGAAGTCTCGATATGCCAGGGCGTGGAATGTGGGCGGCAGCCAGCCGGGCGGCGACTTCCATACTGCCTCCGACGATATTGCATCCGGCGGGAGCCCTGATATTCTGGCTGTTTCTCTTAACGATGTTCTGTGCAACCCTATTCTCCTTCTTTTTAGGTCTTCACTAATGGATAAGTACGCCCAACCTGAGTAGGCGCAAGTTTATATTTGACGTGAGCCATCACGGCAGGCGACGTACGCCAGGCACCCGCAAGATAGCGATCAGTCCGAACAGCACGCAAAAGGACCCCAGGATCGTGACGGCAAGCGGCGCACCATAAAAGTTGGCGATTGTGCCGGCAAAGAGACTGCCTATCGGACTCAGTCCGAAGTCCAGCATGTAAATGCTCATCACACGCCCGCGGACATCGTCTGTTATATTGGCGTGCAATAGGGTATTGTTCAAAGACATGTAAAGCATTTGGAAGCCACCCACGAACGTTATGAACAATAGGGAGGTGGGCAACCAGTCTGAGCGAGAGAAAAGGACCAGAGCGACGCCCATTGCCAACGCGCTCGACATTAGCAGCAGCCCTTTGCGTTGGTACCCGCCTAGGGAAGCCACCGCCAAAGTTCCGATAAGCGCCCCTGCGCCGGCGAAGGATACCAGCAGCCCATACCCCTTGGGACCCATCTCCAGGATGTCTCTCGCAAACACCGGCAGCAGCGTTTGTATCGGCATCGCAAAGGTCATCGGTATGAGGGCTAAGAGTATCAGATGCAGGATCAGGCGGTTCCGACCGATGTAGCGGAATCCCTCCGTAAGGTCTTGGATTGGGCTTGTTAGGGTGCTGTCCCTGGCAGCGGCCGGGACGCGGATCTGGGCCACGAGAGCAAGGATTGCCAGATAGGCTAGAGACGTAAGCAGGAACGTAAGCCCCGGGCCAACGCTGGCTATCAGGATCCCCGCCGCGGTTGGCCCCAATATCCTGGTGGAGGTGAACGCCGTGGATTGGAGTCCCACTGCGTTCACCAGATCTTCCCGCGGAACCAGGGACGGTATCAAGGCCTGACGCACGGGCATGGTGAATGACCATCCCACCCCAGTGAAAAAGGTGAAGGCAAAGAGGTGCCACACCTGAAGCATCTCAGTCACGATAAGGAGACCCAGGGCCAGGGTAAACACAAGTAGGTATGCCTGAGTGATGAGCATAAGCTTCTTGCGGTCAAGCCGGTCCGCCGCCACGCCGCCCCATGGTCCAAAGATAAGGAACGGAATCGCACCCACACCGTTGATTGCGCCTAACATGAAGGCCGAGTCCGTCATCTGGTAGATCAACCAGCTAAGCGCGACCTGCTGCATCCACTGGCCGCCGCTCATGAACAGGATGCTTATCCATAGGAAGCGGTAGTCTCTATATCGTAGGGAACTGAAGGTGCGCAGTCTTACCGCCGCAGAGAAATCTGTTTTTGCGGCTGCTGCGTTACCGGCCTCACCTTCGCTCTTGTCAAGTGTTATTTTCATAGAAAGTTTATCTCACTATTTTGGATTAACATGCTGCTATGATAGGCGCCGCACAATAGGCATACGGAACAAAGCTATAGTAGCAAGGATTATACAGCCAACCCCTGCGATTGTTACCGTGACGGGCGCCCCGATCCTATCTGCCATGAGTCCGGCAATTAGACTGCCGAGAGGGGCTATGCCCTGGTCAAGCATGTAAATACTCATCACGCGCCCGCGCATATCGTCAGTAATATTTAGATGCAGCAGCGTGTTGTTCAATGACATGTAGATCATTTGGAACCCGCCGACGAATACCATTAGGAACAGGGACAGAGGCAGTAATGTCGACCGGGAGAACAAAACAAGGGATACGCCCAAAGCGATGGCAGCGACTATCAAGAGCTTCCCTTTGCCTTGGTACCCGCCCAACGAGGCAACGCCCAGGGTCCCGATGAGAGCTCCTATGCCGGCGACCGACACCAAGACTCCATATCCCTTTGGCCCCAAACCCAGAATATCTCTGGCGAAGATAGGCATAAGGCCCTGGGCAGGAAACGCGATCAGTATCGGCACGAGGGCTAATATTATGAGAGAAAAGACCTCTTGGTTGCCCCAGATGTATTTGAACCCATCTTTAAGGTCACTTGTTGCACTGTTCCGCTTTGCTGTAGCGGGAACTGGAGGGACTCTAAGGAAAAAGATCAGGACCAAAATTGCCAGGTACATGATCGCCTTAGCAGCAAACGCCCAGCCGGGACCTGCGAATCCTATAATCAGGCCGGCAGCTGCGGGGCCCAGCACACGGGTTGAGTTGAACCCGGCTGACTGAAGAGCAACGGCGTTAACCAGCTCCTCTCTGGGCACCATGTTCGGCACGAGGGTCTGTCGCACAGGCTGAGTGACTGACCATCCCATCGCGTTCATCAAAGTAAACGCGAACAGGTGCCATACTTCCACGCGGCCGCTTATTATTAGCCCTGCTATCACGGAGGTCAGCACCATTACGTACGCTTGACTGCCCCACATGAGCTTCTTTCTGTCAATGCGGTCTGCAGCAACTCCAGCCCAAGGCCCTATAATCAGGAACGGTAAGGCCCTGGCTCCGTTGATGGCCCCCAACATCAGAGCGGAATCGGTCATCTGATAGACCAGCCAGCTCAGAGCTATCTGCTCCATCCACTGGCCCGCGCTCATAAACAGTATGCTGATCCAGAGGATCCTGTAGTCCCTGTAGCGCAGCGAGTTGAATGTCCGAAAGGAAAATTTCCTGGCCGGCTTTTCCGTAATTACCGTATGGGCTGCATCGATCGTCTGCTGATTTACCGATGGTTCAGTTGCAGTACTCGAAAAAGGCCTATCCAGATCGAAAGAATCTCTCTTCACTTTCACTTCCTTTCATGCCTGCAACAAAGACCCGGTTGGCCGGCAGGCGAGCGGTATGTTTGAGTCATAAAAAATTAACAAGTCACAGCTTAAGACGTTACATTGATGGAGGTTTGCTCGTCCTGGATCTCCTTGACCCGCTGGTTGTACTTGGCCCGCTTCTGCTGCCAGAAGTCGCGCATACTGCTAAGTTGATCTATTTTTCGCTCGATGAGGCCCATCTGACCTTCGATTACTCTGGTGGCGTTCTCCAGAGACTCTATTTTCTGCTCCGTGCTAAATTCTCTAAATTGGGCCTTCAAGGCTGATATAGCCTCCTCCGCCTCCAGCATCTCCCGTATATCGGCAAGGGAGAAGCCAAGGTTCTGTTTCAGCTGTAGTATATGCTCTATTCTTTGGATATCTTCCTCGGAATAGAGGCGGAATCCACCTTCCATTCTGGTAGGTGGATTAAGAAGCCTCTTTTCCTCGTAGAAGCGCAGCGTACGCTGGGTTAGCCCCGTGCGCTCAGCCGCCTGACCTATTTGCATGTATCTCTGTTCCACCAAGATCTCCTATGGATTAAATGTTGGATTAGGTGTAAGGATACTGGAACCTTCCCTTTACGTCAAGGTCAAACGTTTAGGGGTCCGAGACAAAGATATGTGTGTTACCGGCGATACTGCACCATGCAAATAGAAAGCGCGCAGCCTATGGGCTGCGCGCTTTCTATCGTTAGTCTAACCGAGGCTTAGACATCAGAGTAGAGATAGAACTCGTAAGGGTGCGGACGCAGGTTCACCTGCAGCAACTCCCTCTCTCGCTTGTAACTGAGCCAGACATCTATCAAGTCCGGAGTAAAGACGTCGCCCTTGAGCAGATAATCGTGATCTCTCTCCAGGGCATCCAGTGCTTCGCCTAGACTGCCGGGGACAGACTGTATCTTCGCGGCCTCTTCAGGCTCCAGCTCATAGAGATCTTTGTCTATTGGCGCCGGAGGCTCAATTTTGTTCTGAACTCCGTCGAGCCCTGCCATCAACATCGCTGAGAAGGCGAGATAGGGGTTGCAGGACGGGTCTGGGCAGCGGAACTCGATCCGCTTGGCCTCGGGGTTGTTAAAGTACATAGGAATGCGCGCGCAGGCGCTGCGGTTTCGGGCGGAGTACATCAGGTTGACTGGGGCCTCATATCCTGGGACCAGCCGGCGATAGGAGTTGGTTGTAGGAGCCGCGAAGGCCAGGATAGAAGCGGCGTGCTTCAACAGTCCGCCTATATACCAGCGGCACATATCGCTTATGTTTGCGTAGCTATCGTTTTCATCGAAGAACAGCGCCTTCCCATCTTTCCACAAACTCTGATGGGTGTGCATGCCGGTGCCGTTATCCTGGAAGAGAGGCTTGGGCATGAAGTTCGCCACGTAGCCGTGCTCATTCGCAATATTTCTGATAACGTACTTAAAGAGCATAACTTGATCGGCCATCTTGGTCAGAGTGGTGAAGCGCATATCGATCTCGGCCTGTCCGGCGGTCGCCACCTCATGGTGCTGAGCTTCGGTACGAATCCCTACGCTCCTGAGGCCGAGCATCATTAACGACCTTAGGTCTTGCAGTTTATCGGTCGGAGGTACCGGAAAATAGCCTTCCTTGTAGCGAGGTCGGTAGGCCGTGTTAGGCTGTCTGTCACCCCCGTTTAGCGGCTCCACGCCATTCTGGCCGGAGTTCCAGATGCCTTCTTCTGAGTCTATAAAGTAATAAGCGGAATGACTGGTCTGATCGAAACGTAATTCGTTGAATATATAGAACTCTATTTCAGGTCCCCAGTAGCTTGTATCGGCGAGGCCAGTGCTTTTCAGGTATGCCTCAGCCTTTTGAGCAATGTAGCGGGGATCACGGCTATATGGCGTTTTAGTCGACGGGTCCTGTATATTACAGATGACACTCAGGGTAGGGACCTGACAAGCTGGGTCTACGAAGGCTGTGGAAAGGTCCGGAATGAGCAGCATATCGCTTTCATGAATGTGCTGGAATCCTCTGATGCTGGACCCGTCAAATCCGGAGCCAACTTCCGTCAGCTCTTCGATAGGTATTGAGATGTGCTGCCAGATGCCTGGAACGTCAATGAACTTCAGATCCACGATCTCTATGTCCCTTTGGCTGCAGTAGTCCACAATGCCCTTGAGGTCTATATCTGCACTAAGCTTTCTGTCATTTGGTGCCATTTACTACTCCTATTATCTTTTTCGTTCCAAGAAAGCGGGCTTGCCCCTGTGTTAAGACTATAGTCTGTACGCCAACTCGCCACGCTGGGAAGAGTCGCGGCCAAGCGCCTCTGCTTCTACGCGCAGGCCTACGGCAGCATGTACTATCTTACGCGGTATGAATGTAACTGCCCCTGCGTATACCCAGGTTACGGCTAAAGTGATGATCTGGGTATTTAACAGGCCAGGACTGCCTGAGAAGAACAGTCCATCCGGCCCCGCCTAGTTCACCGCAACTGTAGCGTATAGGCCGGTAGCCAGCGCGCCCCAGGTGCCGCCGATGCCGTGGACTCCGCAAACGACCAGGGAGTCATGTATCCTAAGCTTGCTATTCAACTGTACACCAAGGTAGCAGAAGATTCCAGCGCCAAGGCCGATAAGAATGGCCCACCTTGGATCAACAAAGCCGGATGCCGGCAAGATTGCCGCCAGGCCTGCCCCTGCGCCGGCAGCAGCGCCAATCACACTTGGGCTACCCCAATGCCTCAACCTGATTGCCATCCAGGTTATGGCCGCCGTAGCGGTCGTGGTGTTCTTGTTACCACAAACGCGCTTCCAGCCAGTCCGGAAGCCCCTAATGCGCTACCGGAGTCACCGGAGTCTTCAGGATGACCTAGGCTGCCGAGGCCAACACCTACGCCGTATCTCCAGTGTCTATAGTTGGTGTCATCACTCCCTCCTCTACGCCAATGATAATATTTACTTATCACCTGGATACTGCCCATTGATGAACCAAATATTAAGACTATGTCATAAACATGTCAAGAATTCATTGTAAGGTCAACGCCAGTGCATACCGATCCCGATAAGGACTCTACTATGATAAGAAAGCGTTGTTAACGGAGTGTTGCGGTAGTATGTCAATCTTATTACAAGCTCGTTACATTCATGTCACGTAATTGGGTATGTTCCTTTAGAATGGGATCCTTGCCGAGGCTAACCGCCAACTTGTAGGCGCTATCGTCCATTAGTGATGTGATCGACAACCCTCACGGGTGAACGGATCTCGATTGCTCGTCGGCTGCATCCTTCGATTAGCGCAGCAGGAACCTGGTACGTCCATAATCCGCACTAGCTGGGGTGGATGTCAGGTCAGTTCGTAAGAGCTCAGTCCCATTGAGTTCATCGAAAGGAGCAATGAGCCAAAATTTTAGCGCAGTGACCGGAACTGGAATAAACTAGTACCATACTTGGAGCGCCAATAAGAGTGGTAATCGCAGGCACGCCTGTAATTGTTCACTCTTGAGGACAAACCTTCACAAAGGTTCGTAGTCGCGGGAAGTGCAGAAGGGCGGTAGCCCTTTTGCCAGGGAGTCCGAGGGGTGTCCCCTCAGAAAACTAATCTCCTCCCCATCTTCCTGGCCAGGGTAAGAT
>SHYC01000044.1 GCA_009693005.1 Dehalococcoidia bacterium | reverse complement strand
GAGTATAGGTCTCCAGCAGAGTACGAACGTGTTAGAATGGCGGAAGGGAATCCCGCCTTTGCCTCCTAACAAAACTGTCCGTCGAAACGGGGTAACCCCATATATCATCAGCATAGTAAATATCGCGGACAGTGTGACAACCAGCCCACGGCGTACCGAGGCGCTGCTATCTGCTATAATAAAATCAGCAGTCTACCTTAACCTACCCCTTCGACGCTTCGGAGACGGGAGAGGTTGGAACCAGAGGTTTAGTTTAATGGTGGAGATTTACACAGACGGCGCGTGTTTGGGAAACCCAGGCCCTGGCGGCTGGGCGGCCATAATCCTCGACGAGGACGGAGAGGCCGAGGACCCTATTTCAGGATTTGAGGAGCATACCACCAACAACCGCATGGAGATTATGGCTGCCTTGAAGGGGTTGGAGTCCATCTCACTCGGGGGCGAGGTAACCTTGTATACCGACAGCCAGTACCTCTTCAACACCATGACAAAAGGATGGAAGCGCCGCATCAACCTGGACCTTTGGGATGCTCTTGATAAAGCAGCTTCGACACGAAGGGTGCACTGGCGCTGGGTTCGAGGCCATAACGGTAACAGGATGAACGAAGAGGCCGACAAACTGGCCTCGGAGATGGCGCGTATGGCCCTTACCGGCTCTTACTCAGCGGACACTCCTGATTATCGCAAGGATACCGTCGACGATTCCGCGGCCAATACCAATACAAAGAACACTCTGGTCTTATCTCATATAGACTCGGAGACCGGACGTGCGATGATGGTGGACGTAAGCGCCAAGGATGACACTGAGCGGGTGGCCACGGCCAAAGGCTCGGTAGTAATGAACCCTGAGACTCTGGCTTTGATTAAGAATGGCGCCATGGCCAAAGGAGACGTCCTCTCGGTGGCGCAAATAGCCGGCATTATGGGGGCTAAACAGACTTCTCATCTGATCCCCATGTGTCATCCGCTTATGTTGACTAACGTCAAGGTAGAGTTGGAGTTGGACGAAGAGCGGAGCGCTGTAAGCATCGAGGCCACGGTGAAGACCACAGGCAAGACCGGTGTAGAGATGGAAGCCCTCACCGCGGTTGCAGTGGCTGCTCTGACCATTTACGATATGTGTAAGGCAGTAGATCGCGGTATGCGCATCCAGGAGGTACGCATGACCTACAAGACCGGCGGCAAGAGTGGAGAGATAGCGCTGGACTGAAGTTACTGTAATAAGGATGCCGCCATGATCAAGTCAATAATAATATTAGCATCCATGATAGCTGCCTCCAAACTCCTTGAGGACACCGGTGTAAGGCTCAATGGCTCGATTATGGGCGTCCCATACGACCTTCGCACTCCCACTTTGGGCAGAATCAAAGAGAGCGTATGGAATCCGGAGAATGATAGAGTAATCACACCAATGGCCTACGGGATTGGTTGGACAATCAACCTCCCATCTCTATTCAAAACGCTAAAGGGGTTTACCGGATAGAACACACTGCCGAGTTGTGTAACGGTAGCACGGGGGACTTTGAATCCCTTAGTCTAGGTTCGAATCCTAGCTCGGCAGCCAGAATCTTTAGCAGTCTCTTAACTCTTCTTGTCTCATAGCCTGCCTTACTTCAGATGCCTCGTTGAGAATTGTTTCGCGGAGGTGGCCCAGACTAACCGTTTGGGACTGCGGCTTTTCGTGGTCAACTGCTCTTCGATCGCGGGTTCCAATGCCGTGGCACTGGCGAAGCTGCCTCTCGGCAAGTTCTCGGCGCAAGCAGTTCTCGGGATTTAAGCATGATGAAACTATGCCTGTGAAACGCAGCGTAACCCTGGTAGCCGCGCGAGCCATTCCTTGACGTGGATCTGGTTCGGGATGATGAAGATTCAGCCCTGCCACATCGAAGAGATTATTCGTGAACCGGGGGTCATGCGACTGTTCGATGGCCTTGTAACGATTGGGACGCGACCCGTGAACGGGGGCACATGCGCCGCACCATGGACTTGCTCAGGCCCTGCGATTTTGCCATGATTCTGGTGTTCCAGTCGTCTGCCACAGCGAGCTTGGTCTGCGGAGTAGTCTCTATCATCGGCCTGACCAAGGTTGGTTGTATAAGTGACCCGCCGACGGCGGGCGGTCGCGATTTTGTTCAGCGTTTCAGTACTCCCTTCCAGGACGCGCTCGCGCTAGCGGCAGACACTAGGATTTCTGACATCCCATTGGAGGGTGACCCCAGTATTAGACCTCCCACGGGTGGACGGAAGGACAATGAGGGACCTGATGGCCATGCCTTTTGAGGTGTTAGGGGCACGAACCCGTGGTTCCAAGGATCAGCGTTACCCGGCAGATATCGGGGCGCCAGTCAATTTAGGAATAAGCGCGTATATCCCCTGCCTCCACTGATTGGTGTTATTTCTGACACGATACGTTAGATTTGCCGCGCTTGAACTCAAGTTGGTGTTTGATGAGTACCGACGCTATTGAAAACCTTAACGAAATAGAAGCGGCAGGGACTACGGCTCCAGTCAGGTCGTTCTTAAACAGTCCTCCATGGAACGGGGAGCTGTTGTTCTATATATCCGTAATCGTTGCAGGGGCTGTCCTGAGGCTCTGGGACCTGGGATCCAGGGCGCTGCACCATGACGAGAGCTTGCATGCCGTATATAGCTGGTACCTGTACTCCGGTACCGGATATAAGCACGACCCTCTTATGCATGGGCCTTTCAAATTTGAGGCAAGCTCTCTCATTTATTTCCTCTTTGGCGATAGCGACTACACATCGAGGCTTCTGTCAGTCATCATGGGAACGGCGTTGATTGCCCTGCCTTACCTGTTGAGAGACTATATTGGCAGGTATGGGTCCATGTTCGCGGCGCTTTTGCTGTGTCTTTCTCCGACGATGCTTTACTACAGCCGATTTATAAGGGACGATATATTTATCGCCTTCTGGAACCTGCTGTTGGTAATAGCCTGTTGGAGGTACGAGCGCAGCAAGGACAGCCGATATCTGTATCTGGCGGCCGCTACCCTGGCGGCCAGTTTCGCGACCAAGGAGGATACTTACATAACTGTTGCGGTATTCGGGCTGTATCTCTTCGCCACGACGGCAAAGGAGGTGTTACCGAGAGTGGTCAGGGGAGTGGACCTCAAGGATGTTTCGGCAAGATCATCCATAATGCTTCTAATTGGGACGCTAACCTTGCCCCAGGGAGCGGCTGCGATAAGTGTTCTAGGACCTCTCCTTCCATTCCTAAAACTCTCAAAAGAGACCCCTGCATCAGACCCGGCAGCGGTCGTTATAACGCTGGCCCTTATCCTCGCCTCAGCGGCTATAGGCCTGAGGTGGAACAGAAACGAGTGGGCCAAGTGCGCGCTGATCTTTTATGGGACCTATATCCTCCTCTTCACCGCTTTTTTTACCAATCTGCCGGGATTTTCCTCCGGGATATGGGGATCGCTGCATTACTGGCTGGCTCAGCAGGATGTGCAAAGAGGAGGGCAGCCCTGGTATTACTATTTGGTCCTGCTCCCAATTTACGAGTTCCTTCCCTTGGGTATGGCCGTGATTGGGGGCGCGTACCTGGCGATCAGCCAACATAGGTCATACCTTCCGTCAGTAGTTCGATTGAGTTCACTCCGATCTCTCGCCGCGTGGGTCCGTTCGTCAGCGCGAACGGCCTCCGGACCCTCTGGGACACAGGACTGCGGCATATTCCTGGGATACTGGTTCGTTGCTTCTCTCGCTGTATACTCCTGGGCAGGCGAAAAGATGCCCTGGATGCTGGTCCAAATATCTCTGCCGCTCATAATTATTGCGTCCAAGTTCTTGGGATCGATATTTGAGGACCTCTCCTGGAGTGACTTCAATAATGAGAAGGTCCTAACGCTTCTGGCAGTCCTGGTCTGTTCTCCGGTATGGCTTCCAGCCATCATCCGCGTCGGGAACAACCTTCCAGACTCCTGGCCTATCTTTTTAAGAGGCTGGGGCATCCTCATTCTGTTGGCAGCCCTGGTCTTGGTGGCCTCCTGGTCATCACTGCGGAGTATTGGCCCTACAAGGACCGCCCAGTCCGCGATTGTAGCCCTTTTCGTACTGATGTTTGTCGTTACCTTCAGGACTACCTGGAGGCTAAGCTACTTTAACGGTGATATCCCAGTAGAGATGCTTGTATATACTCAGACCTCACCGGAGCTACTAAGTGTAAAGAAGGACATAGAGCGGCTCGCCTTTGAGAGCGGTCAGGGCAAGGACCTGCGAATCACTGTCGATTCCAGCGATGGTTTTACCTGGCCCTGGGCTTGGTACCTCAGAGACTACAAGAACGTTAAATATCTGAATCTTGACGGCATGTCTGCGCCTGCTGACGGCGCTGTCCTGCTGCTTAGCTCCAACAATGTGTCCGCTGCCAGACCTTTTCTCGATAGGTATGGAGAGGGACAGCAGTTTAAGCACAGATGGTGGTTCCCGGAAGACTACCGGAATCTTACCTGGGACGGGCTATCCAAGAGTCTGACAAGTTCTGAGGAGTGGGTGAAGAAATGGGACTACTTCCTTTTCCGCAAGCTGTCCGCGCCTCTGGGGTCTTCCAACGCCATCGCGTTCTTCCCTAAAGGTTTTGAGCGAGGTGGTCTTGTATCCAACTCGGGCGGCCTTCGGGGCGCTCAGGACAGCGCTCAGGGGCAGTTGGCCGCTAGTTATCCGCCGGCGAGCCTGGTCATCGGGGGTCCCGGAATATTCGATAACCCAAGAGATATAGCCCTCGATAGTCTGGGCAACCTCTATGTGGTAGATGGGCGTGGCAGCAGAGTTGTTAAGTACGATCCTTCGGGCCGGCAGGTGGGGCAGGTGGGAAGGCAAGGTGCCGGGGACGGTGAGTTTACTGATCCCTGGGGGATAGCCGTGGACAGGACAGGGAACGTCTACGTAGCCGATACCTGGAACCACAGGGTCCAGAAGTTCGGGACAGACCTGCGCTTCATAACGAAGTGGGGAACTTCTTTGGCAGTGGAAAACAGCGCCTCCTCTCCTGGCAGCTTTTTTGGCCCTCGGGACGTTGCCGTTGGTCCTGACAACCTAATATATGTAACCGATACCGGCAACAAGCGGATACAGGTGTTTTCATCTGATGGGAGCTTCCGGAGAATGCATGGCAGCGCCGGCAGTGGCCCGGGGCAGTTCATGGAACCGGTAGGCATGGCTTTTTCGCCAGCCGGAGAGATCTACATTGCAGATACCTGGAACAGGAGAATAAAGGTCTTTGGCGGCGACTTCACTTTCATCAGAGATTTTCCGGTAATCGGCTGGCAGGGCCAGGGTGTGGAAAACAAGCCATATATCGGCGTTGCCTCAAACGGTGACGTATTTGCAACTGATCCATCCCTGGGAAGGGTGATCAGGTATACCAAAGACGGGGCAACATCTGCTATTATCGGTGGGTACGACGCCGATAAATTCTTCAGGACACCGACAGGGGTTGCCGTAAACCCTTCGGGTGGAATCTATATATCGGATGCGTCTGCGAATACTATCGTTAAGCTCTCCCCCTAGCTCGCGCCTCATGTCATTATTACCTTCAACCCTCTCCATGCGTCACTGTCCAAGACTAACTCGGCGCGAGGCCAACGGCTTGCTTCTCACGGGCCTAAGCGTGGTTATCGCCGCTGTTGGTCAGTTCTACCTTTCCAATAATATATCCCTGCTCGACGGCCTGGTCTTTTACTCTATTGCCTGTCTGCTTTTTGAAAGAGGGACACGGGGTGCGCTGTCTTCAGCCGAAACTGAGCCTGGCGATGCTGCGGTGGTTCGAACAGAGGTAAATCTAATAAGGGGTAAATATATAGCAGTTGTGCTGCTCGGTATATTTCTCATCGCCCTATCCCTTCGCTTCTACCAATTGTCCTCTATTCCGTATGGTCTTTGGTTCGATGAGGCAGCTATAGGGCTTGAGGCAGCCAGAGTACAAAGTGACAGCGGCTACAGGCCTATGTACTCCACGGGGACTACGTCACCCCCGGCCTATATGTACATAGTGGCCGCGTTTCAGAAGATATTCGGTCAGAACGTGACTGTGCTCCGTTCGGTGTCAGCCCTGTTTGGCGCGCTAACCGTCGTCCCTTTTTATTTTCTCGTCACGCTTTTGTTCGGCCCTTCGACCACGCTCTCGCCGCGGCGAGCCGGTGCCGCCTCAGGCAGCCCTCTGGCGCCCTTTGGGGACCGGACAATCCAACTGGTCGGATTATTGGGCGCGTTTTTGCTCGCCGTTTCCCGGTGGCACATAAATTTCAGTCGCATAGCTATGCAGGGCGTGACCACGCCCTTCTTTGCCACCTTGGTCATAGTACTGCTTCTATTAGCCATACGGACCAGAAAGACCGCCTGGTTTCTTGCGTCCGGTGTCTGTCTCGGCCTGGGAATATGGTTTTACTCCTCCTTTCTCCTTTTTCCGCTTGTCATAGGCGCATACCTGTTCCGGTCGGTCCTTCACCCCCCATCGTCGGTACGGGCTACTTGGAGCAGTATTGCCATCTTCGTGTTAGCAGCCTTTCTGGCAGCCGCTCCGGTGTTCTTCTATGCGGTGAAAAATCCGGACGTATTCTTTTACAGAATATCTGCGGCATCGGCGTTTGAGACTTGTTCCGAGCCATGCGGAGGGGAGGGAGACGCTTTGGCGCAGTTGCTCACTATCCTGCAAAGCGCCCGCAAGCATATTCTGATGTTCAACTATGAGGGGGACCGTAACGGACGCCACAATATTCCTGGCGAGCCGATGCTTGACCCCTTCACTGGGGTACTGGCGGTGCTTGGGCTTGCTTTTGCAGTATCCAGAACTAGAGGCGCAAAAAGCGTGTTACTGCTGGTATGGCTCGCGGTTATGCTGGCGCCCGGCATATTGTCACTTCCCTTCGAAGCTCCCCAAGGACTGCGGGTTATTGGTGCAATTCCGGCGGCCTATCTGCTGGCCGCCCTTGCCACGAAAGCGCTGATAAACGCTTACGGCAGGGTACTGCGATTTCGGCAGGTGCAGGCCGGCCTGGTTGTCCTGGCTCTGCTGGTGGGGACCACGAATGTAGTCAAGTATTTTACGGTGCAGGCTAACAGCTACCCCTCCTGGGCCTCTTTTTCAATCGCGGAGGCTCTGATCGCTAAACGGATGGCTGGGCTAAGTCCAAGAGACTATGTAGTAAGCGTATCGCCCTTGTATTATGGGCACCAATCCATAGGGTATATAGTTGGAGACCGCCCTTATTCTATGTTTGATCTATCCAACGGCCTCCCCATCCTGCCTACTTCCAGAGACACGGCCGTCTTCTTATCTCCCGATGAGAAGGTAGCTAGGGAACTGATTCGAGACTATTACCCAAAGTCCGCCTGTGAGGAGTTAACGTCTCCGGACCGCGGGCCACCGGTGGTGGTCGAATGTCTCATAAAACAGGAGCATGTCCTGGACTCTCTGGGGCTATCTGTAAGCTATTTCCCGATAGGCGGCACTGCTCCCCTCCTGGTTACGAAGGAGAGCGGACTGGAGATAAGCCCTGCCGGTGGCCTGAGAGACTCTTATCGCAAAGAGTGGTCCGGCAGCCTGTACGTACCGGAGTACGATGACTACGAGTTTAGCTATAAAGGCTCGCCGGCCCCGGATCTTTTTATCGATGGCGATAGAGTTTTAGGTGAGGGTGACGATACCGCCAGGCTGCGTCTGGCCAAAGGACTTCATAACATCTATGCCAGCGCTGTTGTGACGGCGCCATTGGATAGGTCCGACAAGTCTCCGGAGGCGACTCGCCCAGGCGATCTCACCTCAGCGATATCCGTGCATTGGCAGCGCAAGGGCGGTATTTGGGAGGCGATTCCCCAGGACTATCTCTTCTCCGGTAAGGTCCAAGCTCAAGGGCTCGTGGGACGCTATTATCATGGCCCTGATTGGGGCGGGCAGCCGGCCTTCGAGAGGGTGGACCCGGCGGTATCCTTTTACTTCCACATCCTTTCCTTGGAAAGGCCTTACAGCGTTGAATGGAAGGGAAGCGTCTACGCCGAAGCGGGAGGAGCCTACGGGTTTGGCCTGCGCTCCGTCGGCCCATCACAGCTTTATATAGATGGAACGCTTGTAGTAGATGCTCAGAAAGATGACCAGCTATCCGAAGGCCTTGCTGCCCTGACACCCGGCTGGCGCCAGATAGCGGTCCGCTTTAGCGACACAAAGGCGTATTCCAGGATCTACGTTTATTGGACGCCGCCTGGTAAGGGGATGGAGATAGTACCTCCGGGGTACTTCCGGCCATGGTAAATTCTGTAGAGAATAGTATTACAGTGAGTCAAACCAGGCTCTATCAACGCCTACTTCTTCTACCTGCTGTTTAGTGATACCAAGATTCAGATCTTTTAGAAGCGTGCAAAGATCATTGCCATCAATGAGGTCAATTACAGGCGCACCATCCCTTGTTGCCTCTTTCCTGGCGTCTGAGGTGAAACTCCCAGTTGTAAGCACAAGACCTTTGTCTGTTCGTCCGATCATCGCGCCACGAAAGTCCCGGATAACACTTGGCCCCACGCTTCCAGAGTATCGTTTACACTGAAATAATACCTGAAAATTCAATAGCGATATTTTGAGCACCCCAATGCCGTCAATGCCCCCGTCCCCAATTTTTCCTGTGACCTGCACACTTGTGAATCCTGCCTCTCGAAGTACACGTTGGCACAACCGCTCGAATGCGGCCGGGGGCATTTTTTGAAGTACTTCTAAGAGTTCCTCCTGCCACGTCATTGACTCCAGTGGGTCGGCAATCTCAGGCGAATTTTGATTATCAAAGCTATTCGAGTCGAGGCCTGCGTGAGGTTTGGCAACGCTACGCTTTCTCACTCGGTCTACGATAGACGGTATATCCGCTTCTCGAAAAGCTAGACCATATTCTGTTATTGCCCATACCCCTCTAGCGCTATTCTCAAGAGCGCCATCTATCCGGAGATACGTTCTGGACCATGCCAATCGGTAATCAATTTCAGTTTGTGGACCATTAGCATGTAGAATGCTCAATTGTGCCTCCGAAAAACTTTCAAGCTCCGCGACCTTATTATTAATCTCTTTGATAGTCGCTGAGTTGCCAAGTTGCTTGAGAGCTTGGATGGTTGGCCACATCATGCTGTTGTAGGTTGGGATATTCAACGTTGGAGAAATAGACTGAACCAATGACTAGCCCTCCTATATAACTGCGCCGCACGCTTGATTAGTAGTCTTTTGTATAGTTTTTTGTGGAATTCTTACTGGTCAGTTGCTTTTGCCAGATACTCGTACTTGCGGGAAGCATCAGTAGGTTTCGCGTCCTTAGCCGAACCCACTAACCTCCACAGTGGATCATCGTGAGTCAGTACACGACCGTTTGCACGCGTCATCTTCGCCGGCTTGACTGGGCTAATCAGGACAATTTCCCCCTCTTCTTGCTTGAGGATGCACGGTGTACCAGGCTTTTGCACCTCTTCAGCAACCCTCACTAGATTAGGGACGCTGTGAATTTCAGAAATATCGATATGGTGCATCTTCTGTCTTGTCATTTTCAATTCACTTTCGCCGGACCCCGTGAGGGTATTCCATAGCCGACGACCTTTTCTCCCAATTCAAAATGAAGGTCCCTGCGCCAAAGCTGGCAGTTGGTTTCAACATCACTTCAAGCAAGGTTCCACCAGGTAGATACTTGCCGTCAGGCTAAAAAGCCAAGGACTCTCTCTAGCGTTGCTCTTCCAACGGTTTGCGGTGGTCGTGCACCGTTCTGCAGACTCTTGCGTGTGTTGATGATAAAGTATTGACGCCTCTTTAACTCCTAGCAAACGGCATTATACCATGTGCCTGAACTACTTCCCACTCGGTAACATTCCTATATGAGTTGACACGCTCGGTAACATTCCTATATGAGTTGACACGGGCTGCGATCCGCCTCTGATCATTTTCATTATCTCTCCCCTTTTGCTAGAATAAAGTATAGGTGTCTAACAGCCGACACGGATATGATGTCCGCCGTGTTGTGGCCGATACCACGGGGCTGCCCATCTGCAATTATGGAAACAGAGGTGTAATGGAAAAACTAGTTCTGGACCTGCTGATTTTTGTGGTATTTGGAGTGGTTGGTATGGGCTTGTTGGTGTTGGGGTTCAAGATATTTGACGCTTTGATCCCCTTCGAGATTGATAGGGAGATTTTTGAGAATAGGAATATGGCCGCAGCGTTGACCATGAGCGTTTTTATGGTCTGCTTGGTGGTCATAATAGTGGTGGCAATGTTATGAGAAGCAGAAAATCGGTAAAGATCGGCCTGGTATTTCTACCTACTATCGCTCTCTTCATGGCGTGCTCCGGCGATAATGCTGCTGACAGACGGTGTGTAGATGCTGATAGCAGAGTAGTCTCGCAAGAGCTTTGTGACAATGCCCAGCGTAGTAATGTTGGAGGCATGTACGCTTCGCCGTATCTTTGGTACTACGGAGGATATGGCGGACGCGGTATGGGAAGCGTTGTGTCCGGTGGTAATAGCGTTGCACCATCATCTGTAGCTGGTTCTAGCGGCAGTGTAGGACGCGGTGGGCTTGGCGCTACTGCTGCCGGCGCTAGTAGCTCAGTAGGATCATGAAAAGAATAGCTGTATCGCCTCGGGAGAACTGGCCGCAGGAAGTAGAAAAGGTAGGCTTAACCTACCATCACACGACCGCTAAGGATGGGCAGAGCTCACTCTACTGGGATGAGTCGGCCTATTATTCTTTCTATTCGCATGAAGTAGATGAGATGGAGCAGGCCACCAGCGACTTACATGAGTTGTTCGTGGAGGCTGGTCAATATATCATCGATAAGAATAGATTTGCGGACTTGGCTATTCCTGCGTCGGTAGTGCCCTTGATTAAGGAGAGCTGGAACTCTGAACCGCCCTCCCTTTATGGTAGATTCGACCTGGCATATGACGGCAAATCACCGCCCAAACTGCTTGAATACAATGCCGATACTCCCACGGCTCTACTGGAAGCCAGCGTCGTTCAATGGTACTGGCTCCGGCAATTATTTCCAGCCAAAGACCAATTTAATTCTATCCATGAGCGATTGATCGAAAAATGGAGAGAAATCAAGCCTCATATTCAGCAGCCGCTCTATTTTGGATATGCTTACAATCCTGACACCGAAGATGAAATGACGGTGCACTATTTGAGGGATACTGCAAGCCAGGCCGGCATCTCTACAGAATTTATTCTAATGAATGATATCGGGTGGGATCGCAGCGGCGGCGGTTTTATTGACTTAGATTATAATCCGATTCGGAGCGTTTTTAAGCTCTATCCCTGGGAATGGATAATCAATGAGGAGTTCGGTAAGCAAGTCTTGGATACTTACCGAAAAATGGTCTGGATCGAGCCTGTATGGAAAATGCTTTGGGCGAACAAGGGAATACTCGCCATTCTATGGGAGTTATTTCCCGGCCATCCGAATCTTGTAGAAGCAAATCTCGGATATGAGTTTAGCCTGCCCTACTATGTCAAGAAGCCCTTTCTTGGCCGTGAGGGCAGTAGCATTTTCATGAAGACCCCTTACGGAGCGATTGAACAGCTTGGAGAATACGGCGCCGAAGGGTTCGTGTATCAAGAATTTATCGATATGCCCGATTTTGATGGGTATTTTCCTATTGTTGGAAGCTGGGTGGTGGATGGATCACCTGCCGGTATCGGAATAAGGGAGTCCGACAGTCGTATAACTACGAATTTAAGTAGATTTATCCCACACCTTATCGAGTAACGATATTGTGAGTGCTGACAACGGCATATTCTACCAAATGAGCAGCAAAGGATACGAGGAGCTCGTATTCTGGAACGATGACGCTGTGGGGCTGCATGCCATACTGGCTATCCACTGTACCGTGCTGGGGCCGGCTCTGGGTGGAATAAGGATGTACCCTTACAAGGATGAGGAGAACGCAGTTAGAGATGTGCTCCGTCTGGCCAGGGCCATGACGTATAAGAACTCTGCGGCGGGCCTAGATTTCGGTGGCGGGAAGGCCGTAATAATAGGAGACCCTGCATCGCAAAAGAGTGAGGGGCTGTTCAGGTCTTTCGGAAGGTTTGTGCAGTCTTTGGGTGGCCGCTATATTACCACTACTGACGTAGGGACCTATATTGAGGACCTTCTCCACATCAGAGCGGAGACTAAGTTTGTGGCGGGCCTTCCCGAAAATATGGGTGGCAGTGGAGGGACCTCGATGGCTACAGCGGTGGGTATAATCTCCGGCATGAAGGTATGTGCTAGGCACGCTCTTGGCTCGTCCACGCTTTCCGGACTTACCGTTGCGGTGCAAGGCCTCGGTAAGGTGGGTGGTTATTTAGTGGAACACCTTGTTGAGGCCGGGGCAAAGGTTGTGGTTACTGACGTAAATGCTGAAGCAGTGCAAGAGACAAAGGACAGGTATTCAGTGGATGCTGTGAGTCCCGACCATATATTCTCTGTGGAATGCGACATATTCTCCCCCAACGCTCTGGGAGGCGTGATCAACTGGAACACCATACTACAGCTGCGTTGTGCTATAGTTGCCGGTGGCGCTAACAACCAACTAGGGGAAGATGCCGACGGCCGCGCCTTGCATGAGAAAGGAATCCTCTATGCTCCGGACTATGTGATAAACGCCGGTGGCGTTATCAACTGTGCGGAGGAGATGGCGGGCTATAATAGGGAAAGGGCTTTCCAGCGCGTTGAGAGGATAGGTGAGGCGGTGGAGAGGGTGCTGGTACTGGCTAAGAAAGAGAATATTCCTACCGCTGAAGCGGCCAATCGCCTTGCACAGGAACGTATAAGGACCATTGCTCAGATACATAAGGGATTTATTCCTGAATATAAGTAGGTAATGAGAATTATATTTGTCCGAACAGAGTAGCTTTGAGGAGCGTGCCTTCGAGAACCTCAGGCAACGCTCAATCGTCGAGTGGCGCCGGTCTTTGACCCGAAGCAGTATTGACATGGGGATTCCGGTTAATAGCATCTGGACTTTTGTCCCTTCGGAACCGAGCCGAGAGCCTATGTCGATTTTGCGGCTACCACGGGCAGTTTGCGCAGGCAGATTAGCCGTGCTAAGCTGAGACGCGTTGTAACCATGC
>SHYC01000043.1 GCA_009693005.1 Dehalococcoidia bacterium | reverse complement strand
ACGCCCGACAAGGTGAAGGAGAGAGCATACTGGCCATGAGTGAGGGATTCTGGCAGCAGATCATAGATAACAATCTCCGAAGCGCCTATCAGTGCTCCAAAGCGGTTATTCCGGAGATGACTAAGAACAACGGCGGAGTTATTATCAACGTCTCGGCAGACTACACCGTAAGACAGAGAGGCCCTGTGGCTTATGGCGCGGCCAAAGAGGGGCTAATAGGGTTCACCCAGAACCTGGCCCGCGAATGCCACACACAGAACATACGCGTCAATTGCATCTGTCCCGGACTCATCAGGATCCCCCTTAGAGACGGCGCAATCGAGCCGCGGCGGGACCCCTTGGGCCGTCTTGGCAGTCCTGAAGATATTGCCTACGCAGCCCTTTACCTGGCTTCGGACGAGGCGGCATGGCTGACAGGGGTCATACTGCCCGTGGACGGCGGGAACGAGGTCACGCTCCTTAGTGAGAGACGGCCGTGAAGATCTACGATATTAGTGTGCCGTTGTCCAAAGATCTTCCGGTGTATCCGGGAGACCGTGGGTGCAAGATTAAACCTTTGGCTCAGATGAGCAAAGGCTCGCCCTATAACCTGTCCCTGTTGAGCATGGGCACCCATACCGGCACTCACGTTGACCCGCCGGTACACTTTATCCAGGGCGGCCGCACCGTCGACGCCCTGCCCTTAGAGGCTATGGTCGGGCCGGCTTACGTAGCGGAGATGATGGACCAGGACTTCATCTCCGCCGAAGGTTTAGACCGCGCTGCCATACCAAAGGACGTCGAGCGTCTACTGCTAAAAACAAGAAACTGCGCCCTCTGGGAGCATAAAGAGTTTGTAGAAAACTTCGTATATATCACGGAGAGCGGCGCGAAATGGATTGCGGACAGAGGCTTAAAGCTCGTCGGCATAGACTACTTATCAGTAGAGAAATACAAGGCCGATCAGCCCGTAGCGCACACAACGCTGCTGGGCGCCGGCATAGTGGTGGCTGAGGGCCTGGACTTAAGAGAGGTCCCCGCAGGTCGCTACTTCCTGGTTTTTCTGCCCCTAAAAATCAATGGTGGAGACGGCGCGCCCGCGAGGGCAATACTGTTGGAAGACTACGTTGTATAAATAGAAATTGGGGTTCGTGTGAAATAACTCTATGCACTCATAGTTTAAGACGAATTTGTGGCAAAGTACGGCCGACAGTACGGTAGCTTAAACAACTACTGGTGTTCGGAGATCATGGCCGGCTTCGTGCTGGCTAATCCGCCCTTCAATTCCGGCTGCGTCATTAACAGTAACTAACAGAGGATGTGGGCATGGCTACAGAGCATCAGCAGAAGTTTCAGAAGCTTCTTAAGGATATGTTCCAGTTTGATTGCGCTGATCTGGACTTCGGCATCTACCGGATCATGAACTTCAAACGTGATGCCATTGAGGCATTCATCCAAAAGGACTTAATAGCGGCTATTACAGAGGGGCTTTCGAGCGGCGCTTTAGCTGCTCAGACCCAAGTCGCCGCTGAACTCGAAAACGTGACTGAGCAGGTACGGTCCACGTTAGGTGATTCGGCTCTTGATACAGAGGGCGTGCTTGCAGAAGCATTTCATACAACGCCAGTAGGAAAGACTTACCTTGAGATTCATGCCCGCGCGTCAGGGGCGCAAGACCAAGCTGGCCTCGAAGCGTTGATTTTCAACCACTTGTACGCTTTCTTCAGCCGCTACTACGACAGCGGCGATTTTCTCTCGAAGCGGCGCTACAGCCGCAACGAGAAGTACGCAATTCCCTACAACGGTGAGGAGGTCTATCTGCACTGGGCCAACAGCGACCAGTATTACATCAAGACCGGTGAATATTTCACCGACTATCGCTTCAAGGCCCCGAATGGTGTTTCTGTTCACTTCAAGTTGAAACGGGCCGACGTGGAGCAGAACAACGTCAAGGGCGACAAGCGCTTCTTCCTGCCGCTATCTAAAGAGGCCCAACTAGATACGGAGACAGGGGAGGCCGTGATTCCCTTTGAGTACCGTCCGCTCACCGAGCAAGAGCAGATCAAGTACGGCGCGCGCAACCAGCAGGACAGCATCCTCGCGGAGGCTCTCCCTCTGATTCCCGCGTCACTCCAGAAGCATACCGAGGCCCTGGCCGCCGTAGGCGCAACACACCACAAGACGACCGACGGGGAAGAAGTTTCCTACTTGGCACACCACCTGCGCCAGTACGCCCGGCGCAACACGTCCGACTTCTTCATCCACAAGGATCTCAAGGGCTTTCTCACGCGTGAGCTGGACTTCTATCTCAAAAACGAAGTGTTGCACCTTGACGAGCTAGAGTCTGGAGGAGAAACACGCGCTGACGGTTGGTTCCAAACCATGCGGATCATTAAGGCCGTCGGCGGGCGCATTATTGAATTCGTGGCTCAGATCGAGGACTTCCAGAAGATGCTGTTCGAGAAGCGAAAATTCATCACCGAGACACAGTATTGCATCACGATGGGCAACATCACCGAGCAGTTCTATGTTGAAATCGCCGCCAATGATATGCAATGGGAGGAATGGAAGGAGTTGTTTCACATCGACGTGGAGCAGACCGATCCGTTTACCGTGGGCAAGAGTAAGAGCGACCGCCGAGTGGCGTTCCTTAAGGTCCACTCGACGCTGGTGCTGGACACCAAGCACTTCGACGCGCATTTCGTAGATCAGTTGCTTGGCAGCTTTGATGACCTGGACGGCATGACAGACGGCGTGCTCGTTCACAGCGAAAACTTCCAGGCCCTCAACCTCCTGATGGAGAAGTACCGCGAGAAGGTCAAGTGTACTTATATTGACCCACCCTTTAATACGGGCAAGAACGAGTTTCTCTATAAGAACGACTACCTCAACTCATCGTGGCTCGCCATGTTATACGACCGCATACAGCTCGGGCGGAGTTTGTTACAGAGTACCGGGAACTTTTTCTGCCGCATTGACCATCACGGGGATTTCTGGATACGTGAGCTTCTCAACAAAATCTTTGATCAAGAGCGTTACCAGAACCAAATGGTCCTCAAACGTGGAAGGGAAACAGCAGGTACGCGGGGAAAGCTTGAAATCGCATCCGAGACGCTCTACTGGTTCTCTGTTGGTGAGACCGCTATTTTCAACGAAATCGCCGTTGACCGATCGATAGCAGATGTTCAGTGGACTGCCTTCCTCATGGGAGGTGAGCGGCATCCCAGAGAACGCGCCTTTCTAGGGAAGTCTCTTACGCCACCTGCTGCCAACACTTCTCTTTGGCGCAAGCGAAGGTGGACCGACTATTGGCGGAGCATTTTCTGCGACTACGCTGTACATCCTGTGGCGCATTGTACTTTTCCGCCAAAACAGATGCAACCCTGCATAGGACCATGAAAAAGAAGGAGAACCGCTATAAGTACTACGATGTCACTCCTAACAAGGTGATTTATGGAGTCCAAGCAATTGATAGGTGTCTGGCATGCAGCGATGACGATTGGCGGGTAGATTACCTTGGTGCACCAACGGTGAACCTCAGCAATCTCTGGCTGGATATTGAGTCATATGCGAACACGACTGGCTTTTTCACCGAGAATTCCGAAGCGCTCCTCAAACGTGTTATCGAATTGGCGTCTGATAAAGGCGATTGGATACTGGACTTCTTCCTTGGATCAGGTACAACAGCAGCCGTTGCTCATAAAATACAGCGCAAATATATCGGCGTTGAAGTTGGTTCATATTTCGATGATAAAGCGCTCCTACGGCTCAAGAAAGTGCTGGCAGGGGAGACGGTCGGCATCTCTAAAGAAATCGGTTGGGCCGGTGGTGGAGCGTTCAAGTATATCTATCTGGAGAGCTACGAGGACGCGTTGAACAACATCGAGTTCAACGAAGCGGCCGGGCAGACGGCGCTCAAGTTCGACGACTACCTGCTCTCCTACATGCTGGACTGGGAAACGCGCGAAAGCCCCACACGACTCAACCTCCAACAACTCGCTTCACCGTTCGCCTACAAGCTGAAGATCACGCGCCAGCAGGAAATAACTAACCAGGCAGTGGACATCCCTGAAACCTTCGCTTATCTCCTGGGATTGGACGTTAGCACACGGCGTGTTTATGACGACAATGGCCGCCGGTATCTGGTCTATCGCGGCGCGCTCGACCATCGTGAAGTCGTAGTGGTCTGGCGTGATACCGCCAAGTGGGAGCAGAAGGACTATGAGCGCGACAAGACGTTCGTGGCCGCACAGAAGATCGCCGAGGGCGCGGACGACGTCTTTGTCAACGGGGACAGCCTCATCCCAGGCGCGCGGAGCCTAGACGGAGTGTTCAAGAGCCGTATGTTCGCACCAATGGGAGGTATGAGGGGTGCCAATTAAGAAGGCCCCTACCAATCCGCTTGGAAGCGACGCGGCCTATGTAAAGTTGGAGCAGCGCCTGCTGCTGGTGGGCTGGCTGAACCGCCTGTTCGGTTATAGGACCAATGCAGAGTTGCTGGCCGACATCAAGCAAGCCGGCGAAGGGTTTGACGCCGATGGACGGAGCTACATTTACCATCACCTCGTCGGAAGGGGCCAGAAGCTCCGCGTACCGCTCGCTGACCTTCAAGGGTACGACGACAACATTCGCAACCACGTAGCTGCTATCAACCTGCGTCGTCCTGAGCCAATCACGTTGCGTTACTTTCAACACCTGGCTCTGCTGTACGCAGAGGTCTTCTTGGACTGGCGGTTCGGTAATCCCAAGAGACTTCTAAAGAGCCTCAATGAGTTTACACGGGACATCAATGCTCACCGCCCTATCGGCGACGCAGCAGAGAAGGAATTTACCGAAGCGGACCTGAACAAACTAGCCTACTGGATGGCCACGGGTGGCGGCAAAACCCTGATTCTCCACATCAACCTGCGGCAGTTCCTCTACTACAACAAACAGCCGTTGGATAACATTCTTCTCATCACGCCTAATGAGGGACTGAGCGAGCAGCATCTGTACGAAATGGCTGCTTCCGGCATCCCGTGCGAGCGGTTCAGCCTGGAAGAGAGCGGGCTACGACTTTCTGACCGCAACACTGTGCGCGTCATCGAGATCACGAAGCTGGTGGAGGAGAAGCGCGGCGGCGGCGTGAGCGTGCCTGTAGAAGCCTTTGAGGGAAACAACCTGATCTTCGTAGACGAAGGGCACAAGGGCACGGGCGGCGAAGCGTGGCGTAAGTTCCGTGACGCACTGGGACAGACAGGCTTCACGTTCGAATACAGCGCGACTTTCGGCCAGGCGCTGACTGCCGCTCGCAATGACGCACTTACCGCCGAGTACGGCAAGGCTATCGTCTTCGATTACTCTTACCGCTACTTCTACGGCGACGGCCACGGGAAGGACTTCCACATCCTCAACCTAAAGGACCAGACCACTGACGAACAGACTGAGTTGTTGCTGGTGGGTAATCTGCTCTCCTTTTACGAACAGCAAGCGTGCTTCGAGGCTGAGGCCACTCACACTCGTCCCTATAACCTAGAGAAGCCTCTGTGGGTGTTCGTGGGCAGTAGCGTAAATGCGGTCTACAAGGAAAGCGGCGCACCGCGGAGTGACGTGCTTACTGTCGCTCGGTTTCTGCACCACTTCCTGACCAACGAGCAGCAGCGCAGCGTACTCGCAATTCAGAAGATCATCGAAAGCAACACTGGCCTGATTGACCAAACTGGTGAGGACGTGTTTTCGGGCCGCTTCGACTATATGCGTAGTCAAAAATTGGATGCCGAGACGATCTATCACCGGGTGCTTGCTAGCGTGTTCCACGCTCCGGTGGGCGGCGCGCTCCATATCTGCGATATACGGGGCAAGGCCGGTGAGCTTGGTCTCAAGGCCGGTGGAGCAGAACAGTATTTCGGACTTATCTATATCGGAGATACCAGCGCGTTCAAAAACATCATCGACGACGATAGTGGCATTGTGGTCGAAGAGGACGTGATTGGAGAATCACTGTTCGAGAGTATCAGCGCTCCCGACACGGCTATCAACGTCCTCATTGGGGCGAAGAAGTTCATGGAGGGCTGGAACTCTTGGCGCGTATCAAACATGGGGCTGTTGAACATAGGACGCACCGAAGGCTCCGAGATCATCCAGCTCTTCGGCCGGGGTGTTCGACTCAAGGGGCTGGGCATGAGCCTGAAGCGCAGCAGCGCGATGGACGGAACTCACCCGGAGCATATTCAACTACTAGAGACACTTAATATCTTCGCAGTGCGGGCTAACTACATGTCACAGTTTCGAGATTACTTGGAACGGGAAGGGGTGGATACTGGCGGGCAGATTGAGTTGCCTTTGGCTATCCGCCCAAACACGGATTTTCTGACCAAGGGGCTGGTGATACCCCGTGTCAGCGAGGGGCGCGTGTTTGCCAAAGAGTGCGACGTGGCGTTGGAAGTAGACAAGGCCGCGTTAGTCACGGTGGACATGTCGCTCAAGGTGGAGTCCATGCGCAGCGTGGCTGGTGGTGTTGCTACTGTAGCTATGACGGCTGGGCAGGAGCGGGCCATCCCATTCGGGAGCCTTGATCTGGTAGACTGGGAAGCCGTGTACGTGAGTCTGCTGGAATTCAAGCAGGAGAAGGGCTTCACTAACCTTGTCGTTATGCGGGATATGCCCCGCAAGGTGCTGGAGCACCAGGATCCGCGTCTTTACCGGCTTGTGGCGGACGAATCCGTCGTCAGTCCGCGCTCGTTCGCGGGCGTTGCAGTCCTTCAGGAGGCCGTGACCTCCATCCTTCGTAAGTACGTAGAGAAGTACTACCGAGCCTGCCAGGAGCGGTGGGAGTCGGCCAACATGGTGTACGTCGAACTAACGGAGGGCGACTCCAATTTCCGAAATTTTACGGTGCGTATTCCCCGCCGTGAGGCAGCTCTGATAGCCGCGGTGCGGCAGCTTATTGGAGAAGCGAAGAGTCTTTACGAGATCGAGACCATGGAGCTTCCCGGAATCCACTTTGACCGGCATTTGTACCAGCCCCTGCTCTTGGCGAACGACAAAGTCAAGAGCGATCCGCCCGGGCTAAACGAACACGAGCGGCGCTTTGTGAATGATCTGCGGGCCTATTGTTTAGCAGAGAAGGACAAAGTGCTCGCGGGCAAGGAAGTCTTCTTGCTACGCAACTTGAGCCGTGGAAAGGGAGTAGGCTTCTTTGAGAACGAGGGTTTTTATCCTGACTTCATATTGTGGGTCAAAGAAGGCGACACGCAACGCCTTGTTTTTGTTGAGCCCCATGGGATGCTGCACGAAAAGGCTTACTGGACCAGCGACAAGGCCCGGCTGCATGAACGCCTCGGCGGCATGTCCAAGACTTGGGGAGCAAGGGCTGGCCTGGATAATGTGACGCTGGATTCATTCATGGTGTCCGCTACGCCCTACGACAGCCTGCGCGAGCACTATGTCAATGGAACTTGGTCGCGCGAAGACTTCGCGAAGCAGCACATCTTGTTCTTTGACCAGGGCGTGGTTGACCATTACCCCAGAGTACTGTTCGGAGCTTAGTGTGCTGTGGAAATATGGCTCTGCAAATCATAGGTGGTATCAAGTCCCCTCTTCTCCTGTTCCATACCAGGCTGGGGCGCGTCCCCGTTCAGTTCGCTAACACTCCGTACATATCAACCCCCCCAGTTTAGTCACCGCCGAAAGCCAATGACCCTGGCCTGAAGACCGCTCGCTAAAGCTCTGGCCTATCGCGTGCGTATACAAGCCGGCTCTGTCAGAGGTTTCCATCTTACGAGCGCCAACCTTCTTATTGCGTGTCAAGCCCCTTGACAATGGCGTTATCAAGGGTTATCATAACAAGTAGCTAATGAGCGTAGATCAAGAGACAAAAGCGGAGAGAGTGCTATGGCCGATAAGGACTACTATTCGATACTGGGAGTGGCTAGAAGCGCTTCTGATAAAGAGCTCAAGCAGGCCTATCGCCGGTTGGCGCGCAAGCTGCATCCCGACGTAAATCCCGCCGACAAAAAGGCCGAGGAGCAGTTCAAGAAGGTCAACGAGGCCTACGAAGTGCTTTCGGACAAGGATAAGCGCGGCAAGTACGATCAGTACGGCGACAACTGGCAGCATGCGGACCAATATGCTCGCGCCGGCGCGGCTGGTAATGGCGCAGGAGGTACCTGGTCCGGCTCATCGGGGTTTGACTTTGGTGGCGTCGGAGACGCTGAGGGGATATTCGACTCCCTGTTTGGCCGTCGGCGCAGCACGTCCAGACGGCCCAGACGCGGGACAGATGTCGACCACCCAACAGAGGTGACCTTAGAAGAGGCGTACAGGGGGGCCGCAAGGCTCTTGAGCCTTCAGGTGGACGAGGTCTGTGAGAAGTGTAAGGGCGCAGGATCTTCTATCAGCGGTCGCTGCTCCGCCTGCATGGGAACTGGCACAAACGTGACTGTCAAGAAGATCGAGATCACAATTCCACCCGGCGTCAGTGACGGGTCAAGGGTCAAGATAACGGGCGCGGGAAACACGGGCTATTGGGGAGGACCGAAGGGAGACCTTTATCTGATAGTCTCTGTCCGTCCGAACGACAAATTCCAGCGTGAGGGTAACAATTTACACACGGAAATACCGGTCCCTTTCCTAACCGCTCTGTTGGGCGGCGAGGTAGAGGTGCCGACCATCACTGGAAAGGTAGCTTTGAAGGTCCCAGCCGAGACTCAAAATGGGCGAGTGTTCAGGCTGGCAGGAATGGGTATGCCGCACCTGAGCGGCGCTGGAAAAGGCGACTTATATGCCAAGGTATCGGTAGTCCTGCCGGCAAAGTTGAACGATAAGCAGAAGCAGCTCCTGGAAGAACTCCAGGCTATCACTTAAGCACTGAAGAGGGTAAGCACCATGGCGAACTATCAGGTTACCGAGCCCTGTTACGTGATTAGTGTCGCGGCTCGTATCTTGGGGATGCATGCGCAGACGCTGCGCTACTACGAGAGAGCTGGGATGATCACTCCCTCCAGGACACAAGGCAACGTCCGCCTCTACTCCGAGAGCGATATAATGCGTCTCCGCAAGGTGAAGCAGCTGATGGACGACCTTGGGGTAAACCTCGCTGGAGCAGAGGTGATTCTGATAATGCGAGAGCATCTTCAGGAGATGGAAGCAGAGTTGGACAGCTTAAGGAAGGAAGTACAACGGCTCCGAGTATCATCCAGGTGACACGACCGTCGTATGGCGACGAGGAGACGAGGCATGCTGTCGATGGACGCCTTCAAAAAGCCGACCACCTGTTAGCAAGGGCTGAAGCCGCTTCAGAGAGAACGACTATGATGAGTGTGTGTCGAGATCCCATTACGCCGTATTCCATGCTATTAAGGCGCTCTTAATAGGTTATCGGCAGCAGGAAGGAGAAAGGCAGGTTTCTTATAGACAGCTTTTCAGTAAGGTAGCCAGAATGGCTAAAGCATATTCTTGGGAACGAAACGTGCCTCTTCCTTTAAGCGAAAGAACGCTGTTAACTGCGCTGGAGTGGCTTCATAAAAATCGTGAATACGCGGATTACGAGGTTGGGCTACTATCCGATAGGGTGGCACGGCAAGCAATGACGTTCTCACGTGAACTTATCAGAATACTAAAGGAGCAATTAGGTGGCCACCAAAGTTAACCGGAGATTGTTGCAAGAGTGTGGGTCACGCATTCGAGACGAGTTGCAGGATGCGTTTCCTAATTTGAATATTGATATAAGTTATGAAACCATGGAGCGTGTAGAGGACGCCTATCTTTGGATTAGGGGCGACCTCCAATTAGTGGAGAAAGCTGCTATGGATGCGACGAACCTAACCTCTCAATTGCTGGAAAATAAGAACGTCAGCATAGTTCCTCGGGTGAGTATAGAAATCTGGTGCAAAAAGCGGTCGCGCCGTTCATACCCAATTAGCGAGCGTATCCCCAAGCCTCCACCTGGGCTACTTTGGAGCAAAAAGGACAAGCAGGGCGTCCTATTCAATTGTTTTCTTCGGAAAAGAGATCAGCACGAACATGATTGGGGCAATGTGAAGCCCCAGTGGTAAAACAGAGCAAGGAGTTATATCGATTATGATGAGACCAGACCAATTTACAGAGCAGGCGCAGGAAGCCATAGGGCTCTCTCACGAGGTAGTGAGGAGGTATCGGCACAGCCAGTGGGACATTGAGCATATACTCATGGCTATGCTTGAGCAGACCGAGGGATTGACAAGGACTGTTCTGGAGCATGCCGGAGCAGACCCGGATCTGATCAAAGAAAAGCTTCATCAGGTGCTGGATAGAGCGCCAAAGATGGCTTACGAGTCGTCTCAGATCTACGCCACGCCCAGGATAGCACGACTTTTCGACAGGGCCAAGAGTGAGTCCGAGAGGTTAAAGGACGAGTTTATCGGCGTAGAACACATGCTGATAGGCTTAGTATCTGAAGGACGTGGAGAATCATTCCGCATCCTTAAAGAGGCCGGCATAGACCAGGAGAAGCTTTATACAGCCCTTCAAGAGATAAGAGGCGGCGCAAGAGTCACCGATCCCAGAGCAGAGAGCAAGTATATGGCCCTCGAAAAGTATGCAGTCGATCTTACTGAGCTGGCCAGGCAGAGTAAGCTAGACCCGGTGCTCGGCCGAAGCGCCGAAATAATGCGGGTAATGCAAATACTGATCCGCAGGACAAAGAATAACCCGGTAATTGTGGGTGAGGCCGGCGTAGGTAAGACCGCTATAGTAGAAGGACTGGCACAGAAGATTGTGGCCGGAGATGTGCCCAAGTCTCTCAAGGACCGCAGAGTGATCGCCCTTGATATGGGATCGCTTGTTGCAGGAAGCAAGTTTAGAGGTGAGTTCGAAGAGCGTCTTAAGTCAGTAATAGACGAGGTAAAACGCGCCCAGGGTGAGATCATCCTCTTCATAGACGAGCTTCATACGGTTGTAGGAGCCGGCGCGGCTGAGGGAGCGATAGACGCCAGTAATATGCTGAAGCCAGCACTCTCAAGAGGTGAGCTCCAGTGCATCGGCGCAACAACCAACGACGAGTATAGGCAGCATATAGAAAAAGACGCTGCTCTGGAGCGCCGCTTCCAACCTGTGTACGTTGAGGAGCCCCCCGCAGAGATAGCCATAGAGATGTTGAAGGGGCTTAGACCGAGGTATGAAGCACACCATAAGCTGACAATTGACGATTCGGCAATCGAAGCCGCAGTGAGGCTAAGTAGCAGGTACATTCAGGATAGACACCTGCCGGATAAGGCCGTGGACCTCATAGACGAGGCCGCGTCCCGGCTCCGCATTGAAGGAGAAAGCCTGCCTCCCGAGATAAAAGAGATGGAGTCCAGGATCAAGCATCTTACCGATGAGGAAGAGGCAGCCTGGCAGCGCAGGGAGTACGAACAGGCGGCCAAGATAAAAGTGGAAAGGCTCTCCCTTGAGTCCCAATATGACGGTTCCAAAGGCGACTGGTTGAAGGAAAGACAGATTGATACCGTAGTGGACGACAAGGATGTGGCGGCTCTGGTCGAGCAGTGGACAGGTATTCCGGTAACCCGTCTTCTGGAGGAGGAGGGAGACAAGCTGCTTCAGATGGAGGAGCGCCTCCACGAAAGGGTCATAGGCCAGGATGAGGCTGTGACAGCCATCGCAGACGCGATCCGCAGGGCCAGGACAGGACTGAAGGACCCCAAGCGGCCAATCGGCAGCTTCATCTTCCTCGGGCCGACCGGCGTGGGCAAGACAGAGCTGGCACGGACCCTGGCGGAGTACCTGTTCGATGACGAAGACGCCATGATTCGCCTAGACATGTCGGAGTACATGGAGAAACACACTGTCTCGAGACTCATAGGCTCCCCTCCCGGATATATAGGCTATGACGAAGGCGGACAGTTGACGGAGTCGGTGCGGAGGCGTCCATTCAGAGTAATCCTGTTTGATGAGATCGAGAAGGCCCACCCTGACGTCTTCAACATCTTGCTGCAGATACTGGAGGACGGAAGATTAACCGACGGACATGGACGTACCGTAGACTTCCGCAACTGCATAATCGTAATGACGAGTAACCTGGGCACGGGCGAGCTTAATAAGCAGGCCCTTGGCTTCCGACAGGGCGGCTCGACGACAGTGCTGGATGAAGCAAGGCTGCGCAGCGCAGTGGAGGCCGCCCTCAAGCAAGCCTTCCGTCCGGAGCTTCTGAACCGCATAGACGAAGTAATAATCTTCCAGCAGTTGACTCAGGAGCATATATTGCAGATAGTGGACATACAGGTCAAGGAAGTCCAGAGGCGTCTGGAAGAGCAGAAGGTGTCCGTAGAGCTAACGCAGGGAGCTAGAGAGTGGCTCGCTAAAGAGGGCTATGATCCGACCTTTGGAGCAAGGCCGCTGCGCAGGGCCATACAGCGGCACATTGAGAACCCGATCTCTCGTGAACTCCTGCGCAGCGCCTACAATGAAGGAGACACCGTAGTTGTCGATGCTGCCGCAAGCGGACTGGTATTCAGAGTCCAAGATAAGGAAGAACAGGCCAAAGCGCAAGAAGAGCAGGCGGCGATCTCGGCCTAACAATAAAGTGGCGGCCTCATTTGATGAGGCCGCCACTTTGGTTTATCGATAATCTGTGTTTATTTTAGCATTTGTCAAACATGCTCAATATGATTGTGCTCATGCGGTTACTAAAAAGGTCTGCCCTCCATCTGCTACATGCACTTACAGCAGCCATGTTTTTGTCCAGCCTGGTCGCCTGCAACATCCCGGCCGTCAGCAGTTCTAACTCAGCGCCTGCCACCGACGTTGGAAGCGGCATCGATGCAGCGCCTCATGAGACTCTCCCGGACGCCTATAAGAACCATGCTGTCATAAGGGGTCTGGTAACGCATATAGAGGCCGAATATAGCGACGAAATCCGGGTCCTCACCATTCACGACACTAACAGTAGAGTGATGACTTTCACGGCAAGAGGCCCGATAAACATATCGCCTGCTCATCTGCGCCGGCATCTTGTGTCGAGCCAGCCGGTTTCGGTAGCTTATACTGTAGAACGTGGTAAACTTATAGCCGTGCATGTGTCAGACTGAACGGGCTTCTAAGTCTGGTCCGCGCCCTCCAGATAAACGCTCCCTATGACATCCATTGCCTCGAGGTGCGCCAGTTCCTCATTAGTCAGCCCCAGTAGCTCGCCGAGGACATACCCGTTGTATTAGCCCAGGGATGGGGCGGGAAGACGAATGC
>SHYC01000042.1 GCA_009693005.1 Dehalococcoidia bacterium | reverse complement strand
TGATGGCCAGCTTAGAAAGTCCGGCGATGCCTATATTCAGCACCCCCTTCACACTGCTTATCTGGTTGGAGACCTGAAGCTGGACGTTGCAGGCGTGGTCTCTGCGCTTCTTCACGATGTTCCCGAGGACTGTGGTGTTCCTCTGGAGGAGATAGAGCAGAGGTTTGGCCGCGATGTAAGGCAGTTAGTAGACGGCGTTACAAAGTTAAGCAAACTGGAATGGGCCTCGGAAAGTTACATGGGCTCAAAGCGCGCCTCCGCGTCTCGTGCCCCTACTCAGGCCGAAAATCTGAGGAAGATGCTTCTGGCTATGGCAGAGGACATACGAGTTGTGCTCATAAAGCTGGCCGACAGGCTCCACAACATGCGTACTCTGTGGGCGCTTGCTCCGCGCAGAAGAGTTGAAATAGCAACAGAGACGATGGAGATCTACGCGCCTCTGGCGCACCGGCTCGGTATTTCCCACTTCGAGTTCGAGTTGGAGGACCTCGCGTTCAGGTATATGGAGCCTGACAAATACCGAGACGTAGCCAGGATGACCCAGCGGCAGCGCGGGGCCAGTGAGAGGTATATATCCAGAGTCGTGGACACGTTGAAGGTGGAGTTTGACACTGCGGGTATCAAGGCCAATATTTCGGGCAGGCGCAAGCACCTGTACAGTATTTATAACAAGATGAAAAAGTATGGTGAGCAAGGAAAGAGTCCCGATGATATTTACGATATCATCGCGCTGAGAGTGCTGGTCGACCAAGTGACGGACTGCTACAGCGCCCTGGGCATCGTCCATCAGCTTTGGCGTCCGCTTCCGGCCCAGTTTGACGATTACATTGCTAATCCTAAAGATAGCATGTACCAGTCTCTCCATACCACCGTCAGATGCCTGGACGCCAGAGCTATTGAGGTGCAGATCAGGACTCATGAGATGCATAAGGTGGCAGAGTACGGGGTTGCTGCCCACTGGAAGTACAAAGAGGGCGCCAAGAGTGATATCCGATATGAGGAGAAGTTTGCCTGGCTGCGTCAGCTCTTGGAGTGGCAAAGAGAGGTGCAGGGTGCGGAAGAGTTTGTTGAGTCGGTAAAGACCGACATCTTTAACGACCAGGTCTTTGTAACCACACCAAGGGGAGATATCAAAAACCTTCCTGTAGGCTCAACACCCCTTGATTTCGCCTACCAGATACACACGGACCTGGGCCACAAGTGTGTGGGAGCCAAGGTCAACGGCAGGCTGGTCCCCCTGAACAACCAGCTGCGTACCGGAGATCTGGTGGAGATCTTAGTCGGGAAAAGCTCGCGCGGTCCCAGCCGCGACTGGCTCAACCTCAACCTCGGCTTTTTGAACAGTTCTAACGCTCAGCAGAAGGTACGCCAGTGGTTCCGCAAGCAGGAACGGGCCGAGAATATAGAGCGGGGCAAGGAACTATTTGATCGTGAGATGCGGCGCCTTGGGATGCATGCGACTATTCAAGAGGTCGTAAAGCTGTTCCGATATGACAGTCCGGAGGAGTTTTATGCAGCATTGGGCTGTGGCGATATCAACCCCGGCTCTATTGGACAGCGGATGGCTGCGGATGAGGAGAAGCCTGTGGCAATGCCTCAGGCCGGCGCTGAGGGTGTACTGTCAACTACTGGAGTCAAAGTCCTCGGAGTAGGTGACCTCCTTACACATCCCGCGCGGTGCTGCCATCCGGTGCCTGGGGATGGAATAATAGGCTATGTCACCAGGGCCAGGGGTATATCGGTCCACCGCAAAGATTGCTATAACGTCCTCAACGAGGACGAGCAGGAGCGGCTGATAGCGGTGGAGTGGGGCTCCGGCGGTCGTATGTATTCTGTGCCCATAATAGTGCAGGCATGGGACAGAGTAGGGCTGCTTAGGGACATAGCCGCGGTTGTATCTGCCGAGGGAATAAATATCTCCAAGACCGACCAGGCGGCCCATAACGACGGCAGCGCCACCTTCAGGTTTATCCTTGAGACGACTGGTCTGGGACAGTTGAGCCTCATTCTGGGCAAGCTTGAGGCTATTCCGGGAGTGCTCACCGCTTCGCGTTATGTCGAGGGCTGGTAAGTCTACCTGTGAACCACTAGCTCGCTTTGTAGTTGCGCTAATACCAGCCGGTCAGTAGGAAAAGCTATATTACCTGGGAGCCGCTCCAGAGCCATATACTCTACCAGGTCCACATCGTCGCCGGCCTGTAGCTTGCCTCCCAACACTGAGCCCTGGAACCATATACCAACGGTGTAAGAGTTGGAGTCGTGGAAGTTAGAATGGACCGCATACACCGGCCCCACCTTAACCTCAAGGCCGGTCTCCTCCAGCGTCTCCCGTTTCGCAGCCTCTCTCACATCCTCCTCCCACTCCACGTAACCGCACGGGAAACACCAGTCGCCCTTGTATGGGCCTCTCGCCCTTCGAGCCAGTAGCACGCGGTCACCATCCAAGAGGACAATGGCCACTCCTACAACAGGGTTTCTATAATGAACAAAGCCACACGCGAGACACACGCTGCGCTGCCTGCCGCCTTTTTCTATTACGGAAAGGGATTTTCCACATTTGGGGCAATATAGGAAAGAGAGTTCTGTATCAGATGTACTGTCGTTGAGCATATTGCCGCTTGGCTCCTGCAAATTTCAGAGGAGACAATGCTCCTAAGCCGGCATAATTCATGCGCGTGTCAGGCATCGCATCTTATTTATAAATTCCCACCTAGATAACTATGTTGTACAAAGGGGAGTCCAGAGGGGAGTATCCCCTTTGGCGGGGGTTTCAGGGGGGTGTCCCCCTGATTATTATATCCCGAAGGGATACCTTGCCTGCCCTGAGCTCGCCGTAGGGAACCCCCTACCAATAGGGGGTTTGGGGGTCGGTACACTAACCCCATAAAGATTACTAAAGATCCTGCAAGCAATTGCCGCAAACAGGGCTACTTTCTCCTTACTCCGTAAGCTGGATAATATGCGGATAAGGCACTCCGTTGATGATTTCCAGCAGCGCGACGGTACCGAGCTCCGCCCAGAGGTTGTTGGGAAGGGTCGGGCTTCCCGGGTTTATGACGAGAATCCCCTCACGATCCTCTATCTCTGCTACGTGTGTGTCACCCACAACTATTAGATCAAGGCGTGTGCCGAAGAAGCGGTCCATTATGCTGGCGATGGTGGGATAATGGGCATAGCCGGCCCAGGGTATGGAGTGGCGCATACCGATGCGAAGACCTGCAACCTCCATCACATGGATGTCCTCCATTAGCCTGGGATCATCCGGTGGTCGGGGACGGGTCCCATCGCCCACGTCTCCGTTGCCTCGCACTGCGATGACGGGAGCGATCTCCTCCAGCCAGTCCAGCACCTGCAGCGCGTGGATATCTCCGGCGTGAAGGATCATATCAACACCCGCAAAGACCTTGTATATGTCTCGCGGAAGGTCGGGACGGGCCTCCGGTATGTGTGTATCTGAAATAAGTCCTATGCGCAAGATGCCTCCTCAAAACAAGTACTCACCGCAATTCTAAAGCATGAATAGCATTATCGCACGGAGATGGGTCGATTGTCTTTTCTCACACCACCAGCCCCGCCGCGTGGCCGGAGGCCCAGGCCCACTGAAAATTGAACCCGCCCAGGTGGCCGGTCACGTCAACCACCTCGCCGATGAAGTACAGCCCCGGGACTTTTTTCGAGGCCATCGTTGTCGATGAAAGCTCGTCGGTGTTGACGCCGCCCAGGGTGACCTCGGCGGTGCGGTAGCCCTCAGTGCCAACAGGGCGAAACTCCCAGCCATGAAGTTTCTCGGCAATCGCTCGCAGTTCCGCCTCGCGATACTGGCGCAGCGGTCGGTTGTCAAAAGCGAGATCGCAGAGGCGCTGGGCCAGCCGCTTCGGCAGCAATTCGGAGAGCGCCGTTCTTAGCTCGGCGGCGGCGTGACTGCCCTGCTGGGCCGCCAAAGATTCAGCAGCATCTATGCCAGGCAATAAGTCTACCCGCAGATCGTCGCCGGACTGCCAGTACGAAGATATCTGGAGGATGGCGGGGCCGCTGATCCCGCGATGAGTAAACAGCATGCCGCCGGTAAAGCTCCGGCCGTTGCAGCTAGCTTCGACCGGTAGCCCGACACCGCTCAGATCTCCGTACTGTGTTAGCGCCTTTTCACTCAAGGCCAGCGGAACCAGCGCCGCGCGCGTGGGTGCGATGGTGTGTCCGAATTGTCTGGCGAGATCATAGCCGAAGCCGGTTGCGCCCATTTTGGGGATGGAGAGGCCTCCGCTGGCAACGACCAGCGCCGATGCCTGGTCCGTACCCAGGTTGGTCTCCAGCGTGAAGCCATCAATTCGTTGGCTTACTGAGGTAACTGTGCAGTCCAGTTCGATTTGCACGCCGGCCTGCTGGCATTCGTCCAACAGCATCTTCACGATTAGCCTGGAGGACTGATCGCAGAACAACTGCCCGAGCTCCTTCTCGTGATAGGCGATGCCGTGGCGCTCCACCATGGCGGCGAAGTCCCAGGGAGTATAGCGGGCCAAAGCAGACTTACAGAAATGAGGATTGGCGGATAAAAAGTTGTCCGGCGTCGTATACATATTGGTGAAATTGCATCGCCCGCCGCCGGAGATAAGTATCTTCTTGCCCGCCCGCTCGCTGCGTTCGATGACCAACACGCGCCGGCCGCGCTTGCCGGCGTCGATGGCGCACATCAAGCCCGCGGCACCGCCGCCAATGACGACCACATCGTGAGTAATCATGAGCTAAGAAAATGGTGCAATAGAATTAGAGTTGCAAAATAGTTATGGCGTTCTCGCGCAGGATATGACGTTGCTCATCCCTACTCAGTCCCAAACGCTCAATTCTTTGTATATCAGGCACGGGGTCCCGAAAGCACCAGTCGCTGCCGAACATGATTCGGTCCGTCCCGATGGCCCTAAAAAGTCCCAGCATGTCTTCGTTGCTAGGGTCTCCAGGCTCGGGATTCCCGGGCACTATGCCGCAGCAGTCGAAAAAGAGGTTGCGGTACTCTTTGGACATGCCGACGGCGTCACGGAAGTATTCCCTTCCTCCGCAGTGGGCCATGATTACGATAAGGTGAGGGAACTTCTGCGCCGCCGCAATGAAACGGCCGGGGCGGGCATTCTCTCCACTCTGGCCCTCATACGGCCCGGTGTGGATCAGCATTGCCATGCCCAACCTCTCGGCTGTCTCGTAGGCCGGCCAGAGCCTCTCATCGTCGAGTGAGAAGCGCTGCACCACAGGATGCAGCTTTATGCCCCGCGCTCCCTCTCGATAACATTCATGGATCTCCTCGACGATGGCGTCGCGGTCCATGATCAGGTCTATGCCAATAAAGGGATACAGGAGGTTAGCTTGTTCCTTTGCCACCTGGCAGGTCCAGCGATTTCGCCGTTTCACGCGGCCGGTCATCTCACGGCGTATCCTATCCTCCTCTCCCTCCCGATGGCTTTGGGATAGGTTGGGCTGCAGGTTGGCGAGAGATGCATCCATCATATCTGCGACCGGCGTGAAGTTTACCATGACCGCTTTCTCCAGCCCAACCCGTCCCATGAACGGGACCAGCTCCTCTATCGTGCCCGTGAAACCAGCCGTGGGGCTTCCGCCCATGGCTTGTATGGCTGTGGCGGCGGTCGGGTAGGTATGCATGTGTACGTCGATCACCGAATAGTCTGGCATCGCCTCGCTCAACTCAGTTGTTGTAATTCTACGCGGTCATAATACGTGCTGCGACGTACAACATGTTATACGAACACCAGTCTAGGATAGCGTACCGTTATCTTAAAACGAGGTCAACTGCTTTAGACGTGCCCGGCGCGGTCGAAAGGCTGCTACGCTCTTCAACCGGAACGAACGCCGCGTCGCTAGAGCGATCTAACATGGTTCGGTCAGTAGGTCGAGTCTCGGCGTTAGGATCGTTGCTCGGAGGGTGCTGCACGAGGAACCCAAAGCTAGAACAGACCGAGGGTCAGTCCGTGGGCCCTACCCTTTGTTGGCTGAATCCACCTGAGACGACGGAGTGGCCGATGGAGGCGTGGTTGGTCCGTTCTGCTTGCCGGTGGCCGGGCCCCAGACAGATTTGAGATCGATACCGGTTGCGGCCTCAAAGGACTCTATAAACGCCAGTAGGTTGGCTGGAACCACCGCAGACAACCGGTTGAGAGGTCCGTTCCCGTCGCCACCGGTGTCGATGATGGTCAACTTGTCGATTTGGCCAAGGGGGCGAGCCGCGCCCTCTATCATCTGGGGAAGACCTTGGATGAATGCCTGACTGAGAGTCAACTGGATGGCAGCGTCCTGATAAGCGTTTAGCGCTTCTGCGAGTCGCTGCTTGCCCTCGGCTTCGGCCAGAAGGTTGGCGCGCTGACCCTCTGCCTGGGCCAGCAGGAAGCTCGTCCACCATGACTTGTGTCCCGCGAGCCAGGGCCGTGCCTCGGCTGGACCGGGCAAGATAGCTGCTGGTCTGTCCCTCTACGAGCATCGTGACCTCTCCGACCCCGGTTGGGGGTATTGCCGTGATAACGGTTCCAGATCGGCCCAAAAGGTCTTCTCTGCGTATATGGGTGCTGCGCTGCTGCTTTATCAGCCACACCAGAGTGCCGTAAGCGCCTCCGCCAACGAGCAGGCCGCCGGCAATTGCAAAGATCACGCTCGCATTACCCTGAACGCCGTTGACCGTGGCCAGGCCGCCGGCGGCCCCAAAACCTGTTGCGGTGGCTGCTATGGTTCGAGGACTAAAAATGCTGGGAAGATCAACCCCGTCGGGGCCGCTTCCGAGTCCCTCGCCGGCGCCATGTACGTTTCCCCCGAAATCGTGAAGGGATCCTAATACTGCAGTGATGATTAGAAAAGCAAGTCCAACAAAGAAGATAAAGAGGTAAATATTCATACACCAACCCTACAACCAGCGTCGAGTTGAACTGCGCTAATTCTATGTCCGATGCTGTGGGATGTCAATATTGCAATGTTGGCCGTATCTGAGTAAACAACGCGTAGACCCTCTGAGGACGCTAGTCCCCTATAACTCATCTTCGTTGACACCCTATTCCCCTTACCATACAATCTGAGTAGGAGGGTGACCCACTTTCATAGCATGAATAGCGACGAGATCAGAGAGAAATTCCTCAACTACTTCGAGGAACGAGGCCATGCCAGAGTCTCCAGTTCCTCTATAGTCCCCCAGGCTGACCCCACTCTGTTGTTCACCAATGCCGGAATGGTACAGTTCAAGGACGTTTTCCTGGGAAGGGAACCGCGTCCTTACACCCGTGCGACCTCTTCCCAGAAGTGCGTTCGGGCCGGAGGCAAGCACAACGATCTGGACAGCGTGGGGCGCACCGCACGGCATCACACCTTTTTTGAGATGCTGGGTAACTTCTCCTTTGGTGACTATTTCAAGCGTGAGGCCATCGAATACGCCTGGGGCTTCCTGAGAAAGGTTATGGACTTGCCGGCGGACAAGCTGTGGCCCACCGTCTATGAGGATGACGATGAGGCCTTTGGCCTGTGGCAGGAGATCGCCGGCGTACCGGCGGAGAAGATAACGCGTTTGGGCAAGAAGGATAACTTTTGGTCCATGGGCGACACCGGCCCTTGCGGCCCGTGCAGCGAGATCATGTACGACCGTGGCGAAGAGTACAGCTGTGGCCCAGACTGCGGCATCGGGAAGTGTGACTGTGACCGCTGGCTGGAGATCTGGAACCTGGTGTTCATGCAGTACGATTCTGATGAGGCTGGGGTTCTCAGCCCGCTGCCGAAACCAAGCATAGATACCGGCATGGGCCTGGAGCGGATAGCCTCGGTAGTACAGGGCGTAAACAGCAACTTTGATACCGATCTGCTGAGGCCTATTATCGCGAGGATCGAGGAAGTAAGCGGACAGAGCTACTATCCCGACGAGCGCGGCTTTCCTCACCGGGTCATCGCCGACCACGCCCGCGCCTGTACCTTTTTGATATCGGACGGAGTCTTGCCAAGCAACGATGGGCGCGGCTATGTGCTGCGCCGTATTCTCCGCAGGGCCGTGCGTTACGGCAGGAAAATTGGTCTTAACGAACCATTTTTGGGACGGGTCGCGGAAGCGGTCATAGCGCGGATGAAGGGCGCGTACCCAGAGCTAGAAGAGCGTGGTGACTATGTGCTGCGAGCGTTGGAGCTGGATGAGGAGCGGTTCCAGAGCAATCTGGATAGAGGGCTTGCGTTGATTGATGGGCTAATTGGACAGGCAGCATCCAACGGGTGGTCCACGATACCGGGCAATGAACTCTTTAGACTATATGATACTTATGGAATACCGTGGGAGTTAGCGGCTGAGATCGTGCAAGAGAGATTGCCTGACATGGCTTTCGACTCATCTGGGTTTGATATTGAGATGGCAACCCAGCGAGAGCGGGCCAGGGCTGCACATAAAGCCAAAGCAGGCATGGGTGAAGGTTTCCTCGATTACGAAGACCTATCTCTTCCAGCCACAAAGTTTCTGGCTTATGAGACTATGTCATCGTCGGCCGTGGTTGTAGTTCTTGCTGCTCCAGAAGGCCGGACCCAGGTGGTAACCGAAGGCGAGGAGGTGGAAGTCGTCCTGGACCAGACACCCTTCTATGGAGAAAGGGGTGGACAGGTCGGGGACACCGGCGAGATTATTGGCTCGAGCGGCCGAGTGGCCGTGACCGACACCGTCTGGATAGGCAACAATATAGTTGTCCACAAAGGTAGAGTAATAGAAGGCCGGTTGTCGGCAGGTGAGACCGTCACCGCCACCGTAGACCCCAAACGCCGTGAGTCTATAAGGCGCAACCATACCGCCACTCACATGCTAAATGCCGCCCTGCGTATTGTGCTGGGAAGCCACGTGCGGCAGGCCGGCTCTCTGGTGGCCCCGGACAGGCTCAGATTCGACTTCTCGCACCTTGGCTCGGTGAGCCGTGATGAACTGGAACAGGTGCAGCGCCTGGTCAACGATGCCATACGCCATAACTGGCCGGTTGTAACTACGGTGACCTCCTACCAGGAGGCCATCGATATGGGCGCACTGGCGTTCTTTGATGAGAAATACGGTAATGACGTCAGGGTCGTGCAGGTGAGGGAGAGCGGCCGTAATTTCAGCATGGAGCTTTGCGGCGGCACCCACGTGTCATCGACCGGAGAAATAGGACTGTGTATCATAACCTCCGAAGGCGGCATCGGCTCCAACATGCGCCGCCTGGAGGCTGTAACCGGCGGCGTCGCCGAGGAGCTGGTGGAGAGCCGTCTGGCTGCTCTCGAAGCGGCAGCCAGGCTGCTTCAGAGCCAGCCGCTGGATGTTCCCGCCAAGGTCCAGGCTTTGCAGGAGCAGTTGGAGCTTGAGCGTAAGAAGCTCGGTGCAATGCAAAGGGAGATGGCAAAGAGCGCTGTGGGCGACTTGCTGGGCAAAGTAGAGCAGGTAGACGGACTTTCGCTGCTGTCCGCCAGGGTGTACGTTCCTGACATTGATGTTATGCGGGAGATGGCAGACTGGCTGAGGGACCGCCTGGGCAGCGGCGTGATTGTACTGGGGGCGGTTATCGAAGATAGACCAAGTTTCCTGACCGTAGTTACCAAAGACCTTACGAGTAAGGGCTTGCACGCCGGCAATTTGGCCAAGGCTGTGGGCGCCCTCGTTGGCGGGGGGGGTGGGGGCAGGCCGGAGATGGGGCAGTCGGGCGGCCACGACGCCTCCGGCATTGATGATGCACTGATAAAAGTACGAGAGCTAATAAAACGTTAGCCTGTAACTAGACATCATTGACGCCCCAAGACTTATCGCATTAAAAGCAGGCTTTGGAGGGTATTGCCTGAGGTTCTCGAAGGCGTGTCGCCCCTTCCTTTCGAAAACCTCAACGAACAGTCTACGCCCGCTCAGTTTCATGCTTCTTGGTGAAGAACCAAGCCTTGCATGGTCAAATTAGGCTTAAAGAACCGTCTATGTGGAAAATAATACCCCTCGACCAGCGTGATACGTTCCCGTCTATAAGAGCCAAGATAAACCGGGCTCAGAGTGAGTCCATAGCTCTGGTATTGCCGTTGGGGTTCGAGCTATTCAAGAGTCTGGTATACCTCACGCTGTTACGGCGTCTCATGGATAGCAAGCAGTGCACCATCGCTCTAATTAGCAGTGAAGGCTCTATCCTTCGGCCTGCGGTTGAAGCCGGATTCCTTACCTACTCGTCGCCAAATGGGCTGCTTGCGGACCTGCAGTCTTCCCCGCCTGCTGGAAACTAGTCTGGTGATAAGTCGCCATAGTTGGAGTTGAGGACAAATGATAAACCTTGGGCTTGACGTCGGAGAGCGAAGAATTGGAGTGGCCGTCAGCGATCCCGACGAGTTGATCGCCACGCCGGTGACCGTCATCGAAGGTAAGAGCGTTTTCGATGCAATAGCCAGTATAATTGCGGTGGCAGATGAATATGGAGCCCAGCGCCTTGTTGTTGGGCTTCCCATCTCTCTAAGTGGAGAGATGGGGGCACAGGCGGAAAGCGTCCTGGCATTCATAGCAGAGATTAGAAAGAAGACCGAGCTTCCCGTAGCCACCTGGGACGAGCGCCTTTCCACGGTAGCCGCAGAACGACTCCTGTCTTCTGCCGAGCTGGAGGGTGGGCGCCGGAGTAAAAGCCCGCGCCCAACATCCAAGCGTTCACGCCAGGATGCTGCTGACCGAAAGGGCCGGCGGGACGCTATGGCCGCCGCTTTTATCCTACAGGGCTATTTAGATAGGAGGCGCGCCGACTCATACGCGGATAGGACAGGCGATTGAGAAAGAGGGAGAACTTACTGGTCTTCCTCGTCTTCACTCTGGTGTTTGTAACCGCATTATTCAGCGCGCCCCTGCTCGCCAGCCCGGAACGAATCACTCGGGTCCTGGCTAGAGCGAACAGTATCTTTACTCACGATCCAGAACGAATCACTCAGGCCCTGGCTAGAGTGAACAGCATGTTCACTCACGATACAGAGTCAAGGCTGTTCGTGGTAAATGAAGGGGAGGATGCAGCAGAGATAGCGAAACGGCTGGCTAAGGAAGGTATCGTAAAATGGCCTGTGCTTTTCAGCTTGTTTGTGACCTACATGGGTGTAGATGAGCAGTTGAGGGCTGGGGTATACCAGTTGCGTGGCGACATGGACCTCTATGAGGTGCTGGAAGTGCTGCGAAGCGGGAAAGGGACGAAGAGTATAACCATACCCGAAGGGTTGCGGGCCGCAGAGATTAGGGACGACCTAGGCTCAAAAGGGATAGTAAACAGCGCGGAGTTTACTCATCAAATCGTTAGCGCCAGGCCGAATCTTTCTATTTTAGCCTCTGTCCCTCAGGGATCATCGTTGGAAGGATACCTTTTTCCGGATACATATCAGCTTTCCCCGGATCTAACGGCCTCCGGCCTGGCAGAGCTGATGGTTGGAGACTTGGACCGGCGTTTTACTGAGGAGATGCGGAGTAGGGCGCGGGATATGGGCATGACGGCCCATCAGATAATCACGCTGGCATCCATAGTTGAGCGAGAAGCCAAATACGCTGAGGAACGGGACGTAATAGCCGGCGTTTTCCTTAATCGGTTGCGGGAAGGGATGCCCCTAGCCGCTGATCCAACGGTGCAATATGCTATTGCACCTGACTCAACTGTCGTTAGCAAGAACGGATACTGGAAAAAAGAACTGACAGCCGCAGACTTGGCGATCGAATCGCCATATAATACTTATCTGCGAGTCGGTTTGCCACCCGGCCCCATATGTAATCCCGGCATGGATTCTATCAACGCTGTTCTACATCCCAGGAGCACCAACTATCTCTACTTCGTAGCTACAAAGGATGGTAGGCACCACTTCACATCCACTTACCGGGAACATCTCAATATCATTGCTAAGCTATCGGGCGGTTAGGAGTCCACCAATGGGCCGTCGCTACGTGGGTATCATAGGCTACCCTCTCGGACATACCCTGTCTCCAGTATTCCAGCAGGCGGCGTTGGACTTCCTCAAGCTCGACATCCGGTACGAGGTTTGGGAAACGCCTCCGGATAGGCTTAAAGAGATGGTGGGCTCACTAGGGAAAAGCGATGTGTTGGGAGCAAACGTCACTATTCCCCATAAACAAGCGGTGATGCATTTGATCGACAGCATCGATCCGGCGGCGAAAAAGATCGGCGCGGTGAACACCGTTGTAAACGAGAGTGGAAGCCTGAAGGGATTCAATACCGATTACCTTGGCTTCTTACGAGGGCTTCGCGAAGCCGGTTGCGAGCTTGATGGTAGGGATGTGCTGCTCCTCGGCGCGGGCGGCGCTGCCAGGGCAGTGGCCTGTGCCTTGCTGGATAACAGCGTCCGTTCCTTGACTATAGTCAACAGAAGTATCGACAGGGCAGAGGAGCTTTCAAACGGCCTTACCAAGGAGTACCAGGATGTGCAGGGGAAAGTGTCTGTCAAATCCTGGACGCAGGACACAATCAAAGGCATACTGGCGACGCCTCATCTGGTAATAAACTGCACCTCAATGGGCATGAAAGGCGGCGAATCGGCTACCCTGTCTCCTCTGAGTGGAGTAGAGATATCCGGAGAGACGGTTATATATGACTTGGTGTATAATCCACCTGAAACGCCGCTGCTCAAGCAGGCTTTGGAAGTGGGGGCGAAGGCTATACCAGGTCTGCCTATGCTTATATACCAGGGCGCAGCATCATTCGAGTTATGGACCGGCTTAAAGGCTCCCGTAGACGTGATGATGAAGGCAGCCACAGAGGCGATCCTGAGGTGAAAAATGCCAAGCATATCAAGAGTTCAGAACGATCCATTGATCAACAGGAGTATAAAAGTGGGCACGTTTGATGTGCCGATAACGGTGGCTAACCTTAGCACAGGGCAATCTGTAACAGTCAAGGCTCTGGTAGACACCGGAGCGACCTTAACCGTGCTGCCTGCTTCTATCCTGCGAGAGATAGGAGTAGAACCTACCAGCACCGACGTCTTTGAGTTGGCGGACGGCAGGCGAGTCGAATGGCTTATAGGAGAGGTGCGAGTTACCGTTGAAGGGCTTACCACACCCAGTCTCTGTATCTTCGGCGAGGAGGGCGTGAGTCCTATATTGGGTGTAGTAGTGCTAGAGTCCGTAGCGCTCACGATTGACCCTGCTCATCTGCGTCTAGTGAAAACAACGGGGCTGATGTAGGAGACTTCAATGGACATCCAAGATGAAGAGCGGATTATAAAGGCGGCTGTTGAATATCTTGTCGCCGAGAACAGGCTGTTTGAGGCCACACTTTTATTAAACATGCCCCTTAGCCTTTATGTCTCACGAGAGGATGGAGGCTGGAACCAAAGCCAGAGCCGCGTTTATGT
>SHYC01000041.1 GCA_009693005.1 Dehalococcoidia bacterium | reverse complement strand
CAGGGGCAGGGGCAAGGAGTAGTCATGGGTGCAGGAGGTGAGATGGCCAGCTATGTAGGCACCGGCTTGGGCATATTTACGGCCACTGGTGGTGTAAGCTTCCGTGGGGCGCTGTACCTTCAGACTGCTTCCCCAAAGTGGGCGCGTCTCAACAATGTTTCCGTCATTTATGAAAATGAGACAGATGCCAATGGAAACTCCACCCTGAAGAGCTGGGAATGGAAATAAGGTGGGCCTGATGTTGCAACCTTAGTTTGGGACTTCTTAGGTTTCGTAAGGTAAGCCAAAAAGTGCGATAAATTAAAGGAGGTGCTAACAGAGATGCCATATTATCTCTATCAAGTAGCTTATACACCTGAAGCGTGGGCCGTGCAGGTCAAGCAGCCGGAGAACCGTATAGAGGTGATTCATCCGGTCATAGAAGGACTCGGAGGCCGTATAGAGGGCGGTTGGCTGTCCTTCGGAGACTATGACGTAGTGCTGATAATCCACATGCCGGATAACGCGGCCCTCGCGGCCTTTGCCATCGCAGTTGCAGCAAGCGGGGCGATTAGAACCGCCAATACCACTCCCTTGTTGACTATAAGCGAGGGGATGGACGCGATGAACAGAGCGGCAGCAGCGGGATACCGGCCACCAGGCGGCTAGAAAAATCCGGCAAAGAGCTATAGAGGTCCAACAAAAGCTGGGCCTCTATAAATTTATTGGTCACTTAGTATCAGGTCGGCAAGGGCCTGAGCCGCGGGTATCATAGGCTTCCCCTAAGGTGTCCGTTCAGTACCCGAATTTGGGCATAATAACCGTCCCTAAGCCTTACATGCTCTCCGGAACGGTCATGCCCATGAGGGCGAGGGTGCGAGCGAGGCCGATCTTGGTCGCCTGCACCAGCTTGAGCCGGGCCTTGGTCATGGGGATATCCTCTGAGACCACGCGACAGACGGTGTAAAAACTGTGGAAGGCAGCGGCGAGTTCCTGAGCGTAGTGGGGCAGATGATGAGGCTCCAGATTGTGTGCCGACATCTCTATCACTTCCGGCAGGAGGATCATCTGGCGTATAAGCTCTAGCTCAGCCTCTGTGGCAAGCAGGGAGACGTCTCCGTCGCTAAAGTCTATGTCTCTGTCTTTGGCAAGGTCCAGGATGCTTGCGATGCGGGCGTGGGCGTACTGGACGTAGTAGACCGGATTCTCGTTGGACTGCTGCTTAGCAAGCTCCAGATCAAAGTCCATCTGACTGTCCGCCGAGCGCGAGAGGAAGAAGAAGCGGCACGCGTCTGCGCCCACCTCCTCCAGCACCTCCCGAAGGGTTATGATGTCGCCGGTCCGCTTGGACAGACGCACCGCTTCGGCACCGCGCTTAAGGGTGACAAGCTGCATGATGATAACGTTCAGCCGCTGGTGGTCTATCCCCATCCCGGTTAGGGCGGCCTTGAGGCGGGACACGTGTCCCAGGTGGTCCGCGCCCCAGATGTTTATCGCGCGGTCGAAGCCCCGTTCCGCCAGCTTGTCGTAGTGATATGCGGCATCGGCGGCGAAATAGGTTGGGACCCCGGTGGTGCGCACCAGGACGTTGTCCTTGTCATCTCCCAGACTCGTAGATGTAAACCAAAGAGCACCCTCTCGCTCGGCGACGTAGCCCTTCTCTTTTAGGAGATCCATTATGGCCTGGTACTTGCCCTCTTTATATATCGACGACTCTCTGAACCAGGAATCGAAAACTACGCCCAGGTTCGCCAGGTCGACCCGGATCATGTCCAGCATGCGCTCAAGTCCGATCGCGCCCAACTGTGACGGCTGGTCGAGGTACTTTTCTCCGTATTCTGTCGCCAGTTCCTGGCCCACCTCTATCATATACTGGCCGCCATAGCCGCTCTCCGGAAAAGCCACATCCTTTCCCAGAGCCTGAAGATAGCGAGCGTGGAGCGAGTTGGAGAATACCTCTATCTGCGAGCCGGCGTCGTTAACATAGTATTCTTTCTCCACACTATAACCGGCGGCGGCAAGGATGTTGGCCAGAGCGTTGCCGAGCATCGCGCCGCGACCATTCCCCACGTGAAGAGGACCCGTTGGATTTGCGCTGACAAACTCTATCTGCACGCGTTGGCCCTTCCCTATATCCAGACTGCCGTAAGACGCGCCGGCGCCAAGGATAACGGGCACCTGCTCCCTCAGCCAGTTGTCGGTAAGCCGGAAGTTGATGAACCCGGGAGCGACCACGGTGATGTCTTCCACTCCTGGGATCGGAGGAAAGCTGCTGACGATAGCGCTCGCTATGACCATCGGGTTCATCCGGGCGGCTCTCGCCAGCTTCAGGGCCATTGTAGAGGCGTAGTCACCATGTTCAGGGTTCTGCGGGCGTTCCACCGAGACCTCCGGAAGCGCAGTAGGGGGGATCAGATCTTTGCTCTGGGCTTCTCTGGCGGCTATCTCTACTAATTTAGCTAGCTCGTGCTTGATCATTGCCATAATTAGGTTGGGCCCTTTAATGGATAAGTAAATATGATTCCTTAGTACATCTCAACGGGATCTATTGCTACCCTGGTATTTGGGAGCGAGCCATGTACCCTAAGTATATAGTGTCTTCGTGCTGGATGCCGGCGAAATTTCTCCATGATTTCTTGTAGTGTCCATGCCAATACTCTCAATTGATCTGCCCCTCGCATTATGCCGGCCTTGCGATACACCAAAATGGTTCTGATCTGGCTAGTAAGAATTTGCCTTGCATGGTCCCTCTTATAACTATCATCAGCGTGCACCCAGCATCTATCGTTAGCTTGCGCCCAGCTTATGATTTCTGGGTCTAAAACCTTATCCTTGCCTTCCCATACATTGTACACCGAGGTAAAATCGTAGCCGACCAGTTTCAGCGCGTCAGCTACGAAACGGTCCAACGAAGAGTCAAGAAGAAACTTGAACTCATCTAAACGTTGTGGTGGTGTCTTCCCACTTGATTGCGGCATCCATCTCCTGATCGGATAGTCCGAATGAAGCCTTGACCCTTTCTCTCGGATCACCCGCCTGGATCATGCCCCGAATAGTCTTAGCTGGAATCCGTGTGCCCTTAATACAAGGAGCGCCAAACTGAATCTCTGGATCAAGCAATATCCCAGCTAAAGGTTCCCATGTCGCCGCAACCTCTTCTTCAAACGTTAGTCCATGGACTGGAATAATATATTCGCGGAGCAAATCAAGGGCTATTTGGCCAGCACGGCTTGCGGTAACTAGCCTGTTCTTAAACTCTGCAAAGACCTCTGTTCTCTCAGTCCATATTGCTTCTACCGCGAAGGGGCGAGGATGCGCAGTATGTACTCTTAACCAGTCCTCGGCCTCGTAAATCTTTGGAAAGCTTACGCCTGCCGCTCTTAAAGCAGCGATGATCCTAACGGAAACCAAATCTTCAAAAGTAATAAGCATTCCCCTGCCGTGCACATCCTTCAACGCAGGCAAAGCCAAGCCCATATGTATCCATCTGATCAGCTTCTGAGATGTGATCTTGAAGCCTTGTCCTTTTTCCTGAGACGCGTAAGCATACTTAAGTTTGTCTGCTGCATAAATATATCTTGCGCTTTCTGGTATCTCATATATACCCTCGTAGTGAATAAAATTGATGGGATATGCAGTAGTAGTCATAAAAATACCCTCCCGCACCGCTATACAGTGTTCAGAAATTCCTTAAGGGGTGTATCGTGGCTGCAGATACATTGACCCACCCTAATCCTCAGAAAGACAAGCGCGGGCAAGAATTAGCCAATCTAGCAAGAATTAACTATATCAGCTAACATCAGTCTCCACCAGATCCAGCGACAGCAGTCTTGTCAGCAACCCCCTGTGCTCCGGCAGGAGGAGGTCTGGGTCTTTCTCCAGTATCTCCGCCGCTTCCCGTCTGGCCAACTGTAGTAGATCTACATCTGTCAGTTTAGCAATCTTAAGCTCAGGTATGCCACTTTGTCTAGTGCCCAGCAGGTCGCCGGGGCCGCGGAGCTTCATATCCTCCTCCGCGAGGACGAAGCCATCGCTGGTCTGCACCATTATGGAGAGACGGCTCTTTACATCTTTGGAGTTGGAGTCTGAAAACAGCAGGCAATAGCTCTGGTGCTGTCCCCGGCCTACCCTGCCTCTAAACTGATGAAGCTGCGCAAGTCCGAATCTCTCGGCGCCTTCGATCAGCATTACGCTGGCGTTTGGAATGTCGATCCCGACTTCTATCACTGAGGTAGAGACAAGGATATCCGTCTCTCCCCGCTGGAAGTGGCCCATTACGGTGTCCTTCTCTACAGAAGGCATCCTGCCGTGGAGCAGCCCTATCCGGAGGTCGGGGAACACCTCCTCTGAGAGCCTGCGGTGCTCCTCCGTAGCGGCCTTGGCCTCTATGAGCGATGACTCCTCAATCAGAGGACATATTACAAAGGCCTGCCTACCCTGATTTATCTGTTCTCTAATAAATCGGTATCCCGCCCTTCTTTCGGAAGGAGGAAGCCACCTTGTTTCTAACGGAACTCGGCCCGGCGGCAGCTCGTCTATGGTCGAGACGTCCAGGTCGCCGTATACCGTCAAGGCGAGAGTCCTTGGTATCGGAGTTGCGCTCATTACCAGCAGGTGCGGGTTATCCCCGCGTTTCTTTAACGCCCAGCGCTGGCTGACGCCAAAGCGGTGCTGCTCGTCGATGACCACCAGGCCCAGGCGGTCGAAGGTCACTCCCTCTTGTATCAACGCGTGTGTGCCGATGGTTATATCGACGTCCCCGCTGCCTATGGCAGATCTGAGATTATCCTTTTCCCGCTGGGGCATACTTCCCACCAGCAGACCAAGCCTTAATGGTCTATCGAGAAACGAAGTATTAAGTTCGAAAGGGTTTGTCTCCGGAGCTACCCCGCCTCCAAATAACCCTCCAAGATTTCTAAAATGTTGCTCTGCTAGGATCTCCGTTGGAGCCATGATGACCGCCTGCCGCCCGCTGTCTACCGCGGCTATAGCCGCGGCCGCCGCAACCACGGTCTTGCCGCTGCCAACATCGCCCTGCAGCAGCCTCGCCATTGGATAGCCGCTGGACAGGTCATCCATGATCTCGCGTAGCACTTTGTCCTGCGCCCGCGTTAGGCCGAAAGGAAGCGAGGAGACAAACTCCTGCACAGCCTTGGGCTCGGAACCCAGCACGATACCGGTCTCTTTACGCCGGTTCTTGCGTCGCAAAAGCACGCGTAACTGTATGTTCAGAAGCTCCTCAAAGGCAAGGCGCTTCATTGCCAGCTGACAGGAGTCCAGGCTATCGGGATAATGGGCCTGGTTTAGCGCCTCTTGCAGGGGCGGAAGTCCCAAGCGCCGGAGCAGCTCTTCCGGCAGCCCGTCTTCAACTTGAGGTATGGAAACCCGTAGGGCTGTTTTGACGATGTTCCTCAGCGTTCTAGGCTTCAAGCCCTCGGTCGAAGGGTATACCGGCACCAGGCGGCCGGTATGAGTCGGTTCCTCTTCTTCTATAAGCTCGTGCTCAGGAGACTCAAATACCAGCATGTTATGGTACAGCGATGGCTTGCCGCTCAAGGACACCACCCTGCCGGGAGGCAGAGTCTTCCACAGGTGTGGCTGGTTGAACCATACCGACCTTATGTTTCCGCTTTCGTCTCCTATTATGCTTTCCGTGCCCTTCATTCTGCGGCCCAGAGTAATTTCGTTACTCTGCCATACGGTCCCGATCACGGTCTGCTCAACCTGAGGGACCAGTTTGGCGATCGGGACGACGCTGCTATAGTCAATGTGCCGATTGGGAAGGAGGTAAACGAGGTCTCTCAAGTAATGGATCCCCAGCTTTGCGAGCCTTTCGGCCCAGTAGGCCCCCACACCCTTGAGATAGCGTACCGAGGAATCAGGGGTTATTTCCGCCGCACCCTTTGGCCCGGCTTTGATAGATGCCGTAGCCTTTGTCCTATAGGCGGGAGAAATGTCTTTCTGGGGGACCGTCCTACCTTGGCCATTGCTTTTTGTAGCGGCTTTTGAGACTTTCTTTACAGCGGCGGTGGACTTGCCGTTCTGTCGTGAGAGTACGCCTGAAGGGGCGTTTTCGTTCATCTCCAGCACCGCCTCGGCCCACTGCTGTCGTTTCTTGGGCGTCATCTGCCGGTAGCTGGGGCCCTGTGGCATTGGAGCATCCGATAGCTCCACGTTGGAGAGGAATGCATCCAGCCCTCCCAATACCGCGGTATCGCTGAATCCGCGCTTCGCCTCCGCTCGTAATATAGTCCTTAAGCGCTCCAGTCCTTCGTCTGTCACCTGGTTCGAAAACCTCACTACAAGTTCTACTTCTCTCTTACCATTACTCCAACTGCGCCGGGTCCGATGTGTGTGCCGATAACGGGACCGATCCGCGCTAGGTGTATGGTTACGCCAGGAAACAACTCTGCCAGACGATCCGCCAGGATCTTGGCGTCGGCTGGAGTGGTGGCGTACATTACGGCGATCTCTGCAGCATCCTTGAAAGAGGCGGCCCAGTCAAAAAGGCGCTCGATTGCCCGGCTCCTCGTGCGCACTCTCTCCAGGGGACGCACCTCACCGTCTTTCACGGTTATAAGTGGCTTGACGCTAAGTATGCTTCCCAAAAAAGCTGATGCCCGGCCAATGCGACCGCCCCTTTGCAAGTATTCTAAGGTATCGACACAGATTAACAGGTGGCTCTTGGCTAATGCATGAGAGACTATGTCCAGCACTTCAGTTGTCTGAGCGCCGCGCTTCACAGCCCTCGCGGCCTCTAATGACACCATGCCTACAGACATCGAGGCAAGTCCTGAATCTACCAAATGGACTTGGACTTTCCCTTCCAAATCTTGGGCGGCCAGACGTGCTGAGTTCATGGTGCCGCTCAGCTTGCCGGATATATGTATGGATAATATCTCGCTGCCGTCTTGCGACAGCCTCTCGTAGACCTCTTGAAACGCGGCTGCCGGAGGCTGTGCCGTGGTAGGGAGGGATGCGCTCTGCGCCAGCCGCACAAAGAACTCCTCTGAGTTAATCTCTATCCCGTCCCGGTAACTTTTCTCCCGGAATTGCACCGTAAGCGGCACGACGGTAATATCCATCTCCTGGGCCAGCTCGGGTGGCAGGTCAGCGGTGCTGTCGGTTACGATTTTAAGGGACATGGACTTAACGCTCCCTAAGACTCTATCGAAAGTATATACGTGTAGTAAGGCTGGCCTCCGTATATGACCTGTACCTCAACTCTCGGGAAGGCCTCTACGATCTCTCGTGAAATGGCCTCGGCGTCTGAGGCGGAGGCATCCTCACCGTAGTACAGGGTGACGAGAGCGTCCTCCTCAAGGTCGGCTTTTCCCAGAAGCTGCATCACCACGCCGGGATCTGATTCACCGGCTGCCACCAACTTGCCCTGCAACAGTCCAACTGGCTTACCGGCCTGCACCTTGACCTGATTTATCGTCACGTCTCTGGTGGCCCTCGTGACCTCAGCAGTAATGACCTTCTTGACCGCCTCTGCCATGCTCCGGCGGTTGGATTCCATGTCCTCGTCAGGCACAAAGCACATCAATGCCGAGATACCCTCCGGGATGCTCTCGGTGGGCACTACTACCACGCTCTTGGACGAGAGTCGCGCCGCCTCGCCTGCTGTAAGGACCACATTGCGGTTGTTGGGCAGCAATATCGCCTGCTCCCGTCCGGAGGTCTCTATAGCTGTAAGTATATCCTGTACTGCGGGATTCATGCTCTGGCCCCCCGGTACCACCGACGCCCCCAATCCCTGAAACACCTGGTCCAGCCCTGGCCCCGGCGAAACGGCTATCACAGCGATAGAAAGCGCGTATTCTTTAGCCTGCGGCCGGTAGGCTATCTGGACAGGTTGATGGAGGAACTGCCTGCGCTGCTCCTCCATATTATCTACTTTCTTGCTTATTAGCTTTCCCAGCGATGAGGCGTATTCCAGCGCGGCATCTGGGTCCTGGGTATGAAGATGGACTTTTATAGCGGTCTCTTCTCCCACCACGATTACCGAGGTGCCCATGAGCATAGCTTGGCGTCGCACTTTCTCTGAGTCCAGGTTACGTCCCTCGACTGTAAACTCGGTACAATACCCAAGGCCGGCCTCGTCGGTATTGTCCTCAGCCTCTTTAGATTTCTCTATCCAGTGGCCCTCTATATGCCCAAGGTCCTGCTGGGCTGCCTTTCCAAGTTCTCCTCTGAGGCCATAAAGTGCGCCTTCCAGTATTAGACATAGTCCCTGCCCGCCGGCGTCTACCACTCCGGCCTCTTTCAGTATGGGCAGCATCTCCGGGGTCTCCCTCAGGGCGATTTTTGCCTCCTCTAAGGCCTCCGCAACAACCGTTTCCAGAGGCATTCCTGCATCCGCCAGCTCTTTTGCTTTAGCAGCGGCCATTCGTATCACAGTAAGCATGGTGCCTTCTACCGGCTGGCTGACGCTGCGATACGCGAATTCGCATGCCAGCGTCAGAGCGTTGGCGTACTCAGCGGCCCCGAAGCGCTCCATCCCATCCAGGCCCATGGCTAGACCTCTGAGCATCTGGGAGAGTATCACGCCGCTGTTTCCTCTGGCCCCCAGGAGCGCGCCCTGAGAGGCGGCGCCGGCCAATGCGGATACGCTATCCTCGCCCGTGGCCGTCGGACTATTCGAGCTGCGCATCGCCTTTATAGCGCTTTGCATAGTGTGGTCCATGTTTGTGCCGGTATCGCCATCCGGCACCGGAAAAACGTTCAGGGCGTTGACAGCTTGATAACTCGCACCAAGCCACGCGCCTGCTTCCTCTATCATATATTTAAAGTCTATCCCTGTGGCTCTGTGCTTCACCATGCTGACTAATCTTGCCACCTAATAGGTACTATGCTATCATTACGACACGATTCTACCTAAACAGAACATAAGTAGTCAAAAGAGGTTCTTATCTTGGCTGGAAAATGCGATGTATGCGGCAAGGGACCGCAGTTTGGACATAATGTTAGCCACTCCAAGCGCCATACCAACAGGCGTTGGGAGCCCAATACCCAAAAGGCAACCCTTTCTATCAAGGGAGTTGCCAAGCGTCTAAATGTATGCACCAGGTGCATTAGGACTTCCAACAAGGTGGCTAAAGCCTCCTAGTCCCTAAGATTGTCCTTTCTTCTTTGCTATCAGTTCCATTGGCTAGGAAATCGCGGTATTCAACTTTGCTTAGACCATTAGCTTTCCTTCTCGTTGCGGTGACTTTTTCTGCTGTGGGTGAGCTTCTGCTTAAGCATGGCATGAATAAGGTTGGGGTATTGAGCCTGCAGCCAGAACAGATACTCCCCTCTCTTCTTAAAGTGTTCACCACTCCTCCAATTGTCTTAGGGTTCAGCAGCATATTTCTTGGTTCCATATTCTGGCTGGCAGTCATCTCCCGTGTGCCCTTGAGTTACGCCTACCCTATGCTGAGCACGAGCTATGTGATAGTGGTGGTAGCCTCCTGGTTGCTACTGGGAGAGCAGTTGACACAGATGAGAATAGCGGGCGTGCTGGTAATATGCGCTGGTGTAGCAATAGTATCCAGGAGTTGAGCGATAAAACGTCCGAGTATTTCCGCATTCTTTCCCGCTTACAACGATGGTGGCACTATTGCCAGCATGGTTGTGTCTGTCGTTGCTACTCTTAGAGATATAACCGATGAGTACGAGGTCCTTGTGATAAATGATGGCAGTTCAGACCATACCGGTGAGGTGTTGGCTGAGCTGGCAAGGGTATATCCGGAGCTGAGAGTTATCACGCACGAAAAGAATCGAGGATACGGCGGGGCACTCAGGTCCGGCTTTAACAACGCTACGAAAGAGCTGATATTTTACACCGATGGGGACGCCCAGTACGATGCGCGCGAGTTGAAGCTCCTCCTTTCGGCTTTTACCGATAGCGTGGACCTGGTCAACGGCTATAAGGTCAGCCGCTCAGACCCGATTAACCGAGTAATCCTCGGGCGTCTGTATCAGTTCGGAGTCAAGACTATGTTTGGCCTCAGGCTTCGGGACGTGGACTGCGACTTCAGGTTGATGCGGCGGCAAATCTTCGAAAAGGTCCAGCTAGCGGCCAACAGCGGGGTCATCTGTGTTGAGCTTATGAAAAAGGTCCAGGACGCCGGCTTTGCTGTTGCCGAGGTACCGGTGCACCATTATCACCGAGTATACGGAAGCTCGCAATTCTTCAATTTTCCCAGAGTCTTTCGTACGCTCACAGCATTAGCCAATTTGTGGCTGGAGCTTGTGGTTAATAAGCGACTTGCTCGCAGTAAAGAGCGCAACGATGGACTTCGAGTAGCAGTTACCGAGCTAGCAGCGCCGGTTGAAGAAGGGAATACTACTAACAGGGTCGCTCACTCAGGCGAAGCGCCTCTGGCGACCTCCGGTGATAGGCAGAGTGAGCGTTCTAGTTAAGGGCAATAGTGATCTGTGGACCACGCTGAAAGACAAAAAAGTCTTGATAACGGGCGGCCTTGGCTTTATTGGCAGCAATCTGGCCCATCGCCTGGTTGATATAGGAGCCAATGTGGTCCTGGTCGACTCGCTTATCCCAGACTATGGCGGCAACCTCTTTAACATCCAGGGGATCGAAGATCGGGTAAAGACCAACATAGCTGATGTCCGTGACGAGAGCAGCATGAACTACCTGGTAAAAGGGCAGGATATCATCTTTAACCTGGCCGGCCAGGTTAGCCACATAGACAGCATGCAGGACCCCTTCACAGATCTGGACATCAACTGCCGCAGCCAGCTCTCTCTTCTTGAAGCATGTCGTAAGAACAACCCGGAAGTCAAGATAGTGTACGCCAGCACGCGCCAGTTGTACGGAGTGCCGGACACTCTTCCGGTAAACGAAAGCCATCTTCTCCATCCCACCGACGTCAATGGGATAAACATGATGGCTGGAGAGTGGTACCACATACTCTACAACAACGTTTATGACATCAGGACCACCTCATTGCGCTTGACCAATACGTATGGCCCCAGGATGCTGATGAAGCATAACCGGCAGGGGTTTGTGCCCTGGTTCATACGGCTCGCTGTGGATAGTCAGGAGATAAGCATCTTTGGAGATGGACAGCAGCAGCGGGACATGACCTACGTGGAAGACGCGGTCGATGCTTTCCTGACTGCGGCCTGCAGGGAGGAGGCCAACGGCCAGGTATTTAACCTGGGCGCTCCGGAGGTAGTGAGCCTCCTTGAGTTTACCGAACTGCTGCTCGAGGTTGCAGGCGGCGACAGCAGCTATAAGATAGTCCCGTTTCCCGAGGACAGGAAGCGCATAGACATTGGCGACTACTACGCCGATTACACCAAGATAAAAAAAGCCCTTGGCTGGGAGCCAAAAGTGTCTCTGCGTGAGGGTTTAACCAGAACTGTAGAATATTATCGTAAGTACAAGCAGCATTATTGGGATGGGGAGTAAAGGACGTTATTGAATGGTCCTTTTCTTCGACCTTAAAGCCCAGTATCTCTCCCTAAAGCTTGAAGTTGACGCCGCTATCGGCCGGGTGCTGGAGGGCGGCCGGTTTATTTTGGGCGATGAAGTCGCTGCTTTCGAGAGCGAGTTCGCGGGCTATTTGGGAGCTAACCATGTAGTGAGCGTCGGCTCCGGAACGGAGGCGCTGCACCTGTCCCTTCTGGCCTGCGGAGTAGGCTCCGGTGACGAGGTGATAACAGTGTCCCACACTGCTACCGCGACGGTTGCGGCTATTGCGGCATCCGGAGCAAGGCCGGTCTTCGTGGACGTGGACCCTGACACCTATAACATCGATGCCGCACTCATAGAGGAAAAGATCACCGACAAGACCAGGGCCATTGTTCCGGTGCACCTGTACGGGAGAGCGGCGGATATGTCGCCCATCATGGAGATAGCCCGGCGCAGGGGTCTAAAGGTGATAGAGGACGCCTGTCAGGCCCACGGCGCGTATCATGCCGGCGCAAGGGTGGGCACGATAGGCGACGCGGGCTGCTTCAGCTTTTATCCCACCAAGAACCTCGGGGCGTACGGCGACGGCGGCGCGATCGCTACAAACGATCCACTGCTCTACGAAAGGCTGAGGATGCTCCGTGTCTACGGCTGGAAAGAGCGGGACGACGCGGAGATGAGCGGCTACAACAGCCGTCTGGACGAGCTTCAGGCAGCAGTCCTCAGGGTGAAGCTGCGCTACCTGGACCAGTGGAACCGAAAACGCGTGGAGCTGGCCTCTATCTACGATGGACTTCTCGACAGTGCTCCTCTTGTCCTTCCCAATAAATCCGATGATGCCTCTCACGTATATCATCTATACGTTGTGAGAAGCGACAAGAGGGACAGACTACGGGCCTTTTTGCAGGAGAACGGCATCGGCACGATGGTGCACTACACCACGCCGGTGCATCTTCAGCCGGCGTACGTTAGCCTTGCTGTACCGAACAGTCTTCCTAATACCGAAAAACTGGTCGAAGAGATCCTTTCCTTGCCCCTGTATCCTGAGCTGGGCCATGACTCAGTTGAACACGTAGCGTCCCTGATAAAAAGATTTTATAAGACCGCAAGCTAGACTTTTTGAAGAGGGTCTGACCTTGGACGAAGAGCAGTACCGCATCATGTACCGCGTCGAGAGCGTCCACTGGTGGTATAGAGGCATGTGGGAGTTATCCTCCGCGCTCCTTGACAGCCTCGGGCCGAACGGACACCGGCTGCGGGTCCTTGACGCCGGCTGTGGCACCGCCGGGACTACGGACTCCTTACGGCGATACGGCAGCGTGGTTGGAATTGATTATTCTCCACTCGCCCTCGAACTTGGCCGCACCAGGGACCCGGGGCTCAATCTACTCTGTGGTACTATATCAAAGCTTCCCTTCGCGGACGCCAGCTTCGACCTTGTCACCAGCTTTGACGTACTCTACCATCTTGGGGTCGAGGATGACCTGACGGCTTTGCGAGAGTTTTACAGGGTCTTAACGGTTGGAGGCGTGGCTCTCGTCAGGGTCCCTGCTCTGGAGTTCCTGCGCGCGAGGCATGACGAACAGGTGCATACCCGCCACCGTTATACTCTGGGCGAGGTGAAGAAAATGGTCGCGGCTGCCGGGTTTAGGGTTATCAGGTCCACCTATGCCAACATGATGCTCCTCCCGCCGGTAGCAGCCATGCGTCTCTGGCAGCGCGTGACGGGAGAGCATGAGGGGTCAGACCTTGAGACTGGGGATGGGGCGGTAGGCGGAGTATTAAGGAAAGCTCTCTCTGTTGAAGCCGCCTTAGTCCGCCGCGGTGTAGACCTGCCACTGGGCCTCTCCGCGGTCTGCCTGGCGCGGAAAAGTGGGTGACTAGAGAGATTGAACCCGTTTAATTAAACAATTGTAAAATTAAGGGCAAAAATATAGAATCTTATTTTAAAAAAAGGCTATTTATAAAATAAGAAGTGTTAAATTTGTATCTAATTTCATAATGGTTAAATAAGGGATGCATAAGTGACAGCTCGCATTAAC
>SHYC01000040.1 GCA_009693005.1 Dehalococcoidia bacterium | reverse complement strand
TGTGATAGAGGCGCTGGCCCAGGAGTGCGCATCCACGGCGATGTGCTTCAAGATGCATCTCGAAGCCCTCAACCCCCTGGCGCATCTGGCAACTCCGAACCAGGCAGAGAGATTTCTGAGGCCGATAGCTCAAGGCCAGCTCTTTATGAGCGTAGCAGCCAACGAGCCGGCAACGGGAAGGCCGATGCAGAGCCTCGCTCGACCAGTGGAAGGCGGGTTTCTAGTGGACAAAGCCGAGAAGGCCTTCGTGACATCCTCTCGCAACTCTCATCTTTTCCAGTTCACGGCTAACCACGAGCCTGAAGCAGCGTCGCCGACGGCTTTTGTCGTAGAGCGAGATAAGATGGAGTGCACCGTGCAGGGGGAGTGGGACGGCCTGGGGATGCGCGGCAACGATAGCTGTCACGTGACATTTTCCGGAACAATCCCCAGCGCCAACGTAGTAGGCGAGCTAGGAGGTATGGCCCAGATAAGAAGGTTCCATCTGCCTTTTGTCTTTCTGACCTACGCCGCCGTGTACCTTGGCATCGCGGAAGGCGCCTTCGAAGAGGCAAAGAGGCACGTGACCGCTCGAACATTCTCGCCGTTGGGCAGGTCTCTGGCCCAGGTAGAGACCATCCAGCGTTACTTTGGCGAGATGAAGGTCAGTATCGACAGAACTCGAGCCCTGGTGTACGCCGCCGCTGGGTTAGCCGATAGAGGGGCCATAAATGACCTGACTTCTTTCCAGTCAGCCTCAGTGGCGGCTGATGAGACTGCTTTAGAGGTCACCCACACCGCCATGATCGTTGGTGGCGGGACATCCTATGCCAAACGCAACTCCCTGGAGCGCTACCTTCGAGATGCTCGCGCCGGTGTCGTCATGGTTCCTCAGGACGACGTGGTGAAGCTGACGTTAGGGAGGACGGTCTTAGGAGTCTAATTATTCTCAACCTGATCAGCGTTGGCAGTTATATATTTACTCCCTCTGCTCTGTGCTGTATAACCCATCTTAGGGGCTTTAGGTCTGACCCCAAAACCCCCTAGGAGGGGGTTCAAGGTATCCCTCCGGGATATTAGAGTCAGGGGGACACCCCCTGAAACACCTGCCAAAGGGGCAAGCCCCTCTGGACTCCCCATTTTCTAAGTAACAATAGTAACTTTAATGTCATTACCCTGAACATTAGAGTTGATTGTTCCGTTCGTCCCGAGCTTGTAGCAACAGTGGATGTCAAGAAATTCAGGGAGTAGGCGGCGGACCCTCTTGTCCTTCAGTAAGAACATATATACCGGCCTACGCAGCGGGCACTGACTCTCCGGCATCTACCCTCAAATACTCTTTTGGCGGAGCGGGTTTTTTGGCTTGGTAAGTCAGTAGTATCCCTACCAGACCTGCCGCCGCGAAAGAAAGAAAAGCGATATTATAACTCTTAGTGGTATCGTACATTACTCCCGCGAAAATGGGTCCTATCAGAGTCCCCCAAATCTGCACCCACTGATTCAGACCCTGAATGGTGCCGAAGTGGCGACGGCCAAAGTATTCGCCTCTCATGGAGGTCATCAGTGGGCCGCCTCCACCGTAGGCCGGTGAGTAGATGGCTAAGAACAACAGCACATGCCACACGTTGCTCACGTTAATAAAGACTATCAGGCTAACAATGATCATGGCGAGAGTGCCCATGAGAAGATAGCGTTTGTCGTACTTGTCGCCCAGCCATCCCATGAGTATCCTGCCGGGTACGCTCAAGACGGCCAGCAGCCCCAACATGGCCGAGGCTTCGGCAAGAGAGAACCCTTTGTCCACCAGAAACGGTATCTGATGTACTGCTATAGAGCTAACTGTCATCTGGCGCATACCGAAAGCAACGCCCAGGAGCCAGAAAGCCCTGGTCTTCACAGCCTGTGGCCCGGTAAAGTTCACCTCAGTGTACCTTGGCTGATCACCCGGCTCGGTACTGGACTGCGCCCTTTGGTCCGCTGCTCCGGCACCGATGCTTTCCACGATGGTGTTGCCATCCGGAAGCATGCCGTACTTTTCAGGCTCTGACCTCATGATAAACGACGCCGGTAGCCCGACCGCAAGAATAGTTAGTCCAGCTATTACATAAGCGACCTCAAGGCCAAAGCTGGTTACTATCCAGGCTAAGGCAGGCACGATAAGCCCGCCTAGTCCGACACCCGAAATTATCAGTCCGGTCGCCAGAGTCCTGCGTCTGATGAACCACTTGCCCACCACAGTGGTAACAGAGTTTACCGCTCCTATGCCTGCGCCTGCGGCAATAAGACATAGGAAGATGAGGTAAAAAGAGGTCAGCGAGTTAACCTGTGTCAGAAGCAGGAAGCCTGCTCCCATGAGCAGAGTGCCTATAAACATTGGCACTCGCGGGCCATATTTGTCTACTAACCACCCGCCCAGAGGGCCGAACAGTCCAGTTTCCAATCTCGACACGGAAAAGGCGCCGGATAGCGCTGCCCTGCTCCAGCCGAAGCGCTCTATCAGAGGATTGAAGAATATGCTGAAGCCGTAGAGGTATACCCCTCCATACACTCCTAGCACCAGCGCGCCGGCGGCAACTATCCACCAGCCATAAAAAATCTTGGACCGCTTCATATATGCTCCCTGGACGAGTTCAGTACAAAATTCGGGACAGCAAAGAGCCTATGCCTTGGACTCTATCCGCGCATAGGCCCTTTAACTACGAAATTATTAGCTACCGCTTTGTTTGGCCTTTAGAGCAGCCCTTACCTTGTCCGGGCTAAGGGGCAAATCTCTAATCCTTATTCCTGTAGCATTATATAAAGCGTTTGCGATGGCCGCCGGAGCGCCGAATCCCGGCGGCTCTGCCACGGCTTTCGCTCCAAAGGCGCCTTCCTTCGACACGGACTCGATCATTATAGTGCTCATTGGCGGAACGTCCAGAGCCAGCGGGAGGAGATAGGTGGTCAGAGACGGGTTAACCGGCTTTCCTTTATCAAATATAAAGTTCTCATATAGAGCGCGGCCAATCGCTTGCACGGCGCCGCCCTCCATCTGGCCCTCTACAGAGTTGGGATTAATGGCGAAGCCCAAGTCCTGGGATTGAGTAAAGTTCAGAACCTTTATCATTCCTGTCTCTTTATCTACCTTGATCTCAACCACAACCGCGTTGTAAATAGGAGCGAACGGCAATTGTGAAAGCGCGGCCTGCCCCATGATAGACCCGTATTTGGACGATGAGCTGAGCCTTGCGATTTCGGCAAGAGAACGCCCCTTGTCGGGAGAGCCTTTCACCTGCACCCTCTCGTTGACGACCTCCAGATCATCCTGATTGGCCTCCAAGACATCGGCAGCGAGACGGAGCACCTTTTCTTTGGCGTCCTGAGCCGCCTGTAGCACCGTACGGCCAGCGCTGTAGATCACACGACTTCCACCGGTCGGGCCGTTAAACGGGGCCGCGTCGGTGTCCTTTTTTGCCATCACCACCTTCTCGAAAGGGACGCCTATCGTCTCCGCCACTATTTGCGACAGGCTGGTGTCTGACCCGGCGATGTCAACTGTACCCGTGAGGACGCTGACGGTGCCATCCTCATTTAGAGAAACAGTTGCGGTAGAGGCGCCGGTGCCGCTCTTCCAGTCCGAGAAAGCTACTCCAATGCCCCATCCATCCTCTTGCTTTCTTGTGTTCCAGTTGCTGCCGGTTTTCGCAGCCTCTCCCATCTCACGCAGGCCCATGGTGGGGATGACCTCCCCTGTCAGGGAGCGATCGCCCTCTTCAAGGATGTTTTTCAGTCTGAAGTCAAAAGGGTCCATGCCGATGCAGGCGGCGACCTCGTCCATGTGGGACTCTACCGCGAAGACCATGTCGGCAACGCCGGAAGCCCTGTAGGAACCGGCCCAAATCTTGTTTGTATAGACCGCATAGCTCTCCGCCTTGAAATTCGGCACCCTATATGGCCCGGTGCTGTGTCCTACGCCGGCGCCGACACCAGGGCCAAGATAAGCCCCCGTGTCATACACTGCATGGACCTGGCGGGCGGTGATGGTGCCGTCTTTCTTGACCCCGGTCTTTATGGTAGCCACACACTCCAGGCGAGGCCCGATCGCGGTAAAGTTTTCCTCTCGTGAACTTATCATCTTCACGGGGCGGCCAGTCTTCTGGCTGAGAATTACGCAGAACGCCTCGAAGGAGACCCTCAACTTAGCGCCAAACCCTCCACCAATTTCCAGAGGGATCACCTTTACTCGGTTCATAGGCAACTGAAGGGTCTCTGCAATCGTGTTGCGGATGGCGTAAGGCGCTTGAGTCGTGGTCCAGATGGTGACACGACCGGAAGGTTCTACCTCGGCCGCGCATGCCATCGGTTCCATGTAGCCCTGGTTGATTGGCTGGCTCCTGTACGTGCCCTCCACTATAAAGTCTGCCTCTGATAATCCTGCGTCCATGTCGCCGCGCGTGGCGGTGAGAAGAGAGCAGATATTGCCCTTCCTCAGACCAGTGGAGCCTTCATATTCTTGCAGCTTCTCGTGTACCAGAGGAGCACCTTCTTTCATGGCCTCCAGGACATCGAACACAGCAGGCAGCGGCTCATACTCGACCTCTATTAGCGACACCGCGTATTCAGCCACATCTTCATCAATGGCCGCCACCGCTGCTACCGGCTCACCAATGAAACGCACCCTATCTCTCGCCATAAAGGAGCGATCGCGTATGTTTCCGACAGTTCCGTACATGATATCCGGCACGTCGGCGGCAGTAATGATAGATTTTACCCCCGGGACGGCCAGGGCCTTGCTGAAGTCTATCTTCTTAATCTTTGCGTGGGCCTGTGTACTCGACAGTATTTTGCAGTGCAGCATTCCCGGCAGATATATATCCGAGCCGTATATAGAGCGGCCTGTGGCCTTATCTACCGCGTCTACCCTTGGCACTCTCTTGCCAACTACCGCATAAGTTGTGGCCATTCCCTGCCTCCTATCCTTTGTAAACTACTAATCATTTTTAAAAACAGACACCAAGTCAGGCGTTGCCTGATGGTCCCGAAGGCGCACCGCCCGCTCCTTTCGAGAGCCTCAAGGAACGAGCTACATCTTTGATTTTTATCCTTCGTGTGTCCCTACCCGACGTACTGGCGATTACCTTGAATAACTGGCGGCCGCCGCTTGAATGGCTTCAACCACCTTCGTGTAACCGGTGCACCGGCAGATATTGCCGCTGATAGCCATTCTTATTTCTTCTTCCGTGGGATTCGGGTTCCGCGTGAGCAGCGCCGTGCCGGACATTATCAGCCCCGGGATGCAGAAGCCGCACTGGACAGCCCCATGCTCAACAAAGGCCTGCTGGACGGGGCTGAGCTTGGTGCCGTTGGACAGTCCTTCAATAGTGGTAATACGCCTGCCGGCAGCGTCAACCGCCAGGACCATACAAGACGTAACCGGATTACCATCCAGAAACATTGTGCATGCGCCGCAGTCGCCTTCGTCACAGCCTTTCTTGCTTCCCGTCAACTGTAACTCATCCCGTACCGTGTCCAGCAGACTGCGGTGCGGGTACACGTATAGCTCGCGCTCCTCCTCATTCACGTTGAGGATAATGAAATTCTTCTTCAAGACAGCCTCCTAAAGCTTGTCATATCTCCCGCGGCGACTCGCCTTTGGCGATAGCCTGTGAGACGGCGCTATGTTATTAGCTCGATGGCTATGGCCTGCTGCTTCCTGACATCCATGCCGCTCTTGGCCATATCAAATGCATATGCTGTCGCCCGCCTGGTCAGTACCCCTACCATGTCTTTGCGGTACTCTGCCGGCGCTCTAACGTCACCGATAGGACTTGATTCATCGGCTGCCGCTATAGCGGCCCTGCTAAGCACATCGCCGGTAAGCTCACTGCCCTTGAGTATTGCCTCCGCCTTTTTGGCTCTGAATACCGTAGGCCCTACCGCGCCCAGGGCGATTCTAGCATCCACACAACGGCCGTTATCGGGGTTTAGTGTTATCACTGACGCTACCCCCACAACCGAGATGTCCATCTGGCTTCTGGGACTGTGCTTAATATATATAAATCCGGTATTAGGAGGTGGAGTGTCCAGTTGGATCTCGGTGACAATCTCTCCCGCCTGCAGCGTATTGCGGCCAACCCCGGCGAACAGTTCTTCGATGGGTATTACGCGCGCTCCGTTCGGGCCATATATCTTAACTTTGGCGCCCATCGCAACCATTGTTGGAGTGCTATCCGCCGCAGGAGACGCGTTGCAGGCGTTTCCTATATATGTCCCCAAATTACGTATCTGGACGCCGCCTACTGCCACCGCTGACGCCGACACGATGCCAAACCGCTGTCGCACGACGGGGTCAGCCTCTACTCTACCGTAAGTAGCGGTCGCTCCTATCCTGAGGCCCTGGTTCTTACTATAGGTTAGATGGTCCAACCCCTTTATCTTCTTGATATTTACCACGTACTTGGGCTTCCAAAAGTGCTGGCGGACTCTAACCATGAAATCTGTTCCGCCATTTAGAATCCGTGCGTCGGCGCCGTACTTAACAAGAAGGGATGATGCCCTACGCAACGTGGCGGGTTCAAAGTACTCGAACGGTAACATAATCCTCCCGTATTCCTGGGCGACGGCCCAAGTCGAACCTGATGATAGGCTGAGAGCTGTTACAAACCTACACCTGAACTGTAGAAATAGCTCTCAAAACTACGGGTATTATACACACCGATGTTATAACCTGCAACACGTCGTAGGTCCTGCGCCGTAGGCGTGGGCCCCTGGGCGCCCGCTCCAAGCTCGAGGCGTGCAGCAACCGCAGGAGGCTCTCGCGATACAGCCCGGTCACCGTCTCCATCTCGGTCAGCAGCGCGCTTTGCGCCACCCGCCGCGCCTTACGATAACGGGGGCTCATAAGCTTTAAGTATTTCCGTCGTTCATTCACCGTCATCTTGTCATCAATCGGCATGATCCCCTCAGTAACATTCTTAGTTGAGTTAACCATCCCTCCTTTAGTAACATTTTAGATGAGTGAATACGCGCTATTGACAGGCCTTTCTTGTATGGAATATAATGGAGTTCTCACTCATGAGAACTCCTGCGTATTTTCCAAACCTTTTGAATTTATTCTACTATTAACGCGCCCAAGATTTCCCCCGAACCTGTCCTGCTTGCTAGATTTATAAGGAGTTGAAGTATGGCTCAAGTCCTAGGTGTCAACGGTAATAGACGGTATTCCTACTCTTCCCACATGAAGTCCTACGCCAAGATTCCGGACGTTCTGGAGCTGCCGAACCTGATACAGGTCCAGCTTCAGTCTTTCCGTTGGTTCAAGGAGGAAGGACTGGGAGAGTTGTTGTCAGAGATCTCTCCGATCTCGGACTTCACCGGCAACCGTATGGAGATGAGATTCCTTAAGCACGATTTCAAGGATCCAAAGTATTCAGAGGCAGAGTGTAGAGAAAGAGATGCGACCTACTCCGCTCCGCTAAACGTTATAGTTGAACTCACTATAAAAGAGACCGGCGAAAAGGTGGAGCAACCTATTTTCATGGGTGACTTTCCCCTCATGACGGAGAAGGGCACTTTTATTATCAATGGGGCGGAACGAGTCGTGGTTAGCCAGTTGGTGCGCTCCCCAGGGGTCTATTTTACTATTGAAGAAGAGCCCACTTCCGGACGCGCTCTTGGCTTCGCAAAGCTGATTCCCAGCCGCGGAACTTGGCTGGAGTTCGAGACCAACAACAAGAATATTCTATCGGTTAAAGTAGACCGCAAGCGTAAGATTCTTTTGACTACGCTGCTGCGTGCACTGGGCTACAGCAGTAACGAAGACCTGCTCTACCTGCTGAATGATATCGACGGTGGTGAGAGTTACCTGCTTCCTACTCTGGAAAAGGACCCGTGCAAGACTCGCGAGGACGCCCTGCTTGAGCTTTACAAGCGCCTGAGGCCGGGGGACCCCCCAACACAGGAAAATGCCCAGAGCCTTGTCAACGCCCTCTTTTTTACCCCGCGCCGCTACGATCTAGGCAGAGTGGGCCGGCATAAGGTCGACAAGAGGCTTCAAGTATATGGAGATGTCGCCAAAGAAACCGCGATGTTTCTTCGGACGGTCAATATGCCCGAGGAGACTCGAGAGCTTCAAGATAGGCTGGACGAGGCTGCCAATCGGAACGACGAAGCGGGATTGGATATCATCAAGAAACTTAGGACGATGGTTTCCGACCCCGCTGTACAGGAACGTCTGAATGAAGCAATAGTGCGGCTGTCTTCACGAATCCTTACCAGGGACGACTTGTCCAGGATAGTAAAAGGACTCGTCCTAATAAATCAGGGACATGGAGTTCCCGATGATATAGACCACTTGGGAAACAGACGAATCAGGGCTGTGGGAGAACTCATTCAGAATCAGTTTAGAGTCGGCCTCCTCCGAATGGAGCGCGTGATTCGAGAGCGTATGACGATAACCGACCCGCAGCAGGCCACTCCAAGCGCCCTGATCAATATAAGGCCAGTGGTGGCGGCCATGAAGGAGTTCTTTGGCGGCTCCCAACTTTCCCAGTTTATGGATCAAACAAATCCGTTGGCGGAATTGACCCACAAGAGAAGGCTCTCCGCGCTGGGGCCGGGCGGCCTCTCGCGAGAACGAGCGGGTTTTGACGTTAGAGACGTCCACCACTCTCACTATGGCCGCATCTGCCCTATCGAGACACCTGAAGGGCCGAATATCGGACTGATAGGCTCCCTTGCTACTTTCGGGAGGATTAACGAGTTCGGATTTATAGAGACTCCGTACAGAAAGGTGATCAACTCTCTGCCAAACACAGATTCGGCTCTAATTGGGCACACTCTGAGAGATGCTGTGGCAGACAGTAAAGAAACGGTTATCGGCGAGGCCGGCCAGGATATCACGTCAGAGATTTTCACGAAGCTGTCTGCCCTCCAGGCCAGAAAAATCAAGATCAAACCCTTCGTATCAAAAGAGATAGAGTATCTGTCTGCCGACAAGGAGGAAAACTACATAATAGCGCAGGCTAACTCCTCCATGAATAGCCGTGGCCATCTTTTGGACGCCAGGGTTGAGGCGCGACATGGCGAACGATTTATGGAGGAGACGCCAGACAACCTGGACTATATGGATGCGTCACCCAAGCAGATCGTAAGCGTCGCCACCGCCCTCATACCGTTCCTGGAGCATGACGACGCCAACCGCGCGCTCATGGGCGCGAACATGCAGAGGCAGGCAGTGCCGCTGCTAAGGCCAGAAATGCCGTTGGTAGGAACAGGGATGGAGCGACGCGCCGCCATGGACAGCGGCCAGGCTATATTCTCGCCCGTGGATGGAGTCATCGCGAGAGTCAGTTCCTCAGAGATAGTTGTCGTAGACGAGACAGGGAAGACTTACAGCCGTACATTGATGAAGTTCCTCCGCAGTAATCAGGGCACCTGCTTGACCCAGAGGGCCATAGTTAGAGAAGGTGATGTAGTTAAGAAGGGCGATCCTATAGCCGATAGCGCGTCGACAGACGATGGCAACATAGCGTTAGGGCAAAACGTGTTGTGTGCCTTTATGAGCTGGGAGGGCTGCAACTACGAGGATGCCATCGTGATCAGCGAGTCTATGGTCAGAGAGGATAAATTCACCTCAATCCACATCGAAAAGCATGAAATAGACGCAAGGGATACAAAGCTTGGACCCGAGGAGATCACGCGAGACATCCCGAACGTCGGCGAAGAAAGCTTGAGAGACTTGGACGAGTTTGGAATCATAAGGACCGGCGCAGAGGTGGGCCCCGGCGATATCCTGGTCGGTAAAATCACCCCTAAGGGAGAGACCGAGTTAACCGCTGAAGAGAAGCTACTTAGGGCAATCTTCGGGGAAAAAGCCCGTGAGGTGAAGGATACCTCTCTTAGAGTCCCTCATGGAGAGAGAGGCAAAATAATAGACGTCCGGGTATTCTCACGTGATAATAACGACGAGCTTCCTCCAGGAGTCAACAAGCTGGTCCGTGTAAGTATCGCTCAATTGAGAAAGATATCAGAGGGCGACAAAATGGCTGGCCGGCATGGGAACAAGGGGGTTATTGCACGCATTCTACCGGTCGAGGACATGCCCAGAATGTCCAATGGCACACCGGTAGATATCATCTTGAACCCTATCGGCGTGCCATCCAGAATGAATGTCGGTCAGGTCCTTGAAGCACATCTTGGGTTTGCTGCAGAAGCTCTCGGGTTTAAAGTGTTGTCCCCCGTATTTGACGGAGCGACGGAAGATGATATCCAGGATGCCCTTGCAAAAAGCTGGATGATAGAACAAAGTTGTGCAGGCCTGCCAGGTAATCAGCTTGATAGAATGTCCATTGAGAGCAAAATCGATAACGCTAAGGCGTGGCTGGACCAACAGGGATATGATGGGGACGCGGCCTTCCTCGAAGGAAATGTAGGCCCAGCTAAGCAGTCCGCTCTCCGCATCTGGATGAAGCAGAACGGCGCCGAACTTGATATAGCAGCGACCGCGGACCTCGACGCGCTTGCGTACCAATTGCATAGAGAAAAGAATATCTCTCCCCCTACCTATGGGAAGACGATATTATACGACGGCAGGACGGGCGAAGCCTTTGACCAGCCTACTACCGTTGGACGAAAATATATGCTCAAGCTTGTCCACCTTGTAGAGGACAAGATCCACGCCAGGTCAACCGGACCCTACTCTCTGATAACACAGCAGCCGTTAGGTGGGAAGGCCCAGTTCGGTGGCCAGCGCTTTGGCGAAATGGAAGTGTGGGCTCTGGAGGCGTACGGTGCAGCCCATATACTTCAGGAGCTGCTGACTGTCAAATCCGACGACGTGCTGGGGCGAGTAAAGACCTATGAGTCTATAGTTAAAGGAGAGGACATAGTGGAGCCTGGGGTGCCGGAATCTTTCAAGGTATTAGTAAAGGAGCTGCAAAGCTTGGGACTAACTATAGAGGCGCTTAATGAGGACGAAGAGAGAGTGCCTATGATAGAGGATACCGGCATGGAAATACCCGAACTTGGCATAGACCTTACAGGCATGGAAAAGGGGGAGTTTTAGTAATGTTAGACGTAAATGATTTTACAGCGGTTAGAATATCCCTGGCGTCTCCTGAACAGATCCGGAACTGGTCGTATGGCGAGATAACCAAGCCTGAGACCATCAACTACAGAACTCTCAAGCCTGAAAAGGACGGCCTGTTCTGTGAGAAGATATTCGGGCCAACCAAAGACTTCGAGTGCTACTGTGGTAAGTATAAGCGGGTCCGCTATAAGGGAATTACTTGCGACAAGTGTGGTGTTGAGGTTACGCGCTCCAAGGTCAGAAGAGAGCGTATGGGCCATGTAGAACTGGCTTCTCCGGTCGGACACATTTGGTTTGTCAAAGGCACTCCCAGCCGGCTTAGCATACTGCTGGATATCTCACCCAGAAGCTTGGAAAGGGTAATATATTTTGCCCAGTTTATCATAACCACCGTTGACGAAGCGTCTAAGCAACACATCATCGATAGGATGAAGGAAGAGGTTAATGCCAGCAAGAAGACGCTTGAGGACAGTCTCAACGTCCGACGTGCCGACGCATACGCCCGGCTCCAGGAGTCCGAAGGCCAGATCTCTCTTGACGAGGACAACGCTGTAGCCTCGTTGCAGAGTGAACATAACACTGCCATCGAAAACCTTGCTCAACAGTTTGCCTCTGTCGAACACGCCCTGGTGGACGCGGCGGGTAAGAAGGCGAAGAAGGAGATAACCTTCGAACGAACTACCATAGTGCCCAAGGGAGAAATCATAACCGAGGATCATCTTTCCACCCTGTCGGAGCAGCATGGAAATAAAAAGGCTGAGTTGGAGTCTATGCTCTCAGAAAGCACAGACACAACCTCCGCATCATTTGACTCGAAGAAAGACGTGAAGCGAGAGGAAGCGGCCAAAGAGATCGAGGGATTAGAGAAAGAGTTAGGCCAGCAGACATCACGTCTGCAGGCGGAGCTTGCAGAAACCCTGGACGACATGGATACTGTACGCCCAGGCATGCTTTTGACCGAGGTCAAGTACCGTGAGCTTAGGGACAAGTTCGGTATTTTCTTCTCCGCCGGAATGGGCGCCGAAGCTGTTCTGGATATTCTGAGAAACATGTCCATGGAGGAGCTCAAAGGAAAGTTGCAGTTAGAGATCCTTTCAACCTCGGGTCAGAGAAGAAAGAAGGCCACTAAGAGATTGCGTGTGGTGGAGGCTTTCCGCAAAAGCAACAACAAGCCCGAATGGATGGTAATGACTGTGCTTCCAGTACTCCCGCCGGACCTTAGGCCAATGGTTCAGTTGGACGGGGGGAGGTTCGCCACAAGCGATCTGAACGACCTCTATCGCCGTGTGATCAGCCGCAACAACCGGCTGAAGCGATTAATGGAGCTGGGCGCTCCGGAAATCATCATAAGAAACGAAAAAAGAATGCTCCAGGAGGCTGTAGACTCGTTGATAGACAATGGCCGCCGGGGTCGCGCGGTTGCCAACAGCAGCAGTCACCGCCTTAAATCACTGTCTGACCTGCTGAAAGGCAAGCAGGGTCGGTTCCGACAGAACCTGCTTGGCAAAAGAGTTGATTATAGTGGCCGTTCCGTGATCGTGGTCGGGCCGGAGCTCAAGCTCCACCAATGCGGGATTCCAAAGCGCATGGCCTTGGAGCTGTTCAAGCCATTCGTCATGCGTAAGCTGGTAGAGCACGGACTGGCCCACAACATAAAGAGCGCCAAACGCATAGTTGAAAGAGTCAGGCCCGAGGTGTGGGACGTTTTAGAGGAGGCCATCAAAGACCGGCCGGTGCTCCTGAACCGAGCCCCGACCCTTCACAGACTGGGCATACAGGCCTTCGAGCCTGTGCTCATAGAAGGTAGCGCCATCCAAATACATCCGCTGGTTTGCACCGCTTTCAATGCCGATTTCGACGGTGACCAGATGGCAGTCCATGTGCCACTGTCCCGACAAGCAGTGGATGAGGCCAAGAGGCTTATGCTAAGCACCAATAACCTGCTCTCGCCCAGTTCCGGAGAGCCGATAGTAGCTCCAACCCTGGATATGGTCCTGGGTTGCTACTATCTGACTATCAACAGGGTGGGAGAGAAGGGAGATGGAATGACCTTCGGCAGCTACGACGAGGCCCAGCTGGCTTACAATCTTGGCGTCGTAGGTCTACATGCCGCCATCAGAGTAAGAGACAGAAAGCAGGGCGTTGGACTGATGGAGACGACCGTTGGTCGAATAATCTTCAACGAAATCCTTCCAGCGGGGATGGACTACCGCAATGAGGTAATGGACAAGAAGGCGTTGAAGGACATAATTGCTCAGTGCTATGTGGTCTTTGGTAATGAAACAACCGCGAGAGTTGCAGACGACATCAAAAGGCTGGGATTTATCTTTGCCACCAGGTCCGGCATCACCATTGCTGCAACCGACCTGGATGTGCCGATACCAAAAGCAGAAATCCTTGAAAACGCGGAGACAAGCATCGAAGAGACGGAGGCCCAGTACCGTAGGGGGCTGATAACAGACGAGGAGCGATATAACAGGGCTATC
>SHYC01000039.1 GCA_009693005.1 Dehalococcoidia bacterium | reverse complement strand
TCGCCCAGTCAACGGATCCGGCTGATCTACAGAAAGCGATACACTACAGTGAGCTTGCAGCCGGCCGCGCCTCGGCGGTATATGCCTACAGCGAGGCGGTTCGATTATTGGATCAGGCAATCGAGGTACAGGAGGTGCTTGACCCGGACGACAAGACAAAGCGCTGCGACCTATTGCTGGACCTCAGCGAGGCGCTGCTGCCGGCAGGGGAGCCGCTGAAAGTCGCGGAAGAGGTCGCGGAGAAGGCGCTGGTCTTGGCCGAGGCGATAGGAGATCATGAGCGCACCTCACGGGCTTGCCGGCTGGCCTTGCAGGGTGCCGCCCGCTACGGCGCTGGGCCTATGGCCACTACCCCGCTATATAGACAATGGTTGGAAAGAGCGGAGCGCTATGCGGCCCCCGGGACTAGCGACAGGGTGTACGCAGACTTCGTTCTGGCTCAGTTTATGGTTGGCCAGCCGGATGTGCATTATAGCGAGGTAGCAACGCTACTACGCGGCGCGCTGGAACTGGCGCAAAAGCTTGATGAGCCAGATGCACTCTTCGTGGCCGCCGGGCGCCTTATCAATTTCGCGTCAGGGCCACTGAACATGGGGGAGATTTTGCGGCTGGCTGATGACGTGACCCGGCGGCCCAGGGAAAGAGTGAGTGTTAGGGAACTGGGTAATTTCCTTCAGAGGAGCGCCCACCTGTATCTGAACTGGGGTGAGCGCGCTCGCGCTGAAGAATTATCGCGCCAGGTAGAGGAACTGGCGGCCCGCACCCGTGATGCTGATGCCATCTTAAGGTCGCTTATTATGGAGGGTACATTTGCCACGGTAGATGGGCGATTGGAGGAGGCCATGACGGTGGGCGAGCGCATGGTCACCCGTGGCGAAGAACTTGGGAACCCTCTGTTTGGTATGGTCCAAGCCAACATTGTGACCTCCGCGGCTAGATTACATCTGGGTCATGGGGACGAGGCTTTGAATAATCTACGTGAGGCCGTCCAGCGGGCCGGGGGTGAGCCAGGAGTAGGTGCCGCTATACTGGCTGCTCTAAAGCTGGCTCACGCGGGCCGTTTGGACGAGGCGAATGTTGCCCTGAGCCAAGCTATGCCTCGACTACACGTCACCGAAGAAGCGGAGCATGTGCCATTTAGGTACCTGACGGCGCTGCTTGAGATCGCGGTGCTTGTCAAGAACCGCGAGGCTGTTGACCTTCTTGCCCGGACGCTAGCCGTGATTCCATCGCTGCTGTCTTTCGGCCACGGCACCGGATTCCCCAACACCTCTGTTGCCCGTCACCTTGGCGCGGCCGCGGCGCTGCTGGGAGAGCGGGAGAAGGCCAAGGCATACTACCAGCAGGCGCTGGAGGCGTGCGCGAAAATCCGCTTCCGGCCGGAGGCCGCGCTCACGCATCTTCAGTTGGCGGAGCTGCTGTTACAAGAGGCAAGTGAGCCAGGGGCAAGTCGCAAGGAAGAGGCGGACACCCTACACAAAGAGGCCATAGAGCACCTGGACTTCGCCATCGCAGAGTTCCAGGCGATGAAGATGCAGCCGTCGCTGGAGCGGGCGCTGAGGCACAAGGGGCTGTTGAAGGCGTAACCCGGCACTTTCACACCGTCATTCTGAGCCGCAGCGAAGAATCCGTCCCACAGCCGTGCTAATGCCAGAAGTGCGGGGGAAACGAGATTCTTCAGTCGCGCTGCGCCTTCAGAATGACAATCTGGAGCTCCTGCGGCGAAAGCACCGGCGTAGGGGCGGTGGCTTGTCCCCGCCCCGCCCGGTCGTCCTAGCAAAGAGAAGCTCTGTCGGAGCGTTCGTACCCGCAACTGTCCATCGCGTTGTCGACTATATCCTGAATAATCCCGGTCCGCCAGGGGATGGTGGACGATTGCAAGAATATCCCTCTAGTAACTCTCTGGTTTACAATCTGAGGGACTGGTGGGCGGGGACAAGCCCACGCCCCTACGACCCTCCTTCCCCCCATCTGCTCACAAATCTATTCTCACCCGTTTGAGAGCTTGGGTGCTGGATGCTATAATTCATCCAAGAACAAGAATCGTTTTCTGGTGTGCTTGTGACTTCCGATGATTCTGGCCAGGTTACTGTAGAGGTCCCCGCTACCACGGCCAATTTTGGCCCTGGATTCGATTGTTTGGGCATGGCCCTGCAGCTCTACGACCGGATTCATTTCCGCCTCAGGGACCAGCCGGGAGGGCCAGTAATAGCCGGCGCCGGAACAGTCCGTTCCCATTGTGAGCTGGCTTATACCGCGGCCTCATCTCTATTTAAACAGCTTGGCCGGCCTGCGCCCGCGCTCGAAGTGTATTCGGAGAACTACATACCGATTGCCCGCGGACTGGGCAGCAGCGCCGCCGCTATCGTCGGCGGCCTCGTTGCCGCAAACCACTTGCTGGGCGGCATCGTAGCCCAGGACGACCTGCTGAGCCTGGCCGTTAAGATAGAGGGCCATCCGGATAATGTAACGCCGGCCCTTTTAGGCGGTTTCAGAGTGATGGTGCAGTCCGATGGCAGACTCTATCAGCTAGCGGTAGCGGTCCCCGATTCTCTTGAGGTTGTCCTGTTTATTCCCGACTTCCTTATGCCGACAGAGGAAAGCCGAAAGCTGCTTCCCAGAGAGCTGAGCAGGGAGGATGCAGTCCACAACATCGGCAGGGCAGCCCTTCTGGTGGCCTCCTTGGCCACTGGACAGCTATCTTACCTGGATGTAGCTACTGAAGATAAACTCCATCAGCCGGCCAGGTCCAGGCTCTTTCCGGCCATGTACAAGATATTTGAGGCTGCGTTGGACGCCGGCGCGAAGGGAGTATTTCTGTCCGGAGGCGGACCTACGTTACTGGCTCTGGCCGTGGAGGACGGCCCAAAGATCGGCCAGGCGATGAAAACCGCAGCCGAGCCTGAAGGAGTCGCCGGCGAGGTAAAAATAACAAGACCGAGCAAAATTGGCGCTAAGGTAGTGGAATAGTTTGTATGATGCCCCAGACTGAAACATGGGGTATTGGCTCGAAAATAGACACCAAGGTCGGCGTTGCCTGAGGTTCTCGAAGGCACCGCCCGCTCCTAGTTCGAGAACCTCACTACAGGTTTCGAGAGCCTCAAGGAACGGGCTAATAAGCGCTTTTTGTAGCCTCTTCCTGGATGCCAGTCGCGACAGGCATGGGCGATTGGATCGAAGCAACAATATTGGTAAATCATCAAATCTAAGGCGGATACAGCTTGGACCTTATAGTGCAAAAATATGGGGGCAGTTCGGTCGCTGACGCCGATCGCATCAGGAGAGTGGCCCGCCGGGTGGCCGAGGCCAGGGACCGCGGAAGTCAGGTGGTTGTGGTAGTATCGGCGATGGGCGATACCACGGACCATCTGATAGCTTTAGCCAGGCAGATATCACCTAATCCGGATGCTCGTGAGCTGGACCTGCTGCTGTCTACAGGTGAGACCGTATCGGTAACCCTGCTGGCAATGGCCCTCAGGGAGATGAGCTATGAGGCCATTAGCCTAACCGGAGCACAGGCCGGTATCCATACTACGTCCGTCTTTAATCGGGCGCACATCCTGCGCGTCGATCCCGAGCGCATCTTAAGAGAGCTGGACAACGGAAGAGTTGTAATAGTAGCCGGGTTCCAGGGCATATCGGAGGACCTGGATGTGACAACTCTGGGCCGGGGCGGCTCCGACACTACCGCAGTGGCCCTGGCCGCCGCCGTAAGAGCTAAGCGCTGCGAAATATACACCGATGTCGAAGGTGTTTACACTGCCGACCCCAGGGTCGTGCCGGAGGCTCGTAAGCTTAACGAGATCCATTACGATGAGATGCTGGAGATGGCCAGTCTGGGCGCAAGGGTCATGCAAAACCGCTCTGTAGAGCTGGGAGAAGTATATAATATCCCTATCCTGGTGGCTTCCAGTTTTACGAATGCTCCCGGCACCCTCATACATGGAGATATATCGATGGAAGAAGTTAGAGAGGTAAGAAACAAAGTACGGGGCATCGCCCATGACCTGGATGTAGCCAAGATCACCATCACGGGAGTGCCGGATAGGCCCGGTATAGCTGCTGCCATTTTTGAGTCGCTGGCCGACGCCGGCATCAGCGTTGACACCATAGTGCAAAACGCCAGCACCACCAAGGTGGCAGACCTCACTTTTACGGTATCAAAGGGAGACCTGGAAAAGGCTATGCTCCTGGTCCGACCCGTGGCCGCCTCTCTGGGGGCCGGCGAGTGTATCGGCGATCCGGAGCTTGCCAAAGTGAGCATAGTTGGCGCCGGCATCCAGAACGCGCCCGGTTACGCCGCCAGGATGTTCAAGACTCTGGCTGATGCGGGAATAAACATAGAGATGATCACCACGTCTGAGATCAGAATAACCTGTGTCGTGAGCGAGGAACGGGTGCTGGAAGCTGTAAGAGCGCTGCACCGGGCTTTCGAGTTAGAGAAGGCGGAGGAGAGTCAGGGGGACACCCCCTGAAACCCCTGCCAAAGGGCTGCGCCCTCTGGACTCCCCTTCTCGGAGAGAAGGCATTGGCAGACAAGCTTCCCAACTTAAGAAGGGAAAACGCGTCTATAGTACGAAAACAGCTATTTTCGAACGATTATAGGAATTCGGTGATAATGAGTAAATTCACACACCTGCACGTACATACTGAATACTCGCTGCTTGACGGCATGTGTAAGATACGGCCGCTGGTGGAGCGAGCGAAAGATATGGGCATGGATAGCCTGGCTCTCACCGATCACGGCTCTATGCACGGCGCAATTGAGTTCTATCTTGCCTGCAAGGACGTTGGCATAAAGCCAATAATTGGCGTTGAGGCGTACGTGGCGCAGAAGGACCACAGGGGCAGGACCGCCGAGGAGAAGAGTCCCTATCATATCGTCCTGCTGGCAAAAAATGAGGCGGGCTACAAGAACCTCATGCAGCTTACAACCAGGGCGCACCTGGACGGCTTCTATTACAAGCCAAGAATGGACCATGAGCTTCTGGAGCGGTATCACGAGGGCTTGATCGTCCTTTCAGGATGTCCTAACTCCGAGGTGTCCCGCGCTATCCTGGATGGAAGAGTCGACGACGCCCGTGCTACTGCTTTGTGGTACAAGGAAGTCTTCGGCGACTACTATCTGGAGGTACAGAAGCACGATAACCTCCCTGAACTGGATGTCATAACACCTGCTACCATCGCTCTCGGTAAGGAGCTTGGGATTCCCCTGGTCGCCACAAACGACCTTCACTATACCCGCAAAGAAGACAGCTACGCGCACGGTCTTCTGCTATGCATCCAGACCAACACCAACATCTACGATGAAAAGCGAATGCGGATGTCGGACGAGTCTTACTACCTGAAGAGTCCTGAGGAGATGGCAGCCCTCTTCACGGAGCTGCCGGAGGCCCTGTCCAATACTGTCAAAATATCCGATATGTGCCACCTCGAGCTAGAGCTGGGAGGGCACAGGCTTCCGGAGTTCAAGACGCCGAGTGGAGAAAGCGCCGACTCGTACCTGGAGGGATTATGCCGCGAGGGTCTTAATCGGCGCTTTACCAGAGTGACCACGGAGATAGAAGACCGCTTGAGGTATGAGCTGGACGTGGTCCGTCAGACTCACTTCGCCGACTACTTTTTGGTGGTCTGGGACTTCGTGAAATACACCCAGGAGCACGGCATTCTTTACGGCGTGCGAGGCAGCGCCGCAGCCAGCCTGGTCCTTTACTGCCTGGGCATCACAGAGATCGATCCTCTTGAGAACCGGCTGGTCTTCGAGCGCTTCCTCAACATCGAGCGTAAGGAGATGCCCGACATAGATATGGACTTTGCCGATGACCGGCGAGACGAGGTCATATCCTACGTTACCTCCAAGTACGGTCAGGATAGGGTAGCTCAGATAGTGACCTTCGGTACTATGGGGGCCAGGGCGGCGATACGAGACGTGGGCAGGGCTTTAGCCATGCCGTACGGCGATGTAGATAGAGTCGCTAAGGTTGTGCCCACCGCGCTGCACATGACCTTAGACCGCGCCCTTGCGGAGAGTCCGGAGCTTGCGGAGATCTACCGGGGGGAGGAGACAGTAAAGCACCTGGTTGACACCGCCAGACAACTGGAGGGTGTAGCCCGCCACGCGAGCACTCATGCTGCCGGGGTGGTTATCTCCAAGGATCCGTTAACCGAGGTGGTGCCGCTGCAGAGGCCGTCGGCCGGCGCGGGAGCGCGTTCGGGCCGGTCTGAGCGACAAGAGACCGTGGTGACGCAGTTCGCGATGGACGACGTCGCGGCTATCGGCCTCCTAAAGATGGACTTCCTCGGACTTATACACCTGACCGTGCTGGGCCTGGCGCGCGACCTCATCGCACAGACGACGGGAGCGCGCCTGGACCTTCAAAAAATCCCGCTTGACGACAAAAAATCCTTCGACCTCCTCTCCTCCGGAGAGACCACCGGGATATTCCAGCTGGAAAGCTCAGGAATGCGCCGCTATATAGTAGACCTTAAGCCCAACTCTATTAGGGATGTCGCTGCGATGGTGGCCCTGTACCGCCCCGGGCCCATGCAGCATATACCCACGTTCATCCGCGCCAAGCATGGACTAGAGCCGGTAAAGTTTCCCCACCCGGACCTAGAGAAGATCCTTGAGGACACTTATGGGGTGATAGTCTATCAAGACCAGGTGCTGATCATCGCTCAGGCTTTCGCCGGCTATTCCCTGGGCCAGGCCGATGTGATGCGCAAGGCCATGGGCAAGAAAATAGCTGAGATCATGCGCCAGGAGCATGACCGATTTGTGTCCGGCGCGGTGGCCAGGGGGTATACCGAGAAGGTAGCCGAGGAGATATTTACGCTCATCGAGCCTTTTGCAGGGTATGCGTTTAACAAAGCCCATGCCTTCAGCTACGCGCTTATCTGTTATCTTACAGCTTACCTGAAGGCCAATTACACAGAGGAGTATCTGGCCGCGCTGCTTACCGGGTTTATGGACTCTCCGGAAAAGGTAGCCTCGGTGGTGGCCGACTGCCAGAGGCTGGGTATACCTGTATTGCCGCCCGATATCAACAAAAGCCGGCTATCCTTCTCTGTCGAGCCGCATACCGACGGTAGAAAGGCTATTCGTTTTGGTCTGGTGGCTACCAAGAACGTAGGCGAGACGGCTGTGGAACCTTTGTTAGCGGCGAGGGAGGCGGAAGGAGAGTTCAGAAGCCTTGCAGAGTTCTGTCGCCGGGCGGACCTAAGGACGTTGAACAAGCGCGCGCTTGAGAGCTTGATAAAGGTCGGGGCAATGGACTCTCTAGGAAACCGCGGCGCTCTCTTAATGGGCGTCGACCGCATCATCGCCCTTTCTCAGAAGGAGCAGCGGATGCGGGAGTCCGGCCAGTCCACCATGTTCGATCTGTTAGGAGACAGTGTCCCGGTGCCGCTGCCGGAGCTTAATTTGCCCGGCGGAGACGTGCCGCAAAAGGAGAGGCTGGCGTGGGAAAAAGAGCTGCTGGGGGTCTATGTCTCCGACCACCCTTTCGCCGCAGTGGCCCAGTGGGTAAGGCGTGACGCCACCCTCCTGGACCAGGTAGGCGAGGAACTGGAAGGACAGAAGATCATTGTGGCAGGCATGGTCTCTTCGGTCCGTCACCTGCTTACAAAGACCAAGCGTCCTTTTGTTGTGGCCACGCTGGAGGACCTGGCAGGCAGCCTGGATGTCACGGTATGGTCAGAGGTGTACGAACGTAACCCCGATATATGGGCCGAGGGCACTCTGCTGCTGGTGCACGGAAAAGTCAGCGTCAGGGATGGGCAGCCGCAGCTTACCTGTGAGATGGCAGAGGTCTACCAGCCCGACACCGATTCTCCTCCTCCTGAAGGCGCGTACGAATTCAGCGAGCCTGCATCAGGCAGGAATGCCGTTATTCCTCGTTCACAAATCGCTACCAACGGACACATTGGGCCTATCGAAGATACTCGACCTGTCGGTAAGGTCTCGAGAGAGGACAAAATTGGCAAAGTTGTACTAAGGATATTAGAGTCGGATGACGTTTCATCTGATCTCGCTCGTCTAAGGGCTGTTCATGAAATACTTGCCAAGTACGGCGGCGCGGCACCCGTGTCCCTGGAGCTTACCGATATTACAGGCAATACTCATCGCGTAGATTTGCCTGATATATCGGTTAAGTTTGGCAGTGAGCTGAAAGAAACCCTATCTAACCTGCTGGGCAAAAGCTGCGTGCGTTTCGAGACTCTGGTGGAGTCAAATGGTGGCAGAGAAGCAGTAGATGGCATGGTCCCCGCCGTCTTACAGTATTAGTATTGACTTAAAATATTTCACCGAATAGAAGCAAGGAGGAATACAAAGATATGCCTAGCGAGACAGCAAAGCGCTTCATCGGAATGTGGCGACTCGTTTCCATAACGGGAACCACTGCCGAAGTGCAAGCGAACAGAGGCCCGCACCCCACTGGCGTGATTTATTATGACGGGACGGGACATATGGCTGTGCAAATCATGCCCGATCGGGCACGCCCGCGGTACGCTGCCCACACCTGATGAAGCGAAGGCAGCTATCCATGGCTACACTGCGTATTTCGGCACCTACACTATCGACGAGGAAGCACGTACTGTTACGCACCATCGCGCTGGTAACCTTAACCCGGGAGGAATTGACGACGGCGTGCGGGGCTACGAGTTTGCGTCAGACGATCGGCTGATCCTGAGGCCGGTCGGGGCCACGAACGAACTGACATGGGAACGGATAAAATAGCCGTTACGTAAATTCGTACGCTCGGCCTGGCATTCACCCGAAGGCGGCAAGACCTGTGACTATCTAAGGCAGGCGAGGTGACGATGCAAAACACTATCAGCTTCGGGCGGTGCGGCTCGCAGTTGAGGAGGCAAAAAATGAAGGCCAGCGCCAAGTACGTGAAGATCGTTGAGTGGTCGGAAGAGGATGAGTGCTATGTCGGAAGTGCCCCAGGGTTGATATACGGAGGCTGCCACGGAAGTGACGAAAAGAAGGTCTTCGATGAGCTGTGCCGAATCGTTGAGGAAGCGATTGACTTTTATAGAAAAGACGGCAAGCCGTTGCCCCCTCCCACTTCCGGGCGTGACTTCGCGACCAAGATGCAGAGTGTCAAATAACCTCTTTTAGGGCTAGCCTCTGCCCATTGTTGGCTAACCCGTTGCCGATGGCCCCATCCGGAGGGAAGTCCAGGAACTACGTCTCCACGTCAGCTATTCCCTTAGCCCGACGATAAACTCAGAATCAGTCTGTAAAGTTAGAGATATTGGATGACTAGAAAAACGAAGCTGTCTTTTGCCATAATGCTTTTACCAATAGTTTTCGTGCTATCTATCGCGCTTCTTGCCTGCAATAAAAATCCCGGGGCTGGCGCGGGTAACACATCTACTGCCGACCCCGCAGACTTCTCCGATATTCCGGTATATCCCAGCGCCAGGCGAGACGAGACAGAACAGATAGACTTTGGAATAGAGCCTATAATATCCCCCGGCTCTTTCAGCCGCACTGAGTGGAGATATTACACAACCACTGACAGCAAGGATAAGCTGGCCGACTTCTACCGGAAGGAGCTGGGGTCGGCTCAGAGTGTCTGGAAACAGGCGGCCTGGGGTGATATTGGTGACAAAGTCAGCTGGGGCATTTTCACCAAGAGTGGCGATCCCGCCGTCTGGGTTGTTCTTAATGTTACCGACAGCGGGACCAAATTTGCCCTGGTTAAGGGCACCGGGAAGATGCAGCCATAGATCAGATGTCCACCCCGCCCCCGAAGGTCTCGACCAACTCTTACGAACTCGTTCACCGATGATTTAAATAGCCAAGCGTGGCCCGTTCCTCGAGCCTGGTCTAGAGGTAGAGCGGCGCGTTCTGGAGAGGCGATAAAAGCGAATCGTTCAGGGAAGCAGGTCGTGATGTTATCTAAGCTCTTGTCCCCGGTTCTGGCCGCTGCTCTGGCTGTTTCAGCCATATCGTGTGACATCGAACCCGAAGGAAGCCCAACCGCTCAACCTTCATCTCCAACCTCAACGCCGGCATCATCCTCACCTGAGCGTACCCCCGTATCGTCCTTATCCAAAATGCGACTGCTGCTGGCCTTTCCTGCGCTTTCTTTCGAGCGCCTAACCGGCCTGTATGAGCCGCCGGACGAGACCGACCGCCTGTTTGCAGTGGAGCAGCCGGGGCGCGTCATGGTCTTTGACAACAAAGAAGATGTGAAAGTGGCCAGGGTCTTCCTGGATATCAGGGGCCGCGTTAACTCCACCGGCCAGGAGGAAGGGCTGCTTGGCCTCGCCTTCGCGCCGGATTACGCCTCTTCGGGCCAACTCTACGTCAACTACACCGCCAGCAACCCGCGCCGCTCCGTAATATCCAGGTTTACCGTGCCGGCCCCGTCTTCCGGCACCGCGGACGCTTCCAGCGAATTCAAGATTTTGGAGGTCATGCAGCCCTTTTCCAATCACAACGGTGGGCAAACGCTCTTCGGTCCTGACGGCTATCTCTACATCGGCTTTGGTGACGGCGGGTCCGGCGGCGACCCGATGGGCAACGGGCAGAACTTGAGCGTTCTCCTAGGTAAAATGCTCCGGATTAACGTGAACAGGCCCGACGGTGGACGGCCATATAGCATACCTCCCGACAATCCTTTCGTTGGTAGAACTGGAGCACGAGAAGAGATATGGGCCTACGGCCTCAGAAACCCATGGCGCTTCTCCTTTGATCCTGAGACGAAGGCGCTAATGGCCGCGGACGTAGGACAGAACAGTGTGGAGGAGCTCGATATTATCCAGAAGGGGGCAAACTACGGCTGGAATAGGACAGAGGGCCGAAGATGCTACCCGCCGAACGTAACCAGTTGCGATATGAGTGGAATAACGCTTCCGGTGTTCGAATATCCGACGGCCGGCGGCAACTGCGCGGTGGGGGGGAATGATGTACCGAGGCGCCGCGCTGCCTGCTCTCAAGGACGCCTACGTATACGGGGACTACTGCAGCGGCCGTATATGGGCCCTTCGCTACGACGGGAGCAGGGTCACCGAGCAGATGGAGATCATAAGCAGCAACCTGCAGATAAGCTCCTTCGGCCTGGACAAGAAAGGGGAGATATACGTACTCGGATACGGCAACAGCGGTGGGATTTTTAGAATAAGCAGCCAGTAGGGCAGCTCTTGTTCCTTCCTGCGCTCTGATCACAGAAAGCCATTAGGCATCTCTTAGAACGCTTGGAGATGCCTATGGCTGGACGACCTTGACTTTTCTGTGTCAACCGATTAGCGCACCTAGTCTTATAAGGTTCGCAGCACCTCTTTCTTAGCGCTTCTGGTCCATCCAATACACGTCAAACTGTATCGTGTTGTCGTCAGGCTGCACCGGCTTTCCAAAGCCGTGGACATAGTTCCTATAGACGGCCTGGTTCATGGCGCTGTATATAGGAACATTAGGCACTATCTCCTGGTGATAGGCCAGCACATCCCGGACGGCCTTCTTGCGCTGCTCGGCAGTAACCGCCGCCCTCTGCTTGTCCGCAAGCTCATCCCACTTGGGGTCCGAGAACTTGTAATAGTTCCTCGCGCCCTTGCTGTGGTAGTGTTTGTATATGTACTCATCTGGATCGGGAGACGCCCCGTGGCCAGTATAGGTAAGTTGGTATTTATTGGCTATCATATCATTGAGATGGTCCTGGTAATTGGCGGTGACTTTTATGTTCACGTTGATGCCCACCTTGCCAAGATGGGCCTTAACCAGCGCTGCGAAATCAGCAGTCTGGGGAGTGGCGCTAGAGGTATTCATTTCAACTGTTACGTTCTCGAAGCCAGCCTCCTTCACAAGCCTCTTAGCCTCCGCAATGTCTTGATCTTTCGGCTGCCGGTAGCCAGGCAGCTTGAGAAGCTCGTCCACGCTGTAGGCGCCCTCTCCTGTAAGAGAAGGCGGGACCAGGCCTGTAGGTACGGAGCCTCCGGGCGTGATGGCTTGTATTATCTCCTGTCGGTCTATGGCCAAGTTGACAGCCTTTCGCATCTTTGGATTGTCGAAAGGCGGGCGGTTAGCGTTAAGCCTAAGATGGGGAAAGCTGCTGCCAAGGCTGTCGATAAAGTAAACCTTGTCCGCCATCTGCCTTTTGATCGTATCTGTGTCAGCGAAATTCAAAGTGTTGAAGTAGCCGGCGCTGGTCAACACATCGACCTGGTTTGACAAGAACGCAGCTACAGCGGCAGAGGTATCACCTCCTGAGTAAAAGGACTTCTCCACCCTATCGAGGTACGGGAGTTGGGCCCCGCTTTTGTCTTTGTTCCAATAGTCAGGGTTGCGTTCAAGGATTTGGCGCACGTCCGGCACATACTCCTTCTGGATGAAGGGGCCCGTGCCTATTATCCTGTCTTGAATCAGCTTTCCGGGTTGTCCTCTATAAGCTCTCGGGGGAAGACGCCGCTGCCGGTGGTTGCCATGTTGTGCATGAACACCGCGTCTGCCTGCTTCATCTTTACCACTACGGTGTACTTATCCGGCTTTTCGATGCTCGCCACGCTCTCGAAGTCGCTGCGCTTGGTGAAGAGGCTGGTCCACTTTTCCAGCACTATGGAACGGTCTGCGCTGATACGTTTTATCATGTACTCCACGTCGTCAGAGGTGAACTCCCGGCCGTTGACCGGCGGCACGTTTTGGAACTTGACGCCCTTACGGAGCTTGAACGTATAGGTGAGGCCGTCGGGAGTGACCTGCCAGCTTTCCGCCAGGTCCGGAATAATCTCGTAATTACCCGAATAAATGTTACGCTTTACTACCTGATTTACCGATGCTCCGGAAAATCCGTTGGGAGGACTGAAGGACGCCCTGTGAGAATCCACGGTGCCGTATGAGACATAGCCACTTCCCATCAACTTGAGCGTGCCACCCCGCTGGGGCTGGCCGTCAGCCTGTTGGACTTGCTGAGCCTGCTCAGTGGGTTTGGCGGCCGGAGAACACCCAACCGACACCACAAACGACAAAATAAATGCCAAAAGCCCTAGATATCTGCGTTTCACTTTCGACCTCCCTCTCTAACTACTTTGACTGCCAGTATTGACTTAATAGCAAAAGTTGCTCCCAAAGACGCAAAAATGGCCGTTCCGCAGTTTAAGGACTGCAGGCGGCCCAAAGATAACGCTCTATTCTGCTCTACCACTCTCGCCTGCCTCATCCGCAGGACTAGTCCTGCACTTCAGACAACCACTACCCAGGCGGCCCACCCCGCTAGATTAAATTATACTACTCCTTTGCGCTTACTACTGTCAATACGTACGTACGTGTGCATTTGAGAGTGTTCATCAACAACTCGAGGCGTTGCCTGAGGCTCTCGAAGGCACCGCCGCCGTTCGCTTCGAGAGCCTCAGGCAACGGCGGCTCCGTCCTTCGGTGGCTCGGATTCTGGTTACTAAACAGTCTCACGTGTGGAGAGGGTAACTGCGCAGTTATCCCCTCCACAAAACAATTGATTTCTTTACTTATCGGGAGTAAACTGGGCTAAAATAGTTTATCTGTGCTTAACTGAAGTCAGCTTACCAAAATATGGAAGCGCTTAGGGGAGAAGTAGTTGACCAGCGAATCAGGAAACTCGTCCGATCCTGAGAAGGCGAAGGCGGCGCCGGATACAGCGCTTTTTGACGGCCTTATAGTAGAAGCCCACGGTCCTCGCGGGTCCACTTCTTACGTCCACCGCGATCTCACGCAAGGCA
>SHYC01000038.1 GCA_009693005.1 Dehalococcoidia bacterium | reverse complement strand
ACTTATGATAACGCGGGCTCATAAGATTAAGGTATTTCCGTCGTTCATTCACGGTCATCTTTTCGTCAATCGGCATGTTCCCCTCAGTAACATTCTTAGCTGAGTTAACCATACCTCTTTCAGTAACATTTTAGATGAGTGAATACGAAAACTTGACAAACGAAAAGCAAGAATTTATCATATCTATCGCTACCAATTCTAAAACCTGCCGTTCTCGTGTGCTGCACGGTAACATGAGCGCTGCGGGTGAGTTTATAAAGACGCACAATAATAGTCAGGGTAACTGCGCATGGAACCACAAGTAATAGATGGCGATTCGTGGGCCAAACTAAGCACTTTATTGATATGGCTATACCTGTTTGCAGCAGGCATGGTGACATTTGCTTTATCAACCTTGATTGGACACGGTGTACTCCCCTCTCTTGTGGCAACCCGACATCTCCCGGCCAACGTCCAGTCGGTAAGACCGGTCTTATACATATTTGGTATTGTGGCGCTGGTAGCCGCAATATTTTGTTTCAGCAATGTACTCGGCCTAACCTCTGTTATGTATGGCATATACACCAATAGCGCTGGTAAGTTCATCTAGGCAGGTAACCTTAGTGGCAAAACTAATCTTAATAGGAATCCCCGCTTTCTTGGTCATATCGGTTGCTGCAGTACTTATCTATGCTCAAGTTGTAACTCGCTCAGGTCCCACCCAGCCCATTGCGTTTAGCCATATCCCCCACGTGCAGGCTGATAAAGCGGGCGCAGATTGCACCTTCTGCCACCGCAATGTGGCGAAGGGCGCCGCAGCCACTGTTCCGTCGGTTGAGCAGTGTATGTTCTGCCACAAGGTTGTGGGCGAGCAGTCGAAAGTGCCCACGGCTGCGATCAAGGACGTCCAGAACGCCTGGGTCAATAAACAGGTCATCGATTGGGTGAGAGTACACAGGATGCCGGACCACGTCCGCTTCCTGCACCAGCCTCACATCCTGGCTGGATTTGATTGCGCTACCTGTCATGGCGACGTCGGCAGTAAGAAGCAGGTCGCTCAGGAACGTATTCTAAACATGGGCGACTGCGTTGGCTGTCACCGCGCAAACGGCGCCCCTACAGAATGTACTATCTGCCATAAATAGGAACAGGAACATAACATGGAGATTACTAGGCGAGATTTCCTAAAGTTAATGGCTGGCTCTGCGGCTGGTGCAGTTGTGTTTAACGGCTGTAACGCCCCAGAGCGGGAAATGCTCATGCAGAGCCCGCTGCTCATGCCGGAGGACATGGTCACCGGCCTGGACAATTACTATGCCAGTATCTGCCGCCAGTGTCCCGCAGGTTGTGGAATCATCGTCAGGGTTATAGAGGGCAAGGCCAAGAAAATCGAGGGAAATCCGGACTACCCGGTGAACCAGGGTAAGCTGTGCGCGAGAGGTCAGGCTGGTACGCAGGTCCTGTACCATCCCGATCGGATAAGAGGCCCAAAGCGCCTGGTTGGCGCCCGCGGCTCCGGCCAGTATGAGGATATCACTTGGGAAGTAGCTACCAAGGAGCTGGCGTCTCGTCTAACGCAATTCCAGGGTCAGGCCAGCACAGTCGCTATCATGACGGAGCCGCTGACAGGACACCTGGCCACCGTCGTCAAAAAGTTCGCCTCGTCCTATGGTGCAGAACATATCGTCTTTGACAGCCTGGCGGATACGGTGGAGAGGACAGTAGCGAACCGCTCCTTTGGGCAAAGCACGGTTCCAGACCTGGATATACAAAACGCTAACTATATACTGTCTTTTGGCGCTGACTTCCTAGGGACATGGGGTTCACCGGTTCGTTACGGCAAGGCCTACGGCGAGTTCCGCCAGGGCAGGACGAAGCGCGGCACGCTTGTGCAGGTGGAGCCCAGGTTCTCAACTACGGCAGCCAGCGCGGACGAGTGGGTGCCGGTAAGTCCTGGGACGGAGGGCATATTGGCCCTAAGCATAGCTCAGGTAATAATCTCTCAGGGGCTGGGTAACAGCGCTGCGGCTAACACATTGACCGGAGGCGCGGGCGCATCAAGGCTCAACTCTTTTAGGCCGGAAGACGTTTCGAAGCTTACCGGAGTATCGACCGATAAGATTATTGAGATAGCCAAGGCTTTTGCAACCCAGAAACCCAGCCTCGCTATCGCAGGCAGCACCGCGGGCGCCCATTCAAACGGTGTTTTCAACACATCTGCCATCTATGCGCTAAATTATCTGGTTGGAAGCGTATCCTCGCCGGGCGGGCTTGTCTTCAACCCCAAAGCGCCACTGCCGGAGCTGCAGGTTACCGCGACTGCGGCTGCAACTTTCAGCGACCTTGAGCGACTGGCAAAGCGCTTGCTAGAGGGCCAGCCCCCTGTGAATTTGCTTATGGTCCACAACGTTAATCCCGTTCATGGATTGCCGTCTTCTCTGGGCATAAAAACCGGTTTAAGTAAGGCCGGCTATATCGTGAGCTTTTCAAGTTTTATGGATGAGACCACCGAGATGGCCGACCTGATTCTTCCCGACCACACCTATTTGGAGTCCTGGGGTGACGATATCCCGGAACCTGGGGTTGGCTACGAGATCGTCGGGCTGCAGCAGCCGGTTGTGAATCCTCTCTATAACACAAAGGCCTTCCCCGATGCGCTTTTAGCTATCGCGGCGCAATTGGGCGGAAAAATGCGAAGCGATCTCCCCTGGGGCTCGTATCTTGACCTAATAAAGCAGGATGCTCAAAAACTGTTCGCTCTCAATAGAGGCTCGGTGCGAGCGCCCGGCTTCGATGCCTTCTGGGTGGGTGTCCTGCAGCGAGGCGGCTGGTGGGACACGAACGCAAAAGCGCCGGCGGGCGCAGCGCCCCAGGTGCCCGCGCTGCCTTCATCGGCGGTTGCGCCTTCTTTCGGTGGGGACCAGAGCGCATATCCGTACAATTTGATACCCTTTGAATCTATATCGCTTAGTCATGGCCAGGGGGCTAACGTACCGTGGTTGCAGTCCATGGCTGATCCTGTGACCACCATGACGTGGACAACCTGGGTTGAGGTTAACCCCAAAACGGCGGAAGAGCTTAAGATCGTCGAGGGAGACGTGCTAATCGTGGAATCTCCCAACGGCGCGATACGTGTACCTGCGTATATACACCCAGCGATACCGCCAAAAATAGTGGCCATCCCAATGGGCCAGGGTCATACCGCCTACGGGCGATATGCCGCCAAGAGAGGGCAAAACGTGTTCTCGATTCTATCGCCGGTAAAAGACAGCGAAACAGGGGCCCTTGCCTGGGCCGCCACCAGAGTAAGGCTTACAAAGTCTGACGATAAAATAAAGATGCCCAAGATAGAAGGAAGCGTATTCGCGGTCGAGCCTCCAGATGTAGATATAGTGGGAGTCACGACCGGTTAACACTGGGCTATAAGGTTAAAGCAAAGGTTAGGAGACCAGCATGGCAGAAGCCACAAGATGGGGAATGGTCGTGGACTTAGACCGCTGCACAGGGTGCCAGGCGTGCGTGGCGGCTTGTTACGCGGAAAACAATTTGCCCCTTAACACCGAGGAAATGGTAGTCGAGGACAGGGCTCATAACTGGATCCGTATAGAGCGCTACTGGGAGGGTGAGTACCCCGACATTAAAGCCAGGTTCTTGCCCGTGCTATGCCAGCACTGCGCAAACGCTCCTTGCGAGCCTGTATGCCCGGTTTACGCCACCTATCACAATTCTGAGGGCCTGAACGTACAGGTATACAACCGTTGTGTTGGGACCAGATACTGTATCAACAACTGCCCATACCATGCGCGGTTTTTCAACTGGTGGGAGACACCCTTGCCGGATCCCATGCCGCACTATCTAAATCCTGATGTTACGGTAAGGAGCAAGGGCATCACCGAGAAATGCACCTTTTGCGTACAGAGAATACGAAGGGCGACGCGGAATGCGGCGAATGAGGGGGGGCGTCAGGTGGCGGATAACGAGATTCAACCGGCCTGTGCCCAGGCTTGTCCCACGAACACCATAATCTTTGGCAATCTAGCCAATCCTAACAGCACGGTATCCAAGCTGGCGAAGAATGAAAGACATTACCGGTTATTGGAAGAGCTGGGCACAGAGCCTGGCGTCATCTATCTAAAAAAGGTAGACCCACATGCGAAATCAACACCAGAACGGCACTAATCACCAGGTCCGCCATTACCAGGCGCTGTCACCGGCACAGATCAATAGGTTTGGCCTGGTTGAGCTAGGCTCCTCAGGACCTCTGTACAGGTTTTGTGTCCGCCTATTTGGCATCCTGGCTCTGCTTGGAATAGTTGGCTTTATGATGCGAGTAGCGAGCAGCGGTTTTTCCGATCGCGCTGCCTGGGGTTATTACGTTGCTACAGTAGTCTTTATATTCGTTACATTTCAGGCGGCGCCGACAGTGGCATTTGCTATACGCGCGGCTAAAGGCCACTGGAGAAGGCCGGTGTCCAGGATAGCCGAGCTATTCGCTGTTGTCGGCGTCCTGAACCTAATTCTGCTCTTGCCGGTGTTGTTTTTGATCCCTCCGATTACTGGAGGGCGTAAGACCTTTTGGTTCGAGCTTCACTGGCTGCTTCCGTTCTCTGCCCCCGGATTCTTCCTTTTTTTTGGTATGCTTGCCTTGGTTGTATGCGGCCTCTGTCTTTTATACCTGTCAGCTTTGCCTGATTTTGCCGCTGCGAGAGATGCCAAGGGCGGCATCTATACCGGCCTTGCGAGAGGGTGGGTAGGGTCGCAGCGACAGTGGAAGATGTTAAAGAGCGGCTTGAACTTGCTCGGTGCCTTTTATCTAATGACCTTCGTCCTTGTCACAACGTTATTCGCCTGGGACGTTTCAGAGACTCTTGTCCCGGGCTGGAAAGATGCTATCTACCCTGCCTTTCACTCTATAACAGGTCTTCAAGGCGCAATTGCGTCCACGATACTGGCGTTAGGGATTGCGAGGAAGTTTGGCGGTCTCAAAAACCATCTACACATGGAGCAGTTCTGGGGCTTGAGCAAACCGTTGCTGGCAACCTCTCTGCTTTGGTTCTATATGGGCTGGTCTACCTTTTTGACCTACTGGTACGGCCGCACGCTGGCTGAGCAGCACGTATTGCAGCTTCTGATGTTCGGACCTTACTTTACTGTCTTCGTCATGTCGTTCTTGCTGAAGTTCTTGATTCCACTTCTATTCCTGATCTGGAACCGCGTTCGCATGAGTATCATGGGGCCGGTCCTGATAGCGCTCAGCATATTGACCGGCGATATCTTTGAGATGGTCCGGCTTTATGTGGGTCCCTTCACCATTACCGAGGTAGGCCATGAGATGACTCATGTTCCTGCTGCCCATCTGCCGGATTTTGCCGACATACTGATTATAGCGGGGGCTATTTCAGGCGCTATTTTCATATATCTCGTCTCTTCCAAAATCATACCACGCATTTCGTTATGGGATATGAAAGAGGGGATGCTACTGACCAGAGTCCAGTCGTTCCATAGGGCTGAGGTCTTGGTGATAGGGAAGCCGGAATAAGTAAAAGCAGCAGTAATCACTAACATCTTTTTACGAGGTTAGTAAACGTAAAATGCAAGATAGAAAAGTTTTAACTGAAACCCAGATAAACAGTGAGTTACTGTGGTTTGTATTTAACAAGCCGACAAGGTTCTGGGTTGCGCTCACCATTTCAGGCCTCCTTTTCCTGTCGGGTGTCACCGCGTTTGCCATAATGGTAATCTTCGGGCTTGGGGTTACCGGACTCACCACTATTGTTCCATGGGCCTTCATGATAACCAACTTCGTGTTCTGGGTCGGTATTAGCCACGCGGGCGTCATGATTTCGGCTATCTTGAGATTGACTCAGGCGGAGTGGCGCCGTCCTGTAACTCGGGCCGCAGAGGTGCTCACGGTTTTCGCTCTCGCAACGGCGGCGATATTCCCTCTAATCCACATGGGCCGCACCTGGCGTGCCTACTGGGTCTTCCCTGTGGACTTTGCCAGAGGAATTTGGCCAAGCGTGCGCTCGCCTCTGATATGGGACCCCAGCGCCATATTCACGTATCTGACGGGCAGCGCGCTATTCGTGTACGTAGCCCTGATACCGGATCTGGCCATAGCTCGTGACCGCACTACCGGGTTCTCTCACAAGTTTTACTCTGCGCTCAGCCTGGGATGGCGGGGCACACCGGCCCAGTGGCGAATGCAAGTACTGGCCGGCATTCTCCTCTCCGGTCTAATCCTACCGGTGTTCGTCTCGGTACACAGCATAGTGTCCTGGGACTTCGGTATGTCCCTGGTTCCAAACTGGCATGCTACAATATTTGCGCCGTACTTCGTTATTGGCGCGGTACATTCCGGTGTGTCAGGTGTGGTCACTGTCATGGCTGGCCTGCGCATATTCATGAAGCTGGAAAATTACATAACCCAGGACCATTTTGACGCACTGGGCAGGTTGCTTACCGTCGTGGCGACTGCGTGGCTGTACTTTTTCTTGCTGGAAATAGTGTACGGCTTCCTCACCCTCGAGACAGCAGAAACCGCGGTTAGAGAGCTGCAGATACTGCACTACCCATACAACATCATGTTTGCCCTAATCTTTATCAACTCCTACCTTATTCCCGTGCCTCTATGGCTGTTTAAGAGAGTCCGAAGAAATATTTGGCTCATGTTCGTCACAACCATCATGGTCAACGTAGGTATGTGGCTCGAGCGTTTTATTATTATCGTCCCCGGTCTTTTATACCGTGCTCCCCTCACCTTTGTGTGGGGCGACTATACCCCCAGCGTCATAGAGGTTACTTTGGTGGTAGCGTCCTTCGGACTGGTGTCGTTTGGCTTCCTTCTTTTCTCTAAGGTCTTTCCGATAATACCTATTGCAGACCAAAAAGAGGGCCAGGCGATTCAAGAGGATATAAAGATCGGCAGAATTACTGTTCCCGCTGTAATCCGAGAATGAGGTTAGCTGTATGGTAGATAAGAGTATATTAGGTCTTTTCAAAGACCCAGATTCAACTGCGGACGCCGTGGATTCGCTGAGGAAGGCCGGCTTTGGCAACCATACCTTCGACATACTGAGCGGTGTCCCATACCCGGAGGGCACTTTCGGCGAGCATGGGCCAGGCCATAAGCTTTTCGTCTTTCCTTTAATTGGCGCGATCTGTGGGTTCAGCGTGGCCTTGCTGCTAACATTGGGCACCCAGGTATCTTTCCCCATGGTACAGGGAGGAAAGCCCCTGATAGCCATACCGCCGATGATGGTAATAATGTACGAAGGCACCATGTTGGGCGCCATCCTGTTCACGGTTCTAGGGGTGCTATTCGAGTCCAGACTGCCTCGTCCGGGGGTTGGCTTGTACGACACAAGGATCACAGAGGGCTTTATAGGACTGCTGGTCTCTTGTCCGGAAGAAAAAATAGGCGCCGCCGAACAGGCCCTCCGTGGGGCGGGAGCCGAGGACATTAAGACCGAAAGCGCCTCTGGAGGAGGTCGATGAACTTGTCGTTCAATAGTTTTAGGGGAAATGATAGTGTTGGCCGCAAGATAGCCAAGCGCTCCCTTCTTGTTGCTGTAGGATTGCTTGCTTTTATTGTTGCCGGCTGCAACAGCGGAGCTTATCCTTTTGACCTCCTTCAGGAGATGCACTATCAGCAGTACTCAAGATTTCAAGAGCCCGCCCGGTTTTATCCCCCAGCGGGATCCGTGCCGTTTAAGGGCTCCAGCGTGGGGTACAGCCAGGCCGATCCCAATGTCGGACATAGCCAGGCTGAGTTGCAGACACTTCGGAATCCGGTGCCAAACACCGCTGACAATATCGAAAAAGGAAAGCAGCTCTTTAAGGTCAACTGCGCTCCGTGTCACGGTCCCGAAGCAAAGGGTGACGGTCCTCTAAAAGGGTACTTCGAAGCCGCAGGCTCCAGACCGCCGCCGGACCTCACGCAGGCAACCACCGCACCATCGCTCTTCTCGCCGGATGGTGTTGTCTTTGGAGTAATCACCAACGGACAAGGAAAGGCGCTTGAGCCGTACACTACCCTTACCAATATGCCTAATTTTGTTAACCTGCTCTCAGAGCAGGAGCGCTGGACCCTGGTGGCATACTTGCGCGCAGTGTCCGGGACCACCGGGCCCATCCGTTAGTCTTAGCTTTTTCCCTTAGTGATATAGTATGTAATAATCAATGGAGGCAGTCATATTGAAGAGACTGCCTCCATCTGTTTTGACTACCGTATCACGCTGAGGGTATAATTCCCCTTGTCTCGCCATCAATATTTTAAGTATGTTCTTGTTAACAAATATTGGAAAGGTTAACTATTGACTACCACAGAGGAAAGGACTAGAGAGTCCACTACCACCCACAGACCTTCGCCCTTTAGGGCTTTATACAATCCGCAATATCGCCTGCTTTGGTTCGCGTCCTTCCTGTCTATCTCGATGTCTATGATGCAGTGGGTGGCCAGGGGATGGCTGGTCCTAGAGATGACCAACTCCCCCTTCTACGTTGGCCTAACAGCCGCTGCGAACTCCCTTCCGATGCTGATCTTTTCGATGTTTGGTGGAGTCCTGGCCGACCGATATGATCGAAGAAAGATCTTGATAGCCAATGAGGTAGTCGGGGCCCTGTGTTACTCAAGCCTCGCGTTTTTGGTGCTGTTCGAAGTAGTACAGGTATGGCACATCCTGGCGATATCTGTGGTAAGCGGGCTGTCATTCGCCCTTTCCATGCCTTCCAGGCAGGCGATCATCCCGAATTTGGTCAAGCGTGAGGACCTGGGTAACGCTATAGCCCTCAGCACGGTAATGTTCAGCGGTTCTCAGACGATTGGTCCCGCACTGGCTGGAGTGCTGTTAGCCACGATCGGGGTATCCTGGGTATTGCTGCTCGCTGCTGCAGTATTGGTGGTGCCTATGGCGCTGCTATCAATGCTTAAGCCGCAGGTCGCCGCTCAACATCGCGGTGATGAGAGCATTATCGCCAATCTAGCAGGAGGCTTTAGATATATAAAGCAGAATACGTTGATACCATCCCTTATATTCATGGGTGCGGTAAGTACCATATTCGTTATGCCGTATCAGGCCCTTATGCCAGTCTTCGCCCGAGATGTTCTGCACGCCGGCTCCGAAGGGTTAGGAATCCTGCTCGGTGCGGCCGGAGTCGGGGCGCTTGTCGGGTCTTTGATCCTTGCCTCCATCGATGTAGCTAAGCACTTGGGAAAGCTATTGTTAACCGCCGCCGTAATCGGCGGCATAGCGCTGGTACCTTTCGCGATGTCATCTACGTTCGCCCTTTCTGTTGTGCTGGTGCTATTTGTCGGACTGATGATGCAGCTTCAAACGACGTCTAACTTCACCGCGGTGCAGCTTACGGTGCCGGACGAGTTTAGAGGCAGGGTGTTGAGCATAAGAATGGTGATATTTGGGATGATGCCCCTGGGCCAACTGGCAGGCGGCTGGGCGTCCGAAGTGGTTGGCGCTCCCGCAGCTATAGCCGCCACTGGTATCATTGCCAGCGTCCTAATGGCAGCGATCATAGTGGCCTCTAAAGACATCAGAGGCCTTTGGGGCGGCCTGGTAATAAAATAGGAGAAGCCCTCACCCTAACGATCTGCCAAGGGGATAGGGAATCAGTAATTATCAGCAAAAGGTGCACGTAAACGCTCCATGTACTAACCGGCGAGTCCACAGGGGAGCGTCGTCTCTGGCAGGCGTTTCAGTGATGTCCCACTGACCTGATATCCTACCGAGGATACATCGCCTGTCTTGTCCGCCTTGGGAACTCCGTGCGCGGGGAGCTTGCCGAAGCTAATCGACGGCTTAAAGACTCGAAGTATATGCTTCTTCTATTTCTGTTCAGCGCCCTTTCATTATTCAACCGGTCCCAGGACATCTTGCAGGCGGGCGGTCTAGACCGGCTGATCAGTCCCTTCGCGTTTAATGTCGTTTCATGGGAGGCGACCGCCCTCCTTGGTAAAGGGGTCCAGCGCCTGTCCTGGCCTGTCCAAAGCGGGTTGATAAACGAAGCTCAGGGAGAACAGAAAGTGCTGCGGTATGAGGAGCTGCGCCGGGATATAGCTTCTCTTCGCACTCAGATAGCATTACTCCCAACCTCTGAGGCTGGCGCTGAGGAGCGGTCAAGGCTCAGCGAACAGCTGGTATCAGAGCTAAAAGAGAGGAAAGAGCTAACCGGCAGCGTAGAAATGCTCATCAGCGACAGGATAAGCAACGCCTTGAGCAGTGCTGGCCTCCATTCTTGCCTACCCCTGGGATCAGGAATCTGCGGCGTCCTTCCCCCATTGAGCTTCGATCTTACCAGACCTCCGAGCGTCTTCATCACATCACCCAGAGAGAAAGTGAGCTTAAGCAAGCTTGAGGTGCTTAGACCCGGTTTAGTCGATCCTGAGATAGATTCCTTGGAGTCGAAGGCAGAAGAGCTTGGCTGGTCGGCTCTGGTGGAGCCAACCGGAGGATATTCTACTTTTCCCACGATAATACCTGAAGACGGACCCTTAGATTTCGTGCTATCAACTGTTGCGCATGAATGGACCCACACCTATCTATTCTTTCGACCCCTGGGCCGCAGCTACTTTAGCAGCGTGGAGATGCGGAGCATAAACGAGACAGTGGCGGACCTGATTGGCGTAGAGATCGGCAAGATCGCTCTGGACTTCTACCGCGCCGATGAGACCGCGAACTCCAGCCAGGGGTCTGGTCGGGGAGTGGTTGGAATACCCAAAAAATGGGAGGCGCTGGACTTTAACTTTAGAACAGAGATGAGAGAGACCAGGCTTAACGTCGATAGTCTGCTGGCAGAGGGTAAAATCGAGCAGGCAGAACGATATATGGAACAGCAACGGCTATTCCTTGCAGAGCACGGCTATTACATAAGAAAACTGAACCAAGCCTACTTCGCCTTTCACGGCATGTACGCGGACAGTCCCGGCGCAGTAAGTCCCATCGGAGGCTATCTACGAAAGCTCCGTGACCAGAGCAAGTCCCTCAAGGACTTCGTTAGTACCGTAGAGAACGTGTCCAGCTATCAAGACCTGTTGAACTTGGTAGGGGCAAATTAACGTTTTGTTTTTCTACACAACTTCTATCTTGGTGCCGCCCTCGTCCTCTTTCTTATCGGTGTGCTCAATTATAGAGTCAATCATGCTCCTTAGAGCCATAAGGAACTCCTTGTGAGAGGAGACAAGGTGCTGCTTGGTTTCGTTGCTTAGCAGCTCCGGCGGCTGAAAATATAAGGCATAACTGCCGTCCTCTTTGGTCTCGAAATCGAATATTTTGTCCATTGTTTACTCCTGTCCTACCCGTATTTTTCCTCTTGACCAGCTCAGAAGAGCCTTGTCGAACTACCTGAAGTCTATCTTTAACGTCTCGTTTTCAAATTTGGCGCCCTGGGCCTTTTTCCCGACCAGGGCGTAGGGGAGTATAAGGCTTCGGCGCTGGTGGCCCACCTCGACGGTCAGTTCATCGCCGTGCTGCGTAAGGGATATATCGCTCTTCTCGACAAACGGCAGCATGATTGTCAAAGTATAATGGTCGCCCACGTGCTGGATATCTCTCGGCTTGCCGGCGAAAAAGAGCTTGTTCGGGTCATCGTCCTCGCCTTCAAACAAGGTAGACGCCACCTTATTGAGCATCTCAAATCCCACCACCTCGTGGTCCATCAGAGGAACTCTCTTAATGGGGAGAGGAGCGAAAGACTCTACTATAAGCTCATCGTATCTATTCTGACTCTCTCGCCAGGCAGTAAAGTAAGGGTCTGTCACCTCCGGTGGGAGCACCCGGTTGGATACTATCAGGTCTACGTTGTGGTCGTAAAGGTTTAGATAAGTGAAGGTACGCTGGGCCTCTTTGATAACCATCTTTTCCGGGTTCAGCACTAGGCGGACGGAGGTCTTTTCGGGGTCCGTCAGGATGCTGTTCAGCCTCTTGAGCCTGCCGAAGAGGTCTCCTACAGCGTCAAACACCTCGTCTCCGGGCAGCGGTACATCGGAGAAGGTGCGGAGAATAGGGCGGAGCATCTTGGCGGCTTTGCGCTCGAGGGGATATATATGCTCCATCCACCAGCCTAACACCTCCGGAAAGCTCAGGAGGCGCAGGGTCTCCCCGGTCGGGGCGCAGTCCACGACTATGGTGTCGTACTCGGCGTCATCGTGGTACTTCAGCAGATAGAGCAACCCCGCCATTTCCTCCATGCCGGGCAAAATAGCCATTTCGTCGGCCATTATCTTTTCCATGCCGCGCGACGCCATGATAGCAGACAGCCATTTTTGAAGGGTCCCCCAATGAACATCGATCTCCCGGTGTATGTCCAACTCCTGCGCCCAGAGGCCGTGCGCCACCTCCCGGGCCTCACCTGACAGCTCGGTGTCCAGAGAATCGCCCAGGCTGTGGGCGGCGTCGGTGCTTATGACAAGAGTCTTGTGCCCCAGAGAGGCCGACTTGAGCGCGGATGCGGCGGCGATGGTCGTCTTACCTACGCCACCTTTCCCGGTATAAAGCAAAATCCTCATGTTGGTCTATCCTGAAGTTTAATTGCGCTGTTCATGATAGTCTCCGAGATACCAAAAATAACGAAGCATAATGCAGAAATTAACTTGTGGCTAAGTTACTGTCTGCACCGGAACTATGTAGCAGATCGAAGGACGTCCTCCATATCACGCCGCGCCTTCACTAATATGTCCCGCATTTTGGCGGCTTGCTCGGGCGAGGCTCGCCTTGAAAGCATGTTTAGCGTAGGGGCCAGCATCCCGTACTCCTGCCACAATTGCTTGGCGTCTTCGGAGTAGCGCTGGCTGTGGCTATCACTCCCGGTGCGTTCCCAGATGCTGTCTACCCGCTCACTGTTCTCGTCAAGATGAGCACGACCCGCGTCGTTGATCGTATAAACCCGTTTGCCTTCTCTTTCCACTGAGGTCACGTAACCCATGTCCTCCAGCATCTGGAGGGTTGGGTATACGGTCCCAGGGCTCGGCGCGTAGGTACCCTCGAAGCGGCGTTCCAGCTCGCGGATTATCTCGTAGCCGTGCATTGGCTGCTTCTCCAGGAGGGCAAGCACCACGTACCGCATATCTCCTCGCTCGAACCCCGAGCGTCCTCGCCCCTGCCAGCCGCGGCCTAAATCGCGAACTATTTCCCGAAACATTCCCCTCAAGTCTCCTCCCACGCTCCGGTCGAACATGTCCCACCTCTATAAAGATATATCGTGATACACATACTGTATATCTTGGACATTCTATTGTCAATACGTGGGGAAAGTTCTAGCATTAGGGAATCCCCTACACACCACGCGACGCGCTCTCACTAAGAATGATGTAAAAAGCCATTACCAAAGCGGAGCGCCACCCAAACCCCCTGGCAACTGGCTGCGACACCAGCACTTGGTAATCACGGGAAGTGGACCACGTTGACTTTCCATGGGTTGGAGGCTATCCTGTTGCTGATCATACGCGATTGATCATTCGATATTTTTGCAACCTTTGGGTGGGAGAGCCATTATGACAAGCGAGCGAATCCAGCGACAAATAGAAGACCTTCTGGATGAAGCTGGTGCTGCGGTCAAGAAATCCGACTGGGCGCTGGTAAAAGAGAGGGCCAGTCAAGCGCTGACCATGGACCCCGAAAACGCTGATGGACTTTTCTACCTGGCCGCCGCTGAGCGCGGGCTAACGGCAGCGACCAGTGCGCCCGAGCCCGCCCCGCCAAGCACAACGTCAACAGCGGCATCCACCCGCGTCCAACCCACCTCCTTCGTAAACGGCCGCTACACGGTCATACGCTTCCTCGGCGAGGGCGGCAAGAAGATAGTCTATCTGTGCAAGGATACCCTCCTCAACAGAGAGGTCGCCTTCGCGTTGATAAAGCTGGAGGGGCTTGACGAAGTGGGCCGCCAGCGCATCCTCCGAGAAGCCCAGGACACGGC
>SHYC01000037.1 GCA_009693005.1 Dehalococcoidia bacterium | reverse complement strand
TCTCCTTCTTCCGGGCTCCTAGATACCGCTTGAGCATGGCCGTTGTGTACTCCAGAATGCTGGCATAAGTCATGCTGCCTCCTTGTTTCGGTAACAATCTTATGAGGCAACATTATCATTTTCGGTAACACTTATTATGAGGCGGATCGTACGCTTGACTGTAGGTTATGGGGAAGATTAGAATAACAACGCGCGATAGGCGCGTCTTTGATTATTATTTGGACAGAATAGCCCGTCCGTAGGAAACAGAGGTGAGCAGCTATGCCGCTATCGAGTGTCGAAGAGGCCTTGGAGGACATAAAGGAGGGGAAGTTCGTCATCGTGGTTGATGACGAGGACCGTGAGAACGAAGGCGATCTCATTATTGCGGCGGAGAAGTGTACCCCAGAGGCGGTAAACTTCATGGCCAGATACGGGAGAGGTCTTATCTGTTTGCCGGTTACAGGCGAGCGGTTGGACGAGCTGGGTATTCCTTTGATGGTGCAGAACAGCACTGCTCCCTTAGGCACCGCGTTTACAGTCTCAATCGAGGCGAAGTATACCACTACAACCGGTATTTCGGCTCACGATAGGTCTGCAACGGTCATGGCTATAGTCGATTCAACTACCAGGCCGGAGGATATCGTGATGCCGGGCCACATGTTCCCGCTAAGGGCCAGGGATGGCGGAGTCCTCGAGCGGGCAGGTCATACGGAGGCATCGGTGGACTTGGCGCGCTCGGCCGGCCTTTACCCGGCCGGAGTGTTGTGCGAGGTGATGAATGACGACGGTACTATGGCCCGGCTTCCCGATTTGGAAGTTTTTGGACGCGAGCACAATATCAGGTTGATCAGCATAGCTCAGATCATAGCTTATAGAAGGCAAAAGGAAAAATTGGTTGAGAGAGTTGCAGATGCGCTTCTGCCCACTACATACGGTAACTTCACGGTTGTTGCTTATAAGAGCGCGGTAGACCCTGACGAGCATGTTGCTCTGGTGATGGGAGACATGTCCACTCCGGATCCTGTTTTGGTGCGGGTCCACAGTCAGTGTTTGACCGGCGATGTTTTTGGCAGCCTGCGCTGTGACTGTGGCGATCAGATGGAGCTGGCGCTTCAACAGATAGCGCATGAGGGTCGGGGCGTCTTTCTGTATATGCGACAGGAAGGCAGGGGTATTGGCCTGCACAATAAATTGAAGGCTTATGCGCTGCAAGACAAGGGGCTCGATACAGTAGAGGCCAACGAGGCCCTGGGCTTCCAGCCGGATCCCAGGCAGTACGGTATTGGCGCACAGATTCTGGTGGACCTCGGCGTCAAAGATATTAGGTTGCTGACAAACAACCCAAAGAAGCGGGTGGGACTGGAGAGCTATGGCCTGAGAATTGTGGAGCAGGTTCCGGTATTGGGTCCTGTAAACGAACATAACCGCCGCTATCTAGAGGCAAAGCGTGACAAGATGGGGCACATTTTGGATACGCCTCTTAATAAGACCCCTTAGTCGTTTTCTCATTTGAAAGTAACCCAGGATGTGGGCTTGCGCCTCCACACCGAGAGGCGATTGGCTCAGTGCAGCCCGCCATTCTGAGCGAAGTGACAAATCCACTCCACGGTGCCGGCAATATCGCCAAAACCAGATTCTTCGTTTCGGCGGTGCTCAGGGGAACTCACTCCGGTCCTCAGAACGACATTTTCAGGCGAATAGCGGAAGGTAAGAGGGTTTTTTGGCTACAGAATATACTGGTTCCTTAATCGGTCACGGCCTGCGGTTGGGGGTGGTGGTAGCCCGTTTCAACGAGTTCATTACCAGCCGCCTCCTTGATGGCGCTAGAGAGGCTTCCACCAGGCACGGCATCGATCCCTCTGATGTCGACGTAGCCCACGTGCCGGGCGCTTTGGAGATCCCCATTATAGCGAAGAAGATGGCGGGCAGCGGCCGTTATGACGCCATTGTATGTCTGGGAGCGGTTGTCCGCGGCGATACTCCCCACTTTGACTACGTCTGCCATGGTGCGGCCAGTGGAATAGCACAGGTGGCCCTGGAGACCGGTGTGCCGGTAATATTCGGCGTCATTACCGCCGATACCATGGAGCAGGCGATAGATAGAGCCGGAGGCAAAGCCGGCAACAAAGGCGCAGACGCCGCCGTCACAGCCATAGAGATGGCCAATCTCCTCAAGTCTTTTAGCAATAGCTAACACTCATCTATCTCAGAACGGTAATTCCTATCCCTTTGAACAGCAGTCATCACAAAATGGTGTGGGGCTGCTTTTTCCGCTCATCCTGAACTGCACCACCATTCCCCGGATTTTGAGGATTTGCTGGCGGTGATTGCCGTTTGCGGGCAGTATATCGCAGGAAGACATCCGCCAGATGGTTCACCTACTTCTTATTGGGTGTGAGGACTTAAGCGTCCCCAGTTGTGTGCATTTGCTTCATTTGTCATGCAGATGAAGAGAATACCTCTGGGATCCGAAATTACTTTTGTTGGTGTCGCCTTTATCGGTACGCCAGGCTGAACAGAATATGCAATAAGTGGCTGAGAGTTTCTACAGTAGACTCGATTCGTTCGTTGTATCTGGATCACGATGTTCGTCTCCCCCAAGAGGTGTGCGACGTCTCCATCGGCTACAACAGCAGCAGCCTCGGTGCGATCAGCGTTGCCCCGGATCAATAGGCAGGCATGAACGTCGTATTGGAGGAACATTGGAAACCCTCGATGATGCCAATGGGAGGCATTATCGCCGTTAAGGTCTTCCCAAAGGGCGATTTCCACGTCGACATCAGAAAACCTTGACAGGATCTTCTTCTGTATTTCTTCCGCCCTCGCTCTAACTTCTTGATGGGTCGGTCTTACCGGTGTTGTGCTCATTGGATAACCTCCTTGATCGCCTGAAGCATCTGTTCTGCAAACCGAACACAGTCTTGAGCGCGCTCTGCGTTTGCGGTCCCTAATTCATAATCCGCTTCGTTCCGCCATCGAAGCAATACTGTCAATGATTGGTTGAGGTTGGTGTCTCGACTGCCTAGGCTCCCGACACTTCTGAGGCGGGTTCGTGCGTTGTTCCATCTAATCACTTGTCTGATAATCTCTACATGGCTAACCCGTCTTAATTCAAACTGCTCATCAAGGACGAGAGCGCAGGCCGCGTGAAAGAGTGCGTAATAGGCGCGTGACACGCAACTTTCATAATCCCGCTCTCTTAATAAGAGACGTGCTGTGGAAAGAAACCGTTCAGCTTTTTCAATTCTCGCTCTTTGATTTACGGTTGGTTCAGCCAATTTTTGCTGCTCTTAAATCGAGCTTGTCCGAGTCCAGTAGATATCCGGTCACCGGTTCGATCCCCTTGAGCGCATATTGCTGGTAGCCTCATGGAGCTTGCCTCTCTAATAATACTACTTGCGTTGCTCTAGCAAAAGCAGTTATCATGCTCACGCGTGCCTGATATATATCAAAGCATAAATGGTGACTAAGTGATTGGAATACTAATCAGTTTTCTCATAAATGCTGTAGCTTTGATTGTCGCGTCCTACGTTGTTCCTGTTCTCTGCCAAGCGCCATCCATCTCGGCTTATTGCGAGCACGGACCAGGCATACACTTTACTAACTTACCAGCGGTTGCTGGCGCTGCGATTGTTTTTGGCCTTGTCAACGCTTTTATTAAGCCGTTAGTATCCTGCGTTACCTGTCTGATACAGGCCGCGACCCTAGGCTTATTTACCTTTGTGATAAACGCTCTTATGCTGCTTCTAACGTCGTTGGGTTCACGGCAGCTTGGCTTCGGATTTTACGTTGATGGATTTCTACCTGCTTTATTCGGCGCTATCATCATCAGTATTGTCAGCATGGTATTGACCATGGTTCAACGAAGGAGTGAAAGAAGTTAGACCAGCTGATATCGTTCACTCCGTCCTGGTTGGACAAGACAAGCGTGAAGGGTCCCTTAAGTCCTTAGGATTAAAAAAGGGGTGATAAACTTGCTTACTGGCAACGTCTATCACCCCTTAAATGTATAAAAAGCTAAACCTATTTTGGCATTGCGGCCACAGCGTTGTAGGCTGGCCTTAGGCTCCAGTCTGGCCTTATTATGCCGAAGGCCTTCTTTGCCTGGACATCGCCCGGGTCTGCTGTAGGCGCGAAGTTAAGGTTCCAGATAAACATGGCGCCCACATAACCCGTGGCCTTAGCTATCTCGAAAGCCTTCACCAGATAAGCCGCCTGCTCTTCTTCTGAGTTCTCAACCGCGTAGGCATATTCAGGATGAGGGTTGGGAGAAACCGCCCATCCAAACTCCGTGAACCATAGTGGCTTGGTGCTGTCGCCGTTCTGGACCATCACCTCTCGGTACCCCTCGAAGTTGCGGTAATAAAAGCTTCTGTGGCCGTGGAAGCCGCCAGCCCGGCTCAGCATCGCAGGATCTTTAGGATCGGCGTCCGCGGGGTTGTTGAATCCGCTTGGATGCACTGCAACGGCGTCAAAATACCCCTTGATTCCTTCCTTATACATCTGCCTGAAGAAATCGATATCGTCGATAGCCAAAGGGCCATGCCCTAGGTCGACGGTGCCGGCCGGAGTCAAGGCTCCTACCAGCACCAGAGCGGCGGGGTCGGCAGCCTTTATAGCTCTATATGAAAGCTGTAACATCTGAGCGTAACTCGCAGCGTTTTGCCGTCCTGGACCGCCCCACTCTCTGGCCAGGTTCTGCTCGTTCCAGATCTCGTAGGCGTTAACCCGGCCCTTGTACCTGGTAGCCAACGTTTTAACGAAGTTGGCGTAGGTGTTCATATCGGCTGGGGGACCTGCTACCGATAGGTCCGCTCCCGGTCCCCTTGACCAGTTGGGGGCTGTTGCGACGCTGAACAGCAGCTTGAATCCTGCTGCGCTGGTTTCGCTTACCACTTTGTCGGTGGTGGTCCAATTTATCTTGCCCTGCTCGTGCTCCATATCCTCCCATCTGACCTGTACCTTTACCGAGTTAAACCCGGCAGACGTTACCAATTTAAGAGCACGAGGGTAGTCGGTCCCGGCGTCCAACTGCATGCCATAACCCATGGGCCCAAAGGACGGCAGCGCAGGCGCAGGCGCTGCTACTGGTGGCTGACTAGGAGCAAGTGGAACAGTGGGAACAGGCACTAAGAAGAACTTAAAGAAGGTATCGCTGGCGACGCTGCCGATATAGTAATAACAATTGGTGCCAAAACAGTAAGTGTCTGCGTTATTCCACTTGTGCGCCAGCACCTGTTGCCCAGGCGCAATCATCCAGGGCTGACTCCCATTGTAAGCAGGCTCGCCGGTGCTCCCATCGACAACCGGAAGAGCCATTCCGCTTGTGTTAGTTATCGGAGTATAGGGCGTTGAACCTGCAGTTCCTTGTGATCCGGACGTGAGGGGGGAGGTACCGTCTATCGGGACAAGAAAGAACTTGAAGAAAGTGTCGCTGCCGACGCTGCCGATGAAATGATAGCACTTGCCGGCGACACAGTAATTATCGGCGTTATTCCACTTGTGGCTGAGCACCTGTTGTCCGGGCGCTATAGTCCAGGGCTGGCTCCCTACATACATTTGCTGACCGGTATTGCCATCGATTACCGGCAGGGCCCGTCCGCTGGTGTTGATCACAGGAACGAACGGCACGTTACCTGCGATAATCAGATGGTCTTCTGGCTTACTTGAAGCCAGGGCAAGGCCGGCTATCACCGCTGCCAGAGCTATCCTTTTGAAGATCCTTAGGTGCTTAAGCATTAAACCACTCCTGTACAATATGTAGCGGACGAATAACCCAGGTGTTAACTAAAATACCGAGTAAATACGCCAAGAAACGAAAACGCCGCGAGGTCCGGGTTCTTTCCCTCTTTATTTGGGAGAGTGAAAGGGGTTAGAAAGAAGAGGGCCTACTCTCTTGGAGTTAAAGTCGCTTTGAGATGTATCATTTTGTTGTCCCGGTACACGGTCAGCGTAACGGTGTCATTGGGCCTGCTTTTCATGAGAACATTTAGGAAGGGATGCTGGTCGTCTATGGGCGTCTCGTTTATTTTGGTCAAAAGGTCACCTTCTTTAAGCCCTGCTTTGGCTGCCGGGCTCAGGGCGCTTACCTGGGTCACGTAAACGCCATATTTGGCCGGCAGGCTGTACAAGGAGGCCAGGGCCGGTGTGATTAGTTGATGACTGATCCCCAGATAGGGGCGGGAGACTTTACCATTTTGAATTATTTGTTCCACTACCGTCCTTACGGTATTGCCGGGGATGGAGAAGCCTATTCCCTCCACCGGCTCGCCGTCCTGCGTGGTACGGATGACCGAGGTGGTTATTCCAATCACTTGTCCCAGGGAGTTTACTAGAGGGCCTCCGCTGTTGCCGTGGTTTATGGCGGCGTCCGTCTGTATCAGGTCTTCCATCACGGTTCCGCTGCCTCGCCAGGTACGGTGTAGTCCACTGACAACGCCCTGGGTAACGGTATTACGGAAGTCACCGAGCGCGCTTCCTATCGCTATGACTCTCTGTCCGGGTTCCAGGGCGTCGGAGTCACCAAGTTGGACCGGAATCGGTTTAGAGTTCCCTTCTATCTTGATAACAGCAAGATCGGTAAAAGGAGCGTCACTTCCAACGAGTCTGGCAGGGACCCTGCTCCCGTCAGCGAACACTACGGTCAAACCCTGCGTGCCGCTGACCACGTGCTCATTGGTCACTATAAAGCCCCTACTGTCCACAATCACACCGGAGCCGCTGGCAGTCTCTTCGAAGCCGCTCCGCGTGGCGCCGCCTCTACGGGAGCCAAGGTCACTTACTATGGTGACCACAGATGGGCCCACGTCTCTGACGACATTTACTATAGATGAGTCCTCTAGCAGCGTGACCGGCGCCGAGAGGTTGGGTTTAGCCGATACATTTCTTACGCCCGAGTCGCCCCGTGTAAGCAGGAAAAAAGTCGTCAAAGAGCCGGTAGTTCCTCCCAGGAGGGCCACTACGACAACGATGAAGAAGAGGGACACGAGCGACGTGGCGCGGCGCGATTGCCCGTCTGAAGTGGACCGAGAGTCAGTTGTTTGCAGAGTATTCTCTTCGTTTAACATAACGGCTTACCTTGCCCGTGGGTTTAGAGCATCATTAAGCCCGTCGCCAAAAATTTGGAAGGCGAAAAACACCACCGTTACCAGGGTGATAACAGATAGGAGCACGTGTGGATGAGTCTGCAGCTGGCTGAGGCTCTGGTTTTCCCAGATCATCACGCCCAGACTTGCAGTAGGCGGCTGGATGCCGATACCCAACCAGCTCAGCGTTAGCTCCGCCCCGATAGATCCGCCAAGTCCGGCGGTAACCATCACAATCAGCAGGTTGATGGTATTAGGAAAAAGGTGCAAAAACATTATTCGTCTTGTGCTTGCTCCAAGAGACCGGGCCGCCAGCACGTATTCACGCTCTTTCAAGGAGAGGATCTGCCCTCGGATGAGCCGCGCTATCCCTACCCAGCTAAATACGGACAAGGCCCCAAATATCAGGAAATAATCAGCCGCTCCGGACTCTACCAGCCCTTTGAATCCCGTGGCATCTTCGAAGTTCTGGATCACGCCGATCATTCGAGGACGCAGGGTGGCTGCGATTAGTATCACAAGAAGGATTTCGGGAAAGGCCAGGAATATGTCCGCAACCCTCATTATCAGCGTATCAACCTTCCCACCCAGGTATCCGGCCAGGACGCCGAGCGCGGTACCCAGAAACAAGGTGCCGGTGATGACTGACATCGCTGACACTATGACGGACGTACGAGCGCCCCAAATGATCCGGCTGAGCATGTCTCTCCCAAGACGGTCCGTACCAAGCCAGTGTTCTGCGCTCGGCCGCTCAAAGCTTGCGTCCAAATTCTGCGCGGAATAACTGTAGGGCGCCAACAACGGAGCCAGTATACCAGTCAGGTAAAAGGCCAATATCAGCGCCAGGCCGGCCATCGCCAGCTTCTTGCGGCGAAAACGCCGGAGGGCGAGCGTGGCAAGGCCTTCCCCCCGCCGCCGGTCGGGCAGCGCGATAATTTTAGTAGTGGACGTGGGCCGGCCTTCACTCTGCATTCTCCCATTATCCTCTAATTAAGACGTATCCGCGGGTCCAGGTATGAGTATCCGATGTCGACTATGAGATTCGCTATGAAGTAGGCAACAGCGGTGATCAGGACAAAGGCCATAATGATAGGATAATCCCTCGCGAAAAAGCTGTCTACGGCCAGTCTGCCAACCCCGGGGATGCCGAACAAGGTCTCCGTGACGAACGATCCTCCTACCAGGGTGGCTAACGACAGCCCGACGACCGTAAATATGGGCAGGATAGAGTTTCTTCCTATGTGATGGATTCTCACAGCTAACTCAGGCAGCCCTTTTGACCGAGCCGTCCTTACGTAGTCCTGTGTGATGACCTCCAAAGTGCTTGACCGCATGAGCCTTGTGATGATGCCGATTGGTCCGAGGCTCATCACGATTGCAGGCATAATGATCCGGGGATCTAAGATGCCTCCCCAACCCGATGTTGGCAGAATATGGAGCCAGCGCACGAATACTAGCACCAGGAACGGTTGCAGAACGAATATTGGCAGCGAACTCAAGAATAGCGCGGAAGTGACGATCGCCGGATCGATCCACTTTCCCTGGTTTTGAGCCGCAGCCAAGCCTAAAATCATTCCAAGTGAAACCCCGATGAGTAAGGACAGCAACCCCAACTGCGCAGACACGGCTATCTTCTGAAACAGAAGCTTGCTTACTTGTTGTCCCCGAAACAAGGTGCTGCTCTCGCCAAGGTCGCCCTGCAGCACCTTCCAAATATAGTCTACATACTGTCCCGGCTGAACAGATAGTGCGGGTGGGAAAACGCTCCAATTCTCCAGCGTCGGTAAAAGTGGCCGGTCCAGGCCCCTCTCCTTGCGGATCCTCTCCACCACCTCGGGGTTGTTCTGCTGCCCCATGAGGATCACAACCGGGTCGCCGGGACCATAATGGCCCAAAACGAAGGTGAAGAAAGTCACAAACAGCAAAATGATCGGCGCGAACAACAAACGTCGAATAAGGTAAGCAAGCATAGGTTACTTCTCGATCGAGACGAGCCTTAAATTTGGAATTATCATTGGGGCAGGCTGGTAGCCTTTGACGTGTGGCTTCACCAGTATGTAGCTCTTGCCGTACCAGAGGGGCAGCCATGGGGCCTCGTTGACTATCGTCTGCTCGATCTCTTGATAGCTCTTTAAACGTTTGTCGATGTTTTCCTCGACTCTGGCCTGTTCCAGAAGTCTATCGACCTGTGGATTAGAGTATCGACCGTTGTTGTTGTTGCTCTTGCTATGGAAAAGGATATCCAGGAAATCTTCCGGGTCCGGATAATCAGCAATCCAGCCTTCCTGGAACATCTGGTAGCTGCCCTTTTTGACGTCCTCCAAGAAAGTCGCCCATTCAATCTGTTGGATCTTAATCGCTATACCCAGGTTGGTCTTCCATTGCTCTCTAAGAACTTCGCTAAAGGGTGGGGGAGTGGCAGTGCTGCCGGGTATTGATAAAGTTATGGTTGGCAGCCCGCTGGGACCACCGTACTTAGACTCTTTTAGCAGTTGCTTTGCCTTTTCTGGGTCAAACGGGATTGGTTTCAGGCTGGTGTTATAGCCCGGTATACCCGGAGGCAGGGGACCGTTGGCCTTTTGCACGAGGCCCTTGTATAGGACCTGTATAATCTTGTCCTTGTCCGCCGCATAGTTAAAGGCCTGTCTCACCTTGATGTCGTCAAATGGTGGTTTTGTGTTGTTGAATCCTATATACCCTACACTCAGGTCCGGGGACTCGATAAGCTCTTTGTTTAGGGAATTGGCAGGGTCTCGCACTCGGTCTATGTCGTTTATGCTGACTCCTGTAACGTCGATCTCTTTGTTTTCATACATGGTCATTGCTGACCCGCCGGCCAGGATGAAGTTTACCCGGGTTAGCTTTGCAGGCTCCAGGTGGAAGCCGGAGTTACGTTCCAAGACAATCTTCTCACCTATTTGCCATTTAGCTAGCTTAAAAGCCCCGGTGCCGTTAGGTTTGTCAGTCCAGCTTTTGCTCGATTCTACGTTGGCTTTATCAACCACAAAGGCTGTTGGATACGTGAGCTTAGCAAGGAAGTAAGACTTACGCTGGTCGATCTCTATCTTGATGGTGCGATCGTCCACTACCGTGACTCCTCTGACTTCGTTGGCCTTGCCGCCCAGCTTGTCCTTGACACCCACTATATCGCCCAGATAGGTGTCAGCCAGAGTAGACTGCGTCTTGGGGTCCGCCGCACGTTCGATGGAGTATTTGAAGTCCTGGGCAATTACCTTACGTCCATCGTGGAATTTGGCGTTGTCTTTTAACTTAAAGGTGTAGGTTTTGCCGTCCGAACTGACTTCAGGCATAGCTACTGCCAGATCCGGAACGATCTGCAGGTCGCTGTTAAGCGTAAGCAGCCCGCCAAAAATCTCGACAACGTATGTCGCCGACTCGGTATCGCCGCTTAGCGCCGGGTCTAAAGTGGGAGGGTCAGAGCCAAGAATCGTGAGCTCTCCAGTCCCACCACCGCTGCCGCCGCCACTCTCAGGACTGGTCGAGCCTCCACATCCAACCGCCACCAGACCTGCCAGGGCCAGACCTGCAAAGAATAAACTCAGTTGTTTCATACACGCCTCCTGCGTAATCGACGCTAGACCTACCTCAAAGCTTTAGAGCATTGTATCAGACGTATTAAATTGCGACAATAAATAGATGACCTACGTTGTATAGAAATATTCTGGAGACTGTAAGCGCGCGGCCGGACGCCGAAGCAGTCCGCTGGTGCCGGGAGCGGCTCAAAATGCTGAGCCATGCTTGACACGACGAACACTTGATTCTTATTCGCCCGCTATCTTGATATGGAGCTCTGCCAGCTGCTGTTCCGGGACCGAAGATGGAGAGTCCGTCATTAGATCTGTGGCGCTTTGTGTTTTTGGGAAGGGTATGACTTCTCTAATGTTGGGCGCGCCTGCCATGATCATAGCTACACGGTCAAGCCCGAAGGCGATACCTCCATGAGGCGGCGCGCCGTATTCGAAGGCGTCAAGCATGTGGCCAAACCGTTCGTGGGCATCCTCAGGGGAATATCCCAGTAGACCGAATATCTTTTCCTGCAGCTCTCTAGTGTGGATGCGGATGCTGCCTCCGCCCAGCTCGTATCCGTTGCATACCAGATCATAGTGCTTGCCCTGCACCTTTCCCGGGTCTGAGTCCAGCAGCGGAATCTGCCCTTCCTGCGGAGTTGTGAACATGTGATGCATCGGCTCCCAGCGCGACTCTTGCTCTTTCCACTCTAAGAGCGGGAAGCCAACTACAAAGGCAAAAGAGAAGACGTCTGGGTCCAACAGCCCCAACCGGCCGGCCATCTCCTGCCTGAGGCTTCCCAGCGTTCTTTCTACGATGATCTGGGGGCCTGCGACTATGATGATGAGGTCTCCCGGCGCGGCGCCGGAGCGGCGGGCAACGCTTTTTACCAGGTCCAGAGACAAGAATCGAGCGGCGGCGGAGCGTACCATCTCCTGCGTCAGGCTTTCCAATCCGCCGATGCCTGCGACTTCCGGCGCCTGGAGGGAAATTGTTATGACTCCGCTCGCGCCGTAGGTCCTTGCGAGCTCACCTAGCTCATCCAACTGCCGGCGGGAATACCCCGCGCATCCCGTTGCTGTGAAGGCCCGCACATACCCGCCCTCGCTTACGGCGCGGCTGAACACGCCGAATTCCGAGTCCTTGACCAGATCGGAGATGTCGGAGATATCCAGGCCGTATCTCAGGTCTGGCTTGTCGGAGCCGTATTTCAGCATTACCTCCCGGTAGGGGAGGCGCGGGAAGGGCCTGTTCACCTTTTTCTCCGGGGTTAATCTTGCCACCATCTCGACGAACAGCTCCTCCATCAAAATGAGGATGTCCTCCTCCTCGTTCACAAAGCTCATCTCCAGGTCGAGTTGCGTGAACTCCGGCTGGCGGTCTGCCCTTAGGTCCTCGTCTCGGAAGCAGCGCGCGATCTGAAAGTAGCGTTCGTATCCGGCCACCATCAGAAGCTGCTTGAGCTGCTGCGGAGACTGAGGCAAGGCGTAGAACTTTCCCGGATAAAGACGGCTTGGCACCAGATAGTCTCTTGCGCCTTCCGGCGTGCTTTTGATTAGTATTGGGGTCTCGATCTCTATAAAGTCTTTTTCGTCCAGGAAGTCCCTGATGAACTTGGTTATCCGGTAGCGCAGGGTCAGGTTATCCTGCATCCTGGGGCGGCGCAGGTCAAGATAGCGGTATTGCAGACGCAGTGCCTCGTCCACCTCCACCTCTTCGTTAATATAGAAGGGAGGCGTCTTGGAAGGATTTAGTATTTCGGCATGTTTGACCAGCACCTCTATCTCGCCCGTGGCCATCCGGGGATTTTCGGTACCGGCCGGCCGTCCCGACACTTGGCCTGTTACCATGAGCACGTATTCGTTTCGCAGCTCGCGGGCCACCACATGGGAGGCCGGCGATGTCTCTGGGTTGAAGACCACCTGTACCAGTCCTGAGCGGTCCCTGAGGTCGATGAAGACCAGCCCGCCATGGTCCCTGCGCCGGTGTACCCATCCGGCCAGAGTGACCTCCCGTTCGATGTGTTTGGCCCCTAGCTCCCCGCAGTTATGGTTCTTTAGCAATTCTTACCTCAATTTCACCATAATAGTATAGACTCAAATAGGTGGAAGGTTCGGAGGTCTCGATCGGCGACTGAAGCAAGCAAGACACGAACAGTAGGGATCGGTGGTTAGATGTGCTAGGCCATGCAAGATATTGCTGTCTTGATCGAACTTCCCAGCTATCTTATCGAAGTCGCCGGTTAGTTTGGAATGGTACCTGCCGTAAATCGCGTTAGCGCAGAAGTCTGCGTACTGTAGTAGCCTGGTAGCACTTGCGGGGGCAAAAAGAGGTACTTCTGTTACGTTGCGGAGTTGACCCCAGCGGGTTCCTGTCTCCCTAAGTCGCCGCGCGAGAATCGCTATGGTCTTTTCGTAACTGGATTCTGCTAAGACCACAAGACCCCGTTGCTCCTCCCGATTTTCTGAGATGGCATATCGGTTTATTCGGGACATAAATAGATCAAACCTACTAATAAGGTCTTCGAATGCTCTCTCGTAGGGGTCTTCTCTTCTAAGCGCTGAATACCGTTTTTCTACGGCACAGCCGAACAAAACCCCGCGTCTTCCCCGGATTATATCGTATACGCGGTCTTTCAGTTCCAGCCGCTTCTCTCGGGGTAATTTCTCCCAAGGTGCTTCAACCTTGTCCCCATCTCTGACACGAAGCCTGGCAGCATGAAAATGAACTGGCTCAATTTCCTCAGGCAAGTATTCTAATTGGAGTGAGTCTAGGTCCTGACTAAACCAGTGGATTTCACGCTCAAAAACAGCGAGGCCAGCTAATACAAAATGGCTGGCCTCGGCATGGTTACCTGATTCGTCTAAGTAAAGTATATACATGTGTACATAAAAAAGCAGTCAGCGGAGAAAACTCCTCGGGCTTAGCTAGCAGCCCTACTGACTATTCGGAAGTATATCTGAAAAGAGCCTTTTGTGTCAACTTTTATGCCTGCGGATATTGCTCGCATAAACAGGGTGGACACTTAAAAGAAGATCGTGCTTCTATAAAAGCCTCTCCTTCAACTCCTGGAAAAGCTCTTGACATACATTAGGCGGTATCAGTATTTCGGGTATTGTGCTTAGGAAGTTGTCTATGGGAGTGAGAGAGATCTTGCTTTCTCGTAAAGTGCCGAAGTCCGTCCCCTCCCCTATGTCGATGTTTTCGCGTCCTCTGACCAGGAAGAACTGCTTGCGCTTTCTGGGATCTTCCCGCTCTTCGACCTTATCGGTGAAGCTGCGCCGCCCCAGCCTGGTTACCTCTATGCCCGTGATGGCGTCCATCTCTGCATGAGGGATGTTAACATTCAGGAGCATGTCCATCGGTATAACTCCCTCTTCCATCTTCTTGACAATGAGAGCGGCAAGGACAGCGCCTATCCTGTGGTTGGTGCTGTCCAATTGGAAGACGGAGACCGCCATGGCCGGCACCCCCCGGAAGCGCGCGTGCAACGCGGCCCCCACGGT